>CAZMTL010000003.1:81750-132519 GCA_964569575.1 uncultured Gammaproteobacteria bacterium | reverse complement strand
CTCGAAGAGTCGCCCCTCGGCAATCGCTTGCCTCAGAGAGGCGATCTCGAGGACTCCGCGTCGCGCGGAGTCCTCGAGGGATTCCTTGTGGAACTGTGCCCGTCCCCGTCGGGGACAGGCGGCTCCCACCACGCACACGAGCTTGTCCAGCTCGTGCGCGAGAACGGAGTCCTCGCAGCGCACGAGGCTGGGAGCCTCGTGCATCCCGAGGCGAGCGAACTCGCCTCGAAGGAGCCCGAGGGCCAGGCCCTCGTACTCCCACTCTTCGGGACCGGAGGGATGCAGCCCCTCCAGCACGATGTCGCCCTCGCCTGCGAGGGCGACCAGGGAGTTGAACAGGGCGATGCCCTGTTCGGTGCTCAGGATCTTGGACATGTGTCCTCCTTAAAAAGAAATCTCCACATACACAATCGGACACGGACTAGATTCCATGCTATCGATTGCGTACTTCTTAGCGATTCCTCAACTCAATTCATAAGTTATTCTTCTGAACTCAGTTGAGGAACCCCATCGCGACGTGCGGTCGAGAGGGGGTTCGCGTGTGCCGGATAGATTCCGGACTTCGACAGACTATACCCGGTCTGTCAGCGGTCGGCCTCACCCGCGCATGGCGCGGGTGGACCAGTACACGATGGCTCGAGCGAACTCCTCGGCGGTGTACTCCGCCTTCGTTCCTCCTTCGAGGGCGAGGAAGTTCCTCGCCATCGCCATCGGGCTCATGGGCTCGGGGCCCTCCGTCGCCCGGGCATTGAGGGAGATGATCTCCCACTCTGCCACTGGCTCGCCCGCCTCGTTGCGGGTGGCGTCCGCCCCGAGGACGTCGTGCCTGTAGAGCACGACCTCCACGGCCGCCGCGGGGAGCTTCTCGCCCCCCGCCGCGACCACGTTGATGTACGGTGCCTCACTCTTCGCGCGGGCGCCGAACTCGGCGCGCAGCGGGGTGTCCGTGGACACCTCCACTACGCCGGAGAAGAAGTTCTCCGGCGGGACCGGGACGAGGATGACCCCGTCCCGGTAACCGGCCTTGGCCTGCTCCATGCAGGCCTCGACCAGCTCGAGGAGCTGGTCCTCACTCCCACCGAAGTGGGAGAACTTCGACTCCGCCGTCTGACGGCGGGCGAAGGTGTTGACGAGCGCGAGGGTGCGGGTGGTGGTCATGATGACTCCATACAGAGGAATTGTTTCGCAAAGGAACGTGACGCAGACAAATTTCCGCAACATCGTTCTTTGCTGACAAACTTTCCTCAACTCAATTCGCAAGATATCTTGTGAACTCAGTAGAGGAACCCCGTCGACGTGCGGTCTAGGGGGTTCGCGGGCCGAGGGAGTGCTGTGCAGCAACTCGCTCGGCCAAGATGTGCGCATACGTTTTTGTGCCCTAGGTATGCGAGCCAGGACTTGCGGTCAGCTCTCCGGAAACCAGAGCGCGATCTCTCGCACAGCGGCATCCGGGGAGTCGCTGGCGTGGATTAGGTTATCCACGCCAGAGGTGGCCAATTCGATCTTGGACCACCCTTTCTGACCATCTTGCCACCGCGTCATTACCAGGTGGCGAATTTGGGACGCATCGGACTTCCTGGGGTCCGACGGTCCCACCACTGCCCGGACGCGGGCGATTGCGTCCGGGCCTTCCAGCACGAGGATGAGAACGGTCTCACCCTCGTAGTACTCGAGAAGGCGTTGGAAGAACGCCTTCTCGGAATGCTCCGCGTAGTGGGCCGCGATCTGATCGCGGCTTACGGCCACGAGCTTTCGCTCGACGACCGTGCCCACCTTGCGGAGCGCCCCCATGATCTGCACCAGGAAATTCTGCAGACCAAGGGGCTTGATGATCACGAATGTCTTTTCCATGACATCCTCCTCATCTGCTCCGCTCGCGGAGCGTTGTTTTAGCCGAATTGTTTTTCAAGGAGTCGTCTTATCTCCTTTGGCGGACCGTGCGACTATCGCGCGGTCCGGGCCGAGGTGCGGACCTCCTGGAGGTCCGCCGAGGCGGCCTCCGGCCACTCGAAGCCGGCGGGGCCTCGAGTGGCCCAACGGATGTTCGGGAAGTTCCCGAACTGTCCGTGCCATTCGGCCAACAGGACCGCGGCGGCCGGGCTCATGCCCGGCAGGACGATCTCCGCGGAGGCGCCCGCGAGGAGCGCCTCCCGCCCGGGCAGGGAGAGCAGGATCTCCCTCACGTAGGAGACCAATTCGGCCCCCTCGTTCATCGGCAGGTTCGCGCCCACGAGGGGCGCGATCCCGAACCCATTGACCGGATGACCAGAGAAGTTGAAACGCATGGTGACCTCCATTAAGTAAGTCCCGGTGCCCCGGACCTGAGCGACTGCCCAGGATTTCCTATCCGTTCCCACGTAAATTCATCTTCTTCTAAATGCCGTGAATTTCTTCACGATGACGGCGGCTTGACTCGGTTTCCCGAACAAGACCGGCTTATGTCTGAACATTCATTAGAAGCGCTTTTACGCAGGCGTTCTTTTGTCGCTTCCCTTTGCAGAATTGCATTGGATTGCGACGTGAACTGACTCTCTCCTCGAGAGCTTCGAAAGGCGCGAGTGCGGCGTATAGATCCTTCACTTCGTTCAGGATGACAAGGTGAGCGGGATCTTGCGTTGCTCGTGCGTTTTGAAGCTTTGAGGAACTGTAGATTGAGAAGGGCGTACAAGCATGTAGGCCCTTCTCTTCAGGCAAAAGCTCTCTCTTCTTTTGACTGGTTGATCTACTTAGATTTTTGCGTAAACAAAAATCTTTGTTGTTAGATTAAACTCTTCGATTGTGAAGGTTCATCCTCTTAACTACGGTAGTTCGCATTTATGCGTGCTACTCATCGGCCGTGGTAAGGACTGCCCCTGCTTCGAATCGACTCCGTAGAGGATTCGTTGCGGGTCGCACTCATTACCACAATGCGTCTTACTGGCGCATTGGGAATCGCTTCCGTGTTCCGTCCGTCCGTAGACAGATGACGTGTTCCAGGGGCGATTGACGTTGTTTCGATTGCTCGAAACGGGTTGTGAGAACTCTTCCTAAACATTGGTCATAATCTCTCTCAAATACTTGTGACCGATATCTTGGATCGAGTAAGCGTCGTTTTCCTTTCGTATAAAGAAAAACGGATTTAACGATTTCTTTGGAGAGAAATAGTCAAATCCGTTTCGCGGAATAGATTCCGCCCGATATACATCGGCTTTTGCCTTAACCCCGGCTAGGGCTCTCTCGTCAATTGGTTGTAAGGAACTGATGTGCTTTGGGCTCGTATTCCCATTGCTCATCTTGCTGATAACACTATACCATGTTTTTACAGTTTTGTCAATGTTGTTTTGGCATAAATTAAATAATTTAGCTAAAATTAGCTAAATTATTTGTGTGTATAATGTCAGTTTTAATTTGGCAATTAAGCGTATTTTGTCTGTTTGAGGTATACTTTATCAATATTTATTCTTTCGGTTTCTCCTTAATTACCCTCCTATGGCGCACGAAATTCACTATCCTATTTTACAACAGTTGGGCATTAATCAATCTGAAGCCCTTGTTTATGAGATTTTGCTTGAACTTGGTCCAAAAACTGCAAGTGACCTCGTTGCCCCGTCAGGGCTTGGGAGAGGAAATGTCTATAATACCCTTACTACCTTAAAGGATAAGGGGCTTGTTATTGAAGAAACTGGAAAGAAAACGCTCTTCAAAGCTTTAGATCCGGAACATTTACGTATCCTTGCAAAGAATAAATTACATGTTGCTCAGGAATTAATGAATCAATTAGAAGCCACTCTTCCGGCACTTAAGTCTCAATACTCTCTGATTACAAAACGACCAACCTTTCGTGTTTTTGAGGGCATTGAGGGTATTAAGGAAGCTTACAAATTCATGATCGGCGTAGGCGATACGATTTATTCGCTCGTTGGACTAGGTGATTCACCGCCCGAACTTAGTAACTGGTTCAATAGTTATTACATTCCAAAACGTGTAAAGCGTGCTATTTCGGTGAAAGGAATCGTTTCCAGTGACATGAAAGGACGCCAACTTATCGAACGTCAGGAATCTGAATTACGTGAAGCTGTTACGATCAACAAAGAAACGTTTCCTTTTTCGGGCGATATGAGTGTCGTTGGAAACAATGTGATTTTTATAGATCACAAAAACGGCATCGCCACTATTACGGAAAGTGAGCCGCTAGCTAAAACACTTCGATCAACAATTCAAGCCTTAATGATTTGCCACGGTGCTAATTTGCAAGAAGATTTACCGTCTAAGCATTCTTGATAACAAGCGATCTGATATTCGGGTTCTTTTTGTTGTACGTATAACTTGATACGACATTTCCTGCAGCTACCTCTTGCTCAACTACTTCGATCATTTGATCAAATTGTGTCGATATATCGAATGTTAGTTCTTTTTGCACAGTTCCAAAATTTTGTTCTCTCATTTTGTTTAGCTCCATCAAAAACAGCGGGACTTCATTTTCATCAACGTTCAGCTTATCGATGCCAATAATAACAAACCCGTTTTTTTCAACATAACTTGCCGCAACTACTGAACGTGGGTCAGCATGCAATTCCAGCACCGACTGCTCTGATTCGCGCTCAATTAGATCATTAAAGACTGCCTCTCCTAATGCTGATCCGCGATATTTTTTGTTTACATTAAAAGAACCAATGTACTTCCTGCTTGGATTATCTGTTTTATCAATGCGAACAAAAGAAAGAATGTTTCCATCTTTTTTTAAGATCCGCCACCGTGTCTTACCTGAATCGTCGTACAAATTCTTTCGCGTTGCTTTTTTTACATACGAAGCAAGATGCGGTACCTCTGCCCAATTTTCTGCAGATATTTTCATCATCGAAACCTTGTCTTCGTCAGAAATCTCAATCGCTTCCCTTTCTTCAAAACCAATTCCCATTATTTCGTGAAAATCTACATGTTCCTTGCCTTTAAACGCCTCTTTAAATATGCTTGCAAAAGCAATCGCATGACTTTCGTAATCTTCAAGAAATTTCAAAATAAGCTTACCGCTCACTTCTCCGTCAGATTCAATCGAACGTGCAATTTTATGGAGCATTTCAGCTGCACGGCCAAGCAATGCTTGTTCGATTAATTCTATATTTACGTCTTCGTATATCCTTTCTTTAAAAAATTCTTTAACGAGCTTCTGTGCCTCTCGTTGGGCCATTGTGACAATTTTTGAATATTGATCAAAAATTTCTTGCGCTGTTTTTTGATCTAATCTTTCGCCGATTACCAATATCCCTTCTCGAAGATCTGGCCTAACTTCGGTTGATAAAAATGAACGTGCTGCTTCTATCCCGTATTTATGAACTATTTCTACAACACTCTGCTCTTGCTCTCTACTTAACCCCCTCAGTGCCGCGACAAACCATATTTGTTCCTTTAGAGTCAGTTCTTGCACGGCAAATCCGTAATCTCTTTCTATCCCTTCAAGTACGCCTCTATCTAAAAAAGCGACAAAATCTTGCTGCGCCTGTAAGCGGCGCTCGATTTCTTCGTGACTCAACTCCCCATTTACGGAGAGCGCAGGTAACTCGCCCGCATGCAGCATTTCCGATTGTTGATAAAAATTTACTTCACCGTGCTGCTTGAGTAACCTTATAATCTTCCCTGTCATGCCATATACACCAAGATAATCCTTCGAAACAGGCGCGATTAGAACACGATCTCTTTTTGTACCCTCAACTTCTATTTGGTTGGTTCCATGAAGTTTCTCTGTACGCTCTTTTGAAATTAAAAAATCGTTGTGCTGAACCTGTTGGCGAAAGTATGAATCATTTAATGCGTCATCCCATGCATTCCGCACCTCTTCGTCAGACATTTGGGATTCGTCTAAACCAAAATCTTGGGGATTATATTTCATCCATACCCTTATGCCTTTTGTACTCCAATTTTTCCCAGCCTTTTCTTTCTCAACAATTGCTTCTGCTTTTCTATGAAGCAGAGCATTTTCGGTTCTTTGCTTAAACACTCTAATTGCGTCCTTTATCTCTTTCGAACTTTTTTCAGAAAACTCGAACTGCTCACCATAAGCTGCTGCCACATCAAGAACGGTCAGCGTATCTGATGCCTCTTGTACGGACATCTTTTCTAGATTATCTATTCGTTCTCGAATGAATTCCATCAAGCCAAAGCTTGCCAAATAGGATAAACTTGTTATCGCGCCGCTGCGAACATTCGAAGATAATCCAGGTTGATTCACTAACTGTGCATACGTTTTTATTAAAACTTCTGGCCTTACTACAACGTCGCTTTGATCTAGTATATTTGAACATTCATCACCTATCTTGGGCCATTTTATATAGATTTCTGGCATCATCTCCATGTATGTATCAACAATGTCGTCTTGTTGGTAATTTCTCTCACTAGGCAGCAGTGCGTTATTTGTCTGGAAAACTTCAAAAAATGGACTTGCTTCTGTATTTTCTAGCTTAGATGCTAACTCGGCCATTAAACGATTAATCACTTCTCGTTGCTGTTCTTTTTCTAAATGATTAATACTTCCGTTCTTTCTTGCGTCTAAAAGAGCATTATAAAAACTATTATAATCCTGCATCTTGTCTAGTCGCATGAATAAAGTTTCTTTCTCATTATCTTGCTCTATTTCCTCGTCAAATGAAGGTTGATGTCTTCTAAATTCCACCATAGTGTCACTATTATACCTCGGTGTTGCGTTGTTGAAAAACAAATGCCCGCGTCCTTTCGGATGGCGGGCGTTGAGAGGGTTCGGAGGTGTGCTACGTACTAGCTACGATGGATCTTTCCGAAGTGCGCGGGGTGCTCTTCGACGATCTCGAGCAGCTCCTGGTTGGTGAACTGGGGCTGTTCGAAGCGTTCCCAGTCTTGGCTTCGCTCGGGATGCACCATACTCATCACTCGGCGCCAGCAGAGCTCGTTCTCGTAGTTCCCATCGTACGGATTGCGCGAACGGTATTCGAGCACGCCGCAGTTGGCGAGGTGCGGAACCTCCTTCAGATCGAGCGGCGAAATGCCCTCGATAATCATCTGGAACAGCTGGATGATTTCGCCGTGTGCGACCACCACAACCGTGCCATTTGGCGCGCTCGCGCAGATCTGCTGCCAGGCGTGTTCGACGCGCGCGGTGGCCATCATGAGAGATTCACCGCCGGCCGGCACCCAGAAGGCGCCTTCGCGATCAGATTCTTGCTTCCACGCCGCGTACACGCCTCCTTCTTTGAAGTGCCCACTGAGCGCGGTGGCGAGCTTGCCCCAGTTACGTTCACCCAGCAGGCGATGACGGGTCCACTTTGCGTGCTCGATGTTGAGCAAAGCGGCCGTTTCCATCACCCTTACGTACGGGCTGACGAAGAACTTCTGCGGTCGTCGAGGGTCGCTCGAGGGTCGCAGCCTTGGACGTAGCCACTCGCCTAGTTCTGCCGCCTGCTCTCGCCCGTCGGGCGTCAGCCTGGCGTGGGATTCGTGGCGACCGCTCAGGTGCTCCATGAGCAGATCGATCCCTTCTTTTCGTTGACGACCCGCCAGATTTTGCTCACTTTCGCCGTGGCGAATGAAGAACACGTGGAATGGAACTTCGCTCATCTCTTCCTCCAGTTTTACGACGTTACACCTTACCGGTTTTGATCGTTTTGGTCAACCTGCCTGTGTTATACTTTTTTCATATGACTCGACCCGCTACACATCCTGTTCGTACGCTCGCTGCCGTACTGGTTATCCTCATTCTTTCTGTCTTTCTTGTCCTCGCCGGTTTGTTTTTAACAGGGCATGCGTTCAACGCTGGTCCGGTGGAAATTGTTAGCCGGTTTTATGCGTTTGCTCGCGCGGAACAAGTGGAACAGAGCTATGCGTACACCACTGCGCAGTTTCGGGAATTTGCCTCGCAAGATGATCTAGCACTATTTATTGCTCAGCAGCCGGCATTTATCGACACCGCGCTAAAAGAGGCCGTGCTTCTTCGGCGCGTAAATGATGAAGCGGTTGTGCACGCGATTGCTGCGCGAGGAGAGGAAGAATTTCCGCTTCTGATTACACTCAAAAAAGTCGAGAAGAATTGGAAAATAGAGAATATTAGCGTTGATCCGGCCGACATGCCTGCGGTTGCTGAAACGACTAATCAAGACTAAGGTGAATAGGTACTCGAGATGAGTCAGTTGATTTTGAGGAGGGTTTGATTTACTTAGTGCCATTTTATGGATCCAGTTACGTCGTTTGATTTTGCTCGTATCTTTTTTGGGGAACAGCCGTTATTTTTCCTTGCCGAATTGCTTTTGCGCGTTGTCGCCATTTATCTTACTGCCCTTGTATTGCTACGCCTTGCAGGAAAGCGTTCGCGCGAACAATTGACTACGCTCGAATTACTATTGGTGATCGCGATCGGTTCTGCGGTTGGGGACGCAATGTTCTACCCTGGTGTCGCCATTGTGTATAGCGTAATTGTGATGGCGGGCATTTTGTTATTGCAACTTATTATAGAAAAATTGAAGCAACGTTTTACTGCCGTTGATGCTTTTTTGAATTCTACACCGACGTTGATTATTAAACATGGGTTCTTTTTGGAAGATAATTTGGCAAAAGAAAAACTGACCAAGGACGAGATTTATAGCTCGCTTCGATTGCAAGGTATTCGTAACTTGGGCGAAGTTGAATACGCCTACCTCGAAATCCCTGGAACGTTTAGCGTGTTTAAGTTTGAAAAAGGAAAGGAAAAGAAAGGCAAAAGTTTGATTCCGGGCGAGGGGCGGGTTTAGTCTTATCGCTTCCTAAAATTGAGACATCCAACAAGTTAAGTCTGCCGAGCTACCTCGATCCTCCACTTCGGTGGAAAGAAGTAGTTGATTTTTCTTTGGTCTTCTTTGAATTTGGATTTTATGCGGGTTCGGGCGCTTTTTAGGTTTGGGAGGGCTTGGCGGCAGTATTTGTCTACTTCGCAGAAGAGGTTTTGGACATCGATGGCTTGAAGTGGGCGACCGAAGAGGCCGTTGAATTGTAAACCGAGACGGTCGAATTCTCGGTGTTGATTTTGGACCATTTCTTGAATGATCTGTTCCGGCGTTGTGCCTTGTAGATCGGAAAAGACTTTATTGATTCCGCGTAGCGCACCTGGGCCGGCGCAGGTGAAATCGTTTTCGGAGAAGTTGATGTGTTCGCTGTAGTTTAGATCGATTGCGATTTGGTAGGCCATAAATTTTCCGATGAGCGGGAAGGTTTGGAGAAGATCGAAAATCTCTTTCAAAGATCTAGCATCAAGAAGTCTCTCGCCAAGTGTATTTTTTATAAACATGTCTTCAAAAAGGGCGACGTGATTTTTGTGTTTTTGCTTTTCTCCGTAGGCATCTGCGGCGCACAAAATGAATGCTCCTGTGTAGAGCTTTTGCTGTTTGCGCTTTACGCGCTCGAGCGCTCGAAGGAGTGATCCGTTTTTAATGTGTGCGATCGTTGGGATTTCGTTCAGCTCAGCCTTTAGGCCTTCCCATGTTTCCGGTCGACTGAACATGCGGAATGCCAGAATTTGAAAGAGGCGATCCGCTGGCGTGTGCTGTTCTGGCGCGTAGGCAACTTCGTTTATTAAATATTGAGACACTCGGTCGGCTGCCCGGAATACGTTGCAGAATTTGTAGGTTTGTAAAATCGGGTCATTCGTCCACGGTCCCGCTTCACCTTGCAAACGTTTTTCGAATATACGTTGACGCTCGGCCGTGAATTGCCAATACAGATCGTAAATTTGTTGACTTCGGATTTTTGGCATAGCGGATCATTCTTTGCTTCAATCTTACCCAGGAAAAAGAAAAACGACCATCTTTCGATGATCGAATTTCTGGAGACCTTGAGCTTGAAAGTGAAATTTTGTTAGCTTTTCCCTATCCCTTCCCAAACCCGCCCACCTGAATTTCCCACAGTTTTTTATACGTTCCTTTTTTCTTTTTTAGAATACTGTGCGATCCGCTGTCTACTATTTTTCCTTCTTCCATTACTAGGATGCGGTCCATTTTCATGATGGTGGAAAGCCGGTGCGCGATGACGATGGTGGTTTTGTCTTTCATTAGTTCGTCGAGCGCTTCTTGGATTAGATGTTCTGATTCGGAATCTAAACTGGAAGTTGCTTCGTCTAGTACCAGGATTGGAGCGTTCTTTAGAATTGCTCGCGCGATGGCGACGCGTTGACGTTCACCGCCTGACAATTTTACGCCGCGCTCCCCCACAAGCGTGTCATAGCCCTCGGGTAAATTGATAATGAATTCGTGGCAGCGCGCTTGCTTTGCTGCTTCGATCACTTCCTCATCCGTTGCTCCTGCTCGGCCGTAGCGGATATTTTCTAACAAGCTTTGGTGGAATAGAATCGCTTCTTGTGGAACGAGTGCTATTTGTGATCTGAGTGATTCTTGTGTGACAGCAGAAATGCGCTGTCCGTCGATTAGAATCTTTCCACGTTGTACGTCGAGAAATCGAAAGAGAAGCTTTACGATTGTTGTCTTCCCCGCTCCTGACGGACCGACAAATGCGACTTTTTCTTTTGATGCAATTTTTAGCGATAGGCCGTCGAAAATTTTTCGGGTTTTTGCGTACGCGAATGTGACTTTTTGGAATTCGATCATTCCTTCTTTTACCATCAGCGGCTTTGCGAATTTGCTGTCTTGCACCTCGTGTGGTTCGTTCAAGACTTCGACCATTTCTTTTGCGTCAGCGTACGCTTCGTACGTGTCCTTAATGTATCTTCCGATGTCCCACATTTTTCCGATCAGAAGCATGACGTAACCTTGCAGCAGGGCGAAGTCTCCTACAGAAATTAACCCTTGTTGCCACAGCCTGAGCGCCGAGTACATGACGCCGAATTCAAGAACGACAAGTAATATTCCTTGAATGGTGAAATTGATCTCGTTTAAATTCCAAGTGAACACCTGGATTTTTTTGAATTTCTGAGTAGTTGCGCCGAATCGATCGTGCTCTCGTTGGCGGCCGTTGAATAACTTTACGTTTAGGTTATTTGTGATTCCGTCGGCAAGCACCGCCGTTACTTCCGAATCTGCTTCGGCGCGTCGTTCTGCGTACGGCAGGCGCAAACGAGCCGATACAACATTCAATAATGAAAATGCTGCCACCCACCCAAACATTCCTAATGCCATGAGCGGGAATCGAAGTGCTACGACTATAATTGCTCCCGTTATCGTGACCACGAGTGGCAAAAAGTGCCATTGAAATTGATCTAAAATTACTTCGAACGAACGCGCCAGTCGCTGCACTCGTCGTACCAAACTTCCGGTAAAGTTGCTTGTGAAAAAGCTGTACGAATGACCGACTAGATAATCGTAAGAAGTCCGCATGGTGTCACGCATGATGTTTGGCTGCGTGAAATTATTTGTGAACCCCGCCGTGCGCCAGCAAAGGTTTCCGGTGAATCCTGAACTGAATATTGCGACAAGCAAGAGTAGAAGGGTTGATGCTGCGTCGTTATAAAATGGCTCGGTTTCGCCTGTCAGGATGTCGAAAAAAATCTTGTAAAGCCATGGCGAAATAATCTGAGTCACAATCGCAAGCGTAGTTGCGACCGCAATGACAAACAAACGCCCCTTGTACGGGCGCATGTGTTTGAACAGCACTTTATTTACATCGCGTATTGAAGAGGACATGGGTGTATTTTATCACAATGCCTTTGGAACGGCTTCGTTGTTGGGTTGAGCGAGGGGTGATTAAACAAGATGACGACACCCTGTTGGGGTGTCGTCGCGTAAGCATTTCAGTAGCGCCTACTACTTTGGCGGTGTGCAACTATCGTTACACTCCAGGGAGTTACAGCTCCGGGTTCGTTCGATTTCAACGCGAATGCGTTCTGAAACTGCTTCGTACTCCTCTCGGGTGACCCTAACGGGATCTACCGGATGTGAGACGATTACGGGTCGGCGCTTTTTGGACATCTCTACCTCTGTGCAGACAGGCTTGTCATCTACATCCTATATAATCTACTTTTTTTGTACAGATCTCTAATACTACTTTTCGAACAACACAAGCCTCTCCTTCCCATAATCTCCGAACAACCTCCTCAAAGAGAGACCGTTGTGTTATCTACCGATGGATGTTCATTTCGCTTACTACTCTGCATAAATTTTGGGCACCTGGTGGGCACAGCCTATTTTGCGCAACAAAAAATACCCTGTAGAACAGGGTATTTTTTGGAGCGGGCAGCGGGAATCGAACCCGCATCTCTAGCTTGGAAGGCTAGCATAATAAGCCACTATACTATGCCCGCTTGCTTTGTTTGTGGTGAATACTATAACAAAAAGTGATTTTTGTGTCTAGTTTTGGCAGGCAGGGCCTAGGCAGGTTGGGATTTCTTGGATGGCTTTTGAGCGATATCGCCAATCCCAGCAGACTTTTGATTCCATCCAGGGGTAATGTTGGTCGCGCTGATAGAGAAATACGCCCATTTCTAGGTTGTCGAAGGCGTTGTATTTTGACTTTCCTTCTTTGAATTGTGGCGTTGTGCGTTCGGTGCCGTCGATGATTTGGAAATATCCGTAGGCTGAGGAGACTGGGTTTTTTACCATCTTCCACGAACTTTCGCACCAAATGATTGCTTCGAGTAGAGCAAGATCGCATTCGGGTGATTTACAGAGTTGAGCCAAATAGATGTAGTCCGTTGGCTGGTACGTCTCCACTGTGCCTTCTGACGCAATTGCGCCGGTTGCTAGTCCGACGGCTAAAAAATTTAAGCAGGCGAGACTCGCGACTACCATGCTCATTAACAACTTACTCATAGATCTTTCTATTCTACTCAATTCAAACAAAAAATCCCACATGGGGATTTGTTGTTTAGATTGTTTTCTTTGATGCAAGGAACATAGTTGCTTGTAGGGCTCGGATTGAGAACCATGTAATAAGAATTGCGATCACCAAATTTACTCCTCCGCCGTTTTGCGTCACGATGCTCATGAGCGTACTTGCGATCGAAAGGGCTCCGATCAGTATCAGTACACCGGCAGCGATTCGGCTTTTTGTTTTTTGCAGGACGAATGCCACAACAGCGATCACAATACCTTCCAAAATGTATGGCCATGCGAAAAGAATTCCAAACACTACTTTCAATACAGCCAATAGATAAAATGCTTTTGCTACTTCGTTTACGGTAAAGTTAGCCAATTTTTCTTGCTGAATTGGTCCCCAGAGGACTTGTTTGTTTAGCTGTCTGCGCTCTTCTCGCGATAATTTTTGCGCTGTCGTTGATTCGTTCATATATAGTTAAATTCCTAAATTATTAACGTTATTCTACCACTAATTACGAGAATCTCCATTTTTGGGCGCCGCACCAGGCGACGGCTAGAGCGTCTGCGGCGTCGTCGGGTTTTGGAATCGCGTTTAGTTTGAAGACGGTTTTTACCATTTCTTGCATTTGCTTCTTTTCGGCTCGGCCGTAGCCCGTGAGGGCTAGTTTTACTTCGTTTGGTTTTACTTCAATGACCTCGGCACCCGATTCGCGTGCCACTTGAATGATCACTCCACGCGCCTCCGCGACCTTCAATGCGGTTGTAGAGCTTTTGCCGAAGAAGAGTTCTTCGATCACCAGCGCGTGTACTTTGTTTGCAGTAATGATTGCTCGCACGTCCGCCGCTATTTCACACAGGCGATCCGGGAAACTGGTTTCTTTTTTTGTAGAGATGATTCCGTGTGTGCGTACGATCCACTCTCGATTTATTTCTTCGATAATTCCAAAGCCGCAGCGGCCGTAACCGGGGTCGATCCCTAGAATGACGCGAGACTCGTGTTTAGTAGTCATGTTAGGAAACATTTGTGTATACACTTGTGACGTCGTCTTCCTCTTCTAGTAATTCGACTAGTTGTGCGAATGATTCCAGAGTTTGATCGTCTAGCTGCATGGATTCCTTTGCCTTGTAGCCTATCTCTGAACGATCGATAGCTATATTCGTTTGTTCGAGCGCTTCTTTTACCGCGTTGAGTGATTCGATTTGAGCGGTGATTTCGGTTTCTTCGCCTTGCGGTTCGATGGTTTCTGCACCTGCGTCAATTAATTGAAGCTCCAATTCTTCTCCGGCTTTTTCGATCGCTTCTGTCGCTGCGTACACGAAGCCTTTTCGTTCAAACAGCCACTTTACCTTTGCCTCCATGTTACCTCCGTTTTTGTTTACGAGTGTTTTGACGGTTGTAATAGTACGGTTTGGATTGTCGGTAAGTGATTCGATTAACAATGCACTGCCGCCTGGCCCCATCGCTTCGTATAAAGCTGATGTAAGTTGAGATCCGCCGTCGCCGATTCCTTGCCCGCGCGCGATGGCGCGTTCGATGTTGTCTTTGGGCATGTTTGCTTCTTTTGCTTTTTCGATCGCTAGGCGCAAACCGAAATTCATCGCGACGTCGGGCCCGCCTTCACGAACCGAAATCGTGATCGCTCGCGACAAGCGGCTAAATATCTTCCCACGCTTTGCATCGGCGGCGCCTTTTTTATGTTTGATTGAATGCCATTTACTGTGTCCTGACATAGAAAATTGATAACTTCTTGCTAAAAATTAGCATATTTTTGCACCAAACAAAAGACTCGAGCGTTGTGCTCGAGTCTTTTTTCTTTATTCTGCTGCTACTTCTTCGGTTGTTTCTGTTCCCATTTTCGGCCCTTCTTCGGCGATCTCTTTGTCGAGGTCTGAAGCTTGTGCCACTTCTTCTTCGGCATCGTGATCGGTGCGTTCGATGTTTGCTTCACCGAATCCGGTACCTGCCGGGATCAATCTTCCGATGATCACGTTTTCTTTCAACCCTGCAAGGTGATCCACCTTTCCAGTCACCGCTGCGTTGATTAACACGCGTGCTGTTTCTTGGAATGATGCCGCTGACAACCATGATTCGGTTGAAAGTGACACCTTTGTGATTCCGAGGAATAGTTCTTCGAATTCTGGTGCTTTTCCTTTGCTTTCTCCGGCTACTCGCGATGATTCGTCGAGGAGCGAAGAACGTTCTACGACTTCTCCTGGAAGGAAAATCGTGTCGCCTGGGTCTGTGATTCGGACGCGAGAGAACATTTGGCGCACGATGATTTCGATGTGCTTACTGTTCAATTTTTGTCCTTGTGATGCGTATACGTGTTGAATTTCTTTCAAGATGTACAACTCAACCGCCTTACGTCCTTTGTGCTTGTAGAGTCCTTGTAGATCCACATGCCCTTCTGTAAGCACATCCCCTTCTAGCACTTCGTCACCGTCTTTTACGTACAACATGTATCCTTGAGGGATGACGTATTCACGTACTTTTTGTGCGTCGTGCACAACGGTAATCTTTGTCTTTGTGGCAGATGATACTTGTCCATTTACTTCCGAAAGAACTTTTGATCCGTCCTTTGCTTCGCCTAGAACATCACCTGTTCGAATGGTATCGCCTTCTTTGATGAGCACTTTTGCTCCTCGGCCCATCGAAATGACGTGTTCGTCTGCAGCTGTGTAGCGAATGCGGACAATCTTTTGACCAGGTCGTGTGTCGGTCATTTTCTTTCCTGTTCCCACCTGTACAATTGAACGTTCTGCTTTTTCGATTTCAACCAATCCAGATACTTCGGTCATGACCGCTTTCTGTTTTGGCATTCGAGCTTCGAACAATTCTTCTACACGTGGCAACCCCTGCGTGATGTCTTTTCCGGCAACTCCTCCCGTGTGGAACGTTCGCATCGTAAGCTGCGTTCCTGGTTCTCCGATTGACTGCGCGGCGATAATTCCGACAGCCGTTCCCATCTTCGCAAGTTTGTTGTGAGAAAGGTCGTATCCGTAACACTTTTGGCAGACTCCTCGGTGAAGCTTACATGTTACGACTGAACGTACATGCACGCTTTCCAATTCTTTTCCTGTCTTCTTCAACTGTCGGATGTGTTCTTCTACGATCAATTCGCCTGTTTCTACTAGCGGTTTGCGTGATCCTGGAACAACAACTGGTGAAAGTGCTACACGTCCTAGAATTCGGATCGAAAGCGGTTCCCCGATTTCTTCTGATTCTTTTCGTGTAAGCTCTACTCCTTCGTCGTCGCCACAATCTTCAGCAATAACCACTACGTCCTGCACAACGTCCACCAAACGTCGAGTAAGGTACCCTGCGTTTGCTGTTTTAAGCGCTGTGTCGGTAAGACCCTTTCGCGTACCGTGAGACGAGATGAAGAATTCGAGTACACTGACACCTTCTTTGAATGAAGTCTTTACAGGAAGTTCGATCGTTTCTCCACTTGGAGACGCTTTCAAACCGATCATACCAATCATCTGCGTCATCTGACCCCACGAACCACGGGCTCCAGATTCGATCATCGAGAACGCTGATCCACTTTGTGGAAGCGCCTGCTTTGCCACTTCGGCAACGCGGTCTTTGATTTCTGACCAGATTTTTACGATCTGTGTTCGACGTTCGCTTTGTGTAAGCAATCCTTGTTCGTAGTAGTTTTCTACTTCCTGAACACGCTTTTCTCCTTCGACCAACATTTCTTTCTTTGCTGATACATCTGGCAATTCGCTCATTCCCCATGAATATCCAGATTTTTCCGCGTACTTGAACCCGAGGTTTTTCAACCGGTCGAGCAAGTTAGCTGTGAATTCTTGTCCGTAAAATTCGAGCGCTTCTTTTACTACGTTTGCCAATTCTTTTCGGCTCATGGTTTCGTTCAAGAACCCGATTTCTTTCGGGAAGTGCGAGTTGAGGATCAATCGACCAACGGTCGTTACCATCATTTCGCCATTGAACTCTACCTTCAACCATTCCTGAAGACCAATCTTGCCCATTTCGTACGCGTATCGCGCTGTGTCTTCGTCTGGGAAGGACTTCATCTTCTTTGGATCTGGTTCAGATTTTACGTGTGACAAGTAGTATGAACCCCATGCGACGTCTTTTCCTGGAGCTGTTACCGGACCACCATGTGAAGGCTTTAGAAGGTTTCGGATTGAAAGCATCAATTCTTCTGCTTCTTTGTTCGCTTCTTTAGTAAGCGGGACGTGAACGGCCATTTGGTCTCCGTCGAAATCGGCGTTGTAGGCGTCACACACCATCGGGTGAAGTCGGATCGCTTTTCCTTCGATCAATACCGGTCGGAACGCTTGGATACCTAGACGGTGAAGCGTTGGTGCACGGTTCAAAAGAACGAAAGCGCCAGCGGTTACTTCTTCTAGAATGTCCCACACTTCTGGACGATCAGCTTCGATAAATCGGTTTGCTGAACGGATGTTGTGTACGTATTCTCGCGAGATCAGTTTTGAAATAACGAATGGCTTGAATAGTTCGAGTGCCATGTTTTTCGGAATTCCGCATTGGTCCAAGTTCAAGTGAGGTCCTACGACGATTACTGAACGTCCTGAGTAGTCGATACGTTTACCAAGCAAGTTCTGTCGGAAACGTCCTTGTTTTCCTTTTAGGATGTCGGCAAGAGATTTCAATTGACGCTTCTTTCCAGTTGCTGCGATAACAGTCTTTGACTGTCGAGCTGAGTTGTCGATTAACGCATCTACTGCTTCTTGAAGCATGCGCTTTTCGTTTCGCGTAATCACTTCTGGAGCGCTTAGGTTGTAGAGACGCTTCAAACGATTGTTTCGGTTGATTACACGTCGGTAGAGGTCGTTCAAATCGCTTGTCGCGAATCGTCCTCCGTCGAGCGGAACCATTGGTCGCAAGTCTGCTGGAATTACTGGAAGCACTCGCATCACCATCCAATCTGGTTTGATGTTTGTTTTTTGCAAACTTCGAAGAAGTTTCAATCGTCGTACCAATCGATCGTACTTTGTTTTTGATCGTGTTTCTTCTAGATCTACTTCTAGCACGGCGATTGTTTTTTCTAGATCAACGCGTTCCAACAATTTTAGAATCGCTTCTGCTCCGATTCCTGCGTCAAAAATGTGACCGAATCGGATAGACCATTCGTTGTACGTTGCTTCGTTGATGATTTTCATCACCTTCATTTCTTTCAAGTCTTTGTCGACTCGAAGGAAGTCTTCTTCTAGTTCCAACATTTTTGCATCGGTGATTTCTTCGATGCGTTCCATTTCTTCCTTCACCTTCTTTGCGTCGTCGGCAAATTTTTCCTGAACACGTCCGATGTCGCGCTTCTTTTCGCCCTCCAACATCTTTTTCTTCGACTTGTATTCAGCTTTTACCTGCTCGATTGTTTGTTCAAGAGCTTCTTGGTCAACATCGGTGATAATGAAGCTTGAGAAGTAGATGACTTTTTCGAGTGCCTGTACTCCTACGTCCAAAATAGTTCCGATTTTTGACGGTACACCGCGCAAGAACCAGATGTGCGTTACAGGGGACGCAAGTTCGATGTGACCCATGCGTTCGCGTCGAACAACGGCTTGCGTTACTTCAACTCCACACTTGTCACAGATGATTCCTTTGTAACGAATCTTCTTGTATTTTCCGCAGTAACATTCCCAGTCTTTTGACGGCCCGAAGATTTCTTCCGCGAACAATCCGTGCTTTTCTGGCTTTTGTGTTCGGTAGTTGATCGTTTCTGGCTTTGTAATTTCTCCGTATGACCATTCTCGGATCACATCTGGAGACGCAAGACGCATTCGAATTGAATCGAAGTCGGTTGATTTGAGTGTGTTTACTTTGAATGCCATATCTTATCGACGATCATTTTTCTTAGAACTGTCAATTTCGATCTTCTTGGTTCCCTTCATGAGTTCCACGTCAAGACCGAGTCCTTTTAATTCTCGAACCAATACGTTGAATGATTCTGGAATGTTTACTTTTCGAATTTCGTCACCCTTGATGATCGCTTCGTATGCTTTTGATCGCCCTGGTACGTCGTCTGATTTGATCGTGAGGATTTCTTGAAGTGTGTGCGCAGCTCCGTATGCTTCAAGCGCCCAAACTTCCATTTCTCCAAATCGCTGTCCTCCGAACTGTGCCTTACCTCCAAGCGGCTGTTGCGTGATCAGTGAGTATGGACCGATTGAACGTTGGTGCATCTTGTCTTCCACCATGTGGTTTAGCTTCAACATGTACATCACACCTACTGTTACATCGTGATCGTACTTTTCTCCGGTTCGACCGTCGTACAGTGGCAACTGTCCTGATTCTGGCATGCCTGCTTTTCGCAATTCGTCCTTGATTTGTTCTTCTGTTGCTCCGGCGAATACTGGTGACGCTACTTTGTATCCCATTGTAAGTGCCGCAAGTCCCAAGTGGACTTCCAAAATCTGTCCAAGGTTCATACGCGATACAACTCCGAGTGGAGTTAAGATCACGTTTACTGGACGACCATCTGCTGTAAACGGCATGTCTTCCACTGGTACCACTTTTGAAATAACACCTTTGTTTCCGTGTCGTCCCGCTACCTTGTCTCCTACTTGAAGTTTTCGAAGATCAGCGATGGTGACCTGGATTGACTTGATAACTCCTGGTGAAAGTGAGTCTCCGTCTTCGCGCGAGAATACTTTGATGTCTACTACCTTTCCTTTGTTTCCGTGCTGCATGTAGAGCGACGTGTCGCGTACATCTCGTGCTTTTTCTCCGAAGATGGCGCGAAGAAGTTTTTCTTCTGCCGACAATTCCGTTTCTCCTTTTGGTGTAATTTTACCGACCAAGATATCTCCAGATTTTACTTCGGCTCCAACTCGGATTACCCCTTCGGCGTCCAAGTTCTTCAACTTTTCTTCTGACACGTTTGGAATGTCTGATGTGACAACTTCTGGACCTAGCTTTGTGTCTCGGATTTCGATCGTTAGATCTTCCAAGTGTACTGTTGTGAATCGGTCGTCTTGTACAACTCGTTCAGAGATAATCACCGCGTCGTCGAAGTTGTATCCGTCCCAACTCATGAACGCTACAAGCATGTTTTGACCAAGCGCCAATTCTCCGTTTCGGACCGAAGGACCGTCTGCAAGAACGTCTCCCTTCTTTACTTTCATTCCTGGTTCTACCACTGGTCGCTGGTTGATTGAGGTTGAACTGTTTGAACGAACGAACTTGTTCAAGTGGTACACTTCTTTACCGGCTTTTTTGTAATCGACTTCGATTGTTTTTCCGTCTACGTAAGTAACTTCCCCTGCTTCATCTGCTGTCAGTACGTGACCAGAGTCGATTGCTGCTCGGCGTTCCATTCCTGTTCCGATGATTGGTGCTTCGGGACGGATTGGTGGAACTGCCTGACGTTGCATGTTCGAACCCATCAGTGTTCGTGTGGCATCGTCGTGTTCTAGGAACGGAATCATGGCTGTTCCGATCGAAACGATCTGTGCGGTAGATACGTCCATGTACTGAACGTCCTTTGCGTTTACCTGCTTTGCGTCACCGAACTTTCGGGCTTCGATAAATTCGCCAAGAATAAATCCATCATCGTCCATTTCTACGGTTGCTGGGCACGTGATTGATTTTTCTTCTTTGAAGGCGTTGAGGTATTCAATTTCGTCTGTTACTCGTGCACGGTCTCCTTCAACCACAATTTTTCGATACGGCGTTTCGATAAATCCGTACTTGTTGATTTTTGCGTAACTTGCCAACTGACCAACCAAACCGATGTTTGGTCCTTCTGGTGTTTGTACCGGACAAATGCGACCGTAGTGCGTTGTGTGAACGTCGCGTACTTCGAATCCTGCTCGTTCTCGGCTTAACCCTCCCTGACCCATCGCTGACAAACGACGCTTGTGTTCAAGTTCTGAAAGCGGGTTGGTCTGGTCCATGAACTGCGAAAGCTGAGAAGACATGAAGAATTCTCGTGTTGCTCCGATTACTGGACGCGCGTTGATCAGCTTTCCTGGCGAAAGCGAATCAATGTCGTGTGTCGACATTCGGTCGCGGATAATTCGTTCCATTCGCGCTAACCCAATTCGGAATCGGCCTTGAATCAATTCTCCTACGGCTCGTACGCGGCGGTTTCCTAGGTGGTCGACGTCATCTGGTTCTTCCTGTGTATTGTTTAGTTCGATCATCTTACTGATGATGGCAACTAGATCTTCTTTCGCAAGAATACGGTTCGCTTCATCTGTCACTCCTTCTTCCGGATTTTCGTCTTTGAATCGAAGGTTGAACTTGTATCGACCAACTGACCCCAAATCATATCGGTCAAAATTGAAGAACATCGAATGAATCAACTGTCGAGCGTTGTCGGCTGTTGCTAGATCGCCTGGTCGAATACGCTTGTACACTTCCTTCAAACCTTCTTCTTCGTTTGTTGATACATCCTTTGCAAGGGTGGTTTCGATGTATTTGTTCAATGGATGCGTGTCGATATCTTTGAAGAGCTCCAAAATCTCTTTGTCTGTTGGGTACCCGAATGCACGCAACAATGCTGTTACGGCTACTTTACGCTTGCGGTCAATTTTTACCCAAAGAACGTTCTTTGCATCGGTTTCGAATTCAAGCCATGCCCCACGGTTTGGAATGATTTTCGCTCCATAGTATCGGCGACCTCGCACCACTTCTGCGCTGAAGAATACTCCGGCAGATCGTACAAGCTGCGAAATGATGACACGTTCAACTCCGTTGATAATGAATGTTCCTCGTTGTGTCATGACAGGAAGGTCTCCTAGGAAAATTTCCTGCTCTTTCACTTCCTTCGTTCGCTTATTCTCAAGACGAGCTTTTACTCGAAGTGGCGCTTCGAAGGTGATGTTTTTTGATTTTGAAGTGACTTCGTCGAATTTTGGTTCGTCGAGGTAGTAGTCGGTAAACGTCAATTCTAGATCGCGTCCGATAAAATCTTTTACCGGGGACACTTCGTGAAACAATTCTCCGATTCCTTCTTTCAAAAACCAGTCATATGACGATTTCTGAATTTCGATTAAATCGGGAAGATCCATTGCATCTCGAATTGGCGTAAAACGCTTACGAGTTTCAAGAGTCGGGGTGCTCTTTTCCATAAATATCTCTTAAAATGAAAAAATCCTGCTCGATTATCTCGAGCGGGTTATTTACTGGGCAAAATTGTCGGCCGCTGATGTTAGGTACGCTTGCACGTACTTAAATGGGCTCGCCTGGTGTTGGGGGGTCACCTGACAATTCGCTAATGTTAGTTAAATTCTGATACATCTTCTGTTCACAAAGAAAATGTTGTCAAAATAGCCGAACCACCTCGGCCAAGCGTGCGGATTATAACAAACAAAATCAGGTATCGTCAAGAAGACCTGTGTTCCTCCCAAAGATAGCAGGATAGGGACACAATTTACGAGTTTGACCAAGCCCTTGCGTGAGAACGAGAGGAGAGAGATTTCCCTAGCATAGCCAGGGGCGTTCTGACAGGGATTTGACCAAGCATTGCGCCCGATCCCGCAATCTTTAAGAGGAACGTCTACCTATAAAAAGTATAGTACGTTCCTAAAAAGGTGGCAATAGTTAGCTGATTTTCTCTGCGGTCTTTGCTGCTTCTTCGGTCTTCTTTCGAATGGCTGCAAGCATTTTTGGATGCTCTTTTAAGAAGGCTTTGGCCACTTCGCGTCCTACTCCTAGTTTTTCTCCTTCGAACGCGTACGAATTTCCTTTCTTTTCGATGGTTCCAAGGTCTACTCCAAGCGCGATTAAGTCGCCTGCGATCGAGATCCCTTCGTTATACATGATGTCGAATTCACACTTTCGGAACGGAGGCGCGACTTTGTTCTTTTTGATGTTTACATTTACGCGGTTACCAATGATTTTTTCACCTTGTTTGATTTGCGCTGAACGTCGTACTTCGATACGTACCGATGCGTAGAATTTTAGCGCATTCCCTCCTGAAGTTGTTTCTGGACTACCGAACATCACACCAATTTTCATTCGGATCTGGTTAATAAAGATGACGGTTGTATTTGATTTACTTACGATTCCGGCTAGCTTTCGAAGCGCCTGGCTCATCAAACGCGCCTGCAATCCTACATGAGAAGCTCCCATTTCGCCTTCGATTTCCGCTTTTGGCGTTAATGCCGCTACCGAGTCGACTACAATTACATCTACCGCGCTTGATCGTACAAGTGTTTCTACAATTTCGAGCGCCTGTTCACCTGTGTCTGGCTGCGAAATGAAAAGTTCTTCGATATTTACACCGATTTTTTTTGCGTATTCTGGGTCGAGCGCGTGTTCGGCGTCGACAAAGGCGGCAACACCGCCGATTTTTTGTGTTTCTGCCACGATATGCTGAGCAAGAGTGGTTTTACCAGAAGATTCTGGTCCGTAAATTTCGATAATTCGTCCGCGTGGTACTCCGCCGACTCCAAGAGCCAAATCGAGCGAGAGACATCCTGTTGGAATGGATTCTACGTGCATCGAACTTGCCTCTCCTAGTCGCATGATTGCTCCATCTCCGAATCGTTGCTTGATTTGTGCGATCGCCTCGCTTGCTGCTTGCAGGCGTTCATTCGCGTCTGTTTTTTTCGCCATAGATTTCTGTCTTTTTTGGGTAAATAGAAAAAGGGGTTGCCCCCTTGTTTCTTCATTATGATCTAAAACGCCTATTGCGTAAACTTACTTATCCAGAGCCTGCGAAAATACATCAGGATTGTACAGAACCGTGCGCTCAATCACGGCCGTTTTTGAATATCGACGCTGTGCTTCGACGCGAATTGTGTTTACTCCTTTTTGTAAATCGACAAATGCCGAGAATGAGCGATCGACGTCCACAACTACTGGCTCGCCGTTGATCGTTACCGTCGCCTCATCTTCAATCAATCCTTCAACGAGCAGTACTCCCTTCTCTGTTTTGAATTCGTTTTGAGGAGAAAAGAGCGTTATTTCCGGAGCCGAGGTAAGCGTCACGATTTGCCAGCCAAGGTATCCACCGATAATGAACAAAATTCCTGCGAGTGCCCCAAATTTTACAAGATGATTTCCGATGAAAAAACGCATACTGCGCACGCGCTGGCGCGGAACGCGCATCGGATCGACCAAGTCGCACTTTCCGCACTCTTCTTCGTAGAGTTCGATGAAATAGTGTTCATCCGCTCCCAGCTCTCGGGCATAGGCTCGAAGGAAATTTCGAGCGTAGAGTGGCGCTGGCAGCTTGTCGTAGTCTCCTGCCTCGAGCGCCTCTAAGTAACTTCGTTGGATATTTGTGCGCGCTTCGATCATTTCGAGCGAAACCGCCTGCCCTCTACGCAAAGCACGTAGCTTTTCGCCAAGCGTCGCGGGCGTGCGGTCTAATTTTCGCATTACGAACACCATATATCGTTACCTTACCTAGAATTTCGGTTACTTGAAAGGTCATCTTCCTCTTCGTCTTCCTCTAATTCATCTTCTAGCCCCTCGGGATCTTCTAGATCTGGGAAATCTTCTTCGTCTTCCTCGACTTCGTCTACTACTTCCTCTTCGTCTTCTTCAACTTCTTCTTCGGCTCCTGCTGGCGGCCATTCATCCACCAATACTTCACGTGGCTTTGCTCCGTTTTGTTCAGAGATGATGCCTGCTTCCGCAAGTAGATCGATGATACGTGCTGCGCGCGAGTAGCCGATTTTCATTCGGCGTTGCAGGTATGACGTTGAGGCTTTTTGAGATTCGATGATGATTTGGATTGCTTCGTCTAGAAGTGGGTCGGAATCAGATGAGTCCAAAACCGTCCCGCCGCCTCGTGAATCTTCGGTGATTTGGTAGTTGTAGTCTGGCTCACCTTCTTCCTTCAAGAAGTCGACGATGTTTTTGATTTCGTTGTCCGAAATGTAAGCCCCTTGAACACGACGAGGTTTTGAAATTTGTGGATTCGTGTAGAGCATATCTCCACGTCCTAGCAATTTTTCAGCACCACCTTGGTCGAGAATGGTCTTCGAGTCGACTTGGGACGCAACGGCGAAGGCGACTCGTGTCGGGATGTTTGCTTTGATTGTTCCGGTGATCACATCTACGGATGGTCGTTGCGTTGCAAGGATCAAATGGATTCCGGCGGCACGAGCCATTTGCGCGATTCGTACGATCACTGCTTCTACGTCGCGTTTATTTTGGCTCATCAAATCGGCTAATTCGTCGATGATAATGACTACCTTCGGCATGCGCTGATCTTTGTTGATCGCGTTGTACGAATCGATGTCTCGAACACCGAACTTTGCAAGGTGATCTAGACGGCGTTCCATTTCGCGGACTCCCCATTTAAGGGCGTTGATTGCTTCTTCTACTTTTACGATCGGAGGAACGAGCAAGTGCGGGATTCCGGCATATACGCCAAGTTCTACACGCTTCGGATCAACCATGACTAGCTTCAAATCGTCTGGTCCATTTTGGTAGAGCAGCGATGCGATGATCACGTTCAAACAAACTGATTTTCCGGAACCGGTTGCTCCGGCGACTAGCATGTGCGGAGCTGTGTCGACACCAAGTTGCTGAACCACACCAGAGACGTCTTTTCCAAGCGGTGCGATAAAGTCTGATTTTCGGCGTTTGAATTCTTTTGATTCGAGCAACTCTCGGAGCGATACGCTTCCGATCGTGTGGTTTGGTACTTCGATTCCGACCAATGCCTTTCCTGGAATCGGTGCCTCAATTCGGATCGGATGAGCGGCGAGCGCGAGAGCGAGATCGCTTTGAAGTGCAATGATGCGTGATAACTTTACGCCTTCTGCTGGCTTAAGAGCGTATTGAGTGACCGATGGGCCTACTTTTACTTCGCGGATATCGACTTCGATGCCGAAGTTTTCGAAAGTGCGTTGAATAATCTCCTTCCCTTTTTGAATATCGCCAGGCTTCGCTTCCGATTTACGTTCTTCGAGCAGATCGATTGGAATCGACATTTCTCGTCGGTTTTTTGTGGTCATTACTGATTCGCTCATGCCGGTCGCTACTGCTGGCGCTCCGCGTTTTCGAGCCGGTCGTTCAACTTCTTCTTCATCATCCACTTCGTCTTCTTCAACCTCCTCCTCTTCGGCTACGTCTTCTTCTAGTTCTTCTTCCACATCTTCTTCCCATACTTCTTCCTCTTCCAACGCCTCTTCGTCAACCGCTTCGCGTGCTGATCGGCGCGGAAGGCGATTTGTCATGCCGGAGAGTTCGCCGAACCCGATGTTAAATAAGAGCAAGAGTGATATGAAAATAAGTGCGATCGAAACGGCAAATGCTCCGCCGAACCCAAGCGCGTCTCGGCCGATGTCAGAAAGAAGCAAGCCTACATAGCCACCGAATTTACGTAGCTGTTCTGGTGCACCTACTCCTCCGTCGAGCGCGAGTAAGTTGATTAATCCGGTTGCGGCGATAAAGAAGAGCACGGCGCCAAAACCGTTTACTAATCCGATCCATCGCTTGTCTGGGAACACAGCTCCCCAGCCGAGAAGAATAAGAAGCACAGCAAATGCAGGTCGCGTCACTCCGAGCAGTGACGCAAGCGACGTGTCGACAAATTCACCAAATGCGCCAGCAAGGCCAAGGAATGACAAAATGGTAATTACCGCAAGCGTAATTAAAATGACCGCAAAAATCGCCTGTCTTGTGCCTTCAGAAAGGTGAATTTCGGGCAGATTTGCGGACGAACGTTTTTTTCTTCTTCGAGCCATAGATGTTTTGTTGCTTTATACAGCGGGATTCTTGGCTATTGTAGCAAAATTTTGGCAAACAAAATACCCGACATGTGTCGGGATATTTTTATTTACTTACTCGTTCTACGTATTCTCCGGTTTCGGTATTGATGTTTACGTTGTCGCCCTGGTTGATGAAGATTGGGACTCGGATTTTGAGACCGTTGTCGCAGATCGCATCTTTTTGAACGTTTCCAGATGCTGTATCACCTTTTACCGCTGGTTCCGTTTCGGCTACTTGGTAGGTAATTTTTTGTGGAAGCTCCATCGAAATCGCTGTTTCGTTGTGCATCACCACGATTACATCCAGACCTTCCTTTAAGTACTTTGCGTCGTCACCTACCAGGTCTCGACCTAGAATGACTTGTTCATATGTGTTTCCGTCCATGAACGTTAGCGTTTGGTCGTCGCCGAAGATGTACTGCATTTTTTTGTACATCACGTCTTCGAAGGTAAGCGTTTCGGCTGCTTTGAAGTTTTGATCGATCGCCTTCCCTGAAGAAAGTGATTTCATTTTTGTTCGCACGAACGAACCACCTTTTCCTGGTGAAACTCGCTGGAACGACACAACTACCCAAAGATCGTTTTCGTAGTTAAGAACAGTTCCTTTTTTAATATCGTTTGGAGATGGCATATCTTTGTTCATTTAATCGCTCGTACCATACTGGATTTGAGCGCCTTGGTCAATCGTGCGCTAAGATCCGCAAAACGACTGCGTCGTTCGCTAACCACCCCTAGCCCCTCCTTGAAAAGGAGGGGGAGCGAATTGTGCAAACGCGTTTTCCCTTCTTTTCAAGAAGGGATGAGGGTAGTTAAGTTATGCGTTCTTTGAATGTCACACACGAACTTCGGTCATCTCGAGAGGCCTACGAAGGAAAGACTTGAATGCTTCGCACATCCTTTATTCCGTTCTTTACCATAATCAATCGATCAATCCCGACAGCGTTTCCGTAGACGGATTTTTTGATGTTGCCGAGCGCTTGAAGAAGATCTTCGTCGATTGGGAAGACTGTCTTCCCTGCTGCGCGCCGTTCTTCCGCTTCGATTTCGAATCGTTTTCGTTGTTCGACTGGGTCGGTTAGTTCTACGAATCCGTTACAGAGCTCGAGCCCTTGCGCGAATGCCTCGAATCGCTCGGCCGTGCCGTCTTTTGCAAGTCGGGCGAGTGATGCGTCTTTTGCTGGATAGTTTGTAATGAAAAATCGGTCGGCCTTTATGCGCGGGTCTCCGAATTCGTCTACGTCTGCGTCTTCAAATCGTACACGCGGCCAAATACCGTCGTCTTGAAGAACATGTTCGAAGAGCTGTTCGGTTTCATTCAGAAGATCATCGTAATTTCCTGGAGCATAGAATTCGAGCATCGGAAATTCGTGCAAGTGTCGCGTATCTTTTGTTTCGTTGTTGCGGAAGACGGGAGTGATGGTAAATATTTTCTCGAATCCGGCACCGAGAAGCTTTTTCATCGCGTATTCCGGCGACGTAATCAACCCATATTGTTCTTCGGAAACGGGGTTTGTGTATTTTTTTGTGACTTCGAATGGGTCAAGATTCGGCTCCATCCCCGGCGATGGAACAAGCAGCGGCGTTTCGAATTCAATGTACCCTCGTTCAACAAAAAAGTCGCGAACGCGTCCAACGACGTCGTCTCGCAACTGTTTTCGATGAAGAATGTCTTGTTTGGAAAGCATAGTGTGATCGTTACCGTGATCGTATCACGCTACGCGGGAAGATCAACTATGATATATCCTCAGAAACAAAAAACCACCTCCCGATTTCTCGAGAGGTGATTTCTTTCTATCGCTGAGTGAATGGAAGGAGAGCCATGATTCGGGCTCGTTTGATTTCTTCCGAAATTCCTCGTTGGTGCTTTGAGCACAATCCACTTCGTTTTCGCGCTACGATTTTTCCGAAAGAAGAAACGTATTTTCGCAAAACAGTCGTGTTTTTGTAGTCGGTGTTTACTCCTTTGTTTACACAGAAGTAGCAATATCGACTTTCTTTTCCTTTTACTAGAGTCTTTGCCATATATTAGAATGGAATGTCTTCGATTTTGATTTCGTCGTCGGCTTGCATAGACGGTTCGTCGTTCATGCTTGGAGCTCCTGCTCCTCCGCCAAACCCACCACCTTCATTTCCTCGAGAAAGCATCACCATGTTTTCTGCGACAATTTCGGTGCGGTAGCGCTTTACGCCGTCTTGACCTTCCCAATCCCGAGTCTGCAATCGTCCATCGATGTACACCTTCTTTCCTTTACCTAGAAACTGTCCGCAAATTTCCGCTAGCTTTCCCCAGGCAACAATGTTGTGATATTCCACTTGTTCTTGCTTGGCTCCGGCTTGGTCTTTCCAAGTACGGTTTGTCGCGATTGAAAACGAACACACTTGTTGTCCGCTGGTTGTTTGCTTTAGTTCTGGGTCCCGGGTGAGGTTACCGATGAGCATTGCTCGGTTGAGAGATCCTGCCATACGACGAATAGTTAATGTTGATTAAACGTTTTCTGATGAATCGTCCAAAATGGAATCCAACTTCTTTTCTAGATCTTCTTCAGAAATAGTTTCGGTTGGTTGCGCAACTACTTTTCGAGCCGTTGCTACTTCCATCTTTCCTTTCTTGTGAATACGTTTTCCTTCAGCCGTAATTGGCGCTTCGTATTCATCCATCTGGAATGCCACCGTTGGGATTCCTTCTGGTCGCTTCACGATTACGTGTCGCAACACTTCGTCGGTAAGTCGCAAGTCTAGGTCGATCTTGCTTAACTTTTCTGGAGCTACGGTAATGTAGGTCAACACGTAGGTTCCGTGACGTTCCTTCTTAATAGGGTAGGCCAATTTGAGTTTGCCGAGGTTTTCGACGCGCTCGATTTTTGCTTCACTTTTCTGAAGCACTTCTTGAACTTGTTTCGTTACACCTTCGATTTCTGTTTCCGAAAATCGAGAGGGAACGATGTAGAGAATTTCGTAGATCATAATTGCTTATGACCTCTTCACAAAGGAAGAGGTGACGCTGAGCGTCATGGACAAAAGTTATGAATTAGTGTGGCAAGATTAGCTGAAAATTGAGTTTGTGTCAATTATAGAGGCTTTTTACAAAAGAAAGAGACCCGCCCTGGTGGGACGAGCCTCGAGATGGAGGGGATGACGCTCCTTAGTAGCGCGACTTGTAGCGAAACGCGACTACCATAGTGTCGTCGTGAAACGATCCTCCCTTCGCGTATTGGCGGAAGAAGTTGGTGACTCCTCGAACGCCGAAACCATTGGTCTGTGTATCGAGCAGAGCACCCGGGAGCACCCCGTTGGCGCCGTCGGTCGCTACCACGTAGATCGCCTTGCGATCGATGTTCTTGCGATCGATAGTGACCATTTCGGGATCGGAGATGAGCACCGGTTGCCACGCTGCATCTCCGATCGTCCGAGTGGGTCGAATTGTCACCGGTTTCGCTCCAGACCACCGACTGACTCGCTTACGAGTTTCGTCGATGACGAATCCTGGATTGCCCTTGATCTTTTGCTCGACGCGAGCGCGTTCTTCCGCACGATCCAGGTTGTGGTCGTGGTTCAGGCGCCAGATGCGTTCGGGCGTCACGCACCACAGCGACACATCACCTGCCCACGCGAACCTGATGCCGTTCACGTCTGCGATCAGCAGGGCGCCCACTGCGCCGCCGCGCTTTAGCGGATACTTCGTCTCGGCCTGTTGCTGCTCGAGCTTAGTAACTGCTCGGCCCCAGATCTCGGTCACGTCAGGGCGGTCATGAGCGATGCCTCGTATGGCTTCGTGTTGCAGGCACCCTGCGACGTCGTTGGCGTACCGAGCAATCGCTTCGTTGTCTTCCGTTGGACCGTGACCGTCTGTCATGGAAACGATCAAGGTGTGGTTCGGCGGTCGATCGCGTTGACCCCTCCGGACTTGATGCACGAGTCCGACATCTTCCGTAGAACGTCCCTTCAGAGCAGTCTTCTTCGCCGTCTCGAATCGCGCCCATTCGAACGTTTCCGACTCACGGTGCGTTACCGACTTTTTCGTTGCCATGCATTCCTCCATGTCGTGTAGCCGACTCGACAATGTACTCACTTTCGGCTACAACGTCAACCTGTTGCTTCTCTGTTATAATGAACTGACTATGCATATTTTCGCCGTCCTTGGTTCGAACGCAGCGCTTTCGCTTGCGGAGTTGGAAACTGTTTTACACAGCGATGCGCTTGAATTTACAGATGAAGTGGCGCTGTTTGATGCTGATCAGGTCAATTTGCTCGATTTGCAGCATCGTCTTGGTGGCGTGCAGAAGCTGGGTGAAATTACTGGATCGACTCGACTTGGTTCCAAAGATGAACTGGCGAAGTTTTTGGCGTACGAACTTTCGCAGGTGGAAACAACAGGCAAGGTTCCGTTTGGAATTACGTTTTTTGAACTCGAAAAGCATACGCGAGGGAACGAACTTTCGCAGATTCGAAAGCAGCTAGGAATGGAAGTGAAGGCGGCATTGAAAGAATTTGGACGTTCGGCTCGCTATGTTGTGAGTAAATCTCCGCAGCTGACAACGGTAGATGTGGCGAAGAATAAGTTGGTCGAAAAAGGAGCGGAGTTCGTTCTATTTATTAAAGAGAAAGAAATTTTGATTGGGAAGACGGTGTGCGTGCAAGATTTTGAAGATTGGGGGAAGCGTGATTTTGATCGCCCGGCGCGAAATGCTCGACGCGGAATGTTACCGCCGAAGTTGGCTCGCATGATGGTGAACTTAAGCGGCGTGCGCGCGGCGGAGGCAACGTTGTATGATCCATTTTGTGGAAGCGGAACAGTGTTGATGGAAGGAGCGCAAGTTGGGTTCACTCAACTGATTGGAAGTGATATTTCGGAAGAAGCGGTGGTGGATACGGAAGAAAATCTTGCTTGGCTGCAAGACGAAGGATACGAAATTCCGAAAACGATTTTGCATACAACGACTGCAAAGAATGCTTCTGCCTTGGTTGCGCACGAAAGTGTTGATGCGATTGTGACCGAGCCGTTCCTTGGTCGGCCGCGACAAGGAACCGAAACGGAAGAACAAGTCGAACGTGCGATTTTTGAAATGACCGAGTTGTATACCGAAAGTTTTGCCAGCTTGGTAAAAGTTTTGAAACCGGGCGGCGTGATGGTTGTTGCTTCGCCAGTTCACTTCATTGGTGAAGACCCCTACCCAGTGCCAACACGCGAAATTTTGTCGAAGCTCGGCTTGGAAGAATGGTCGCCCGCAAGCGAACCAATCCTCTACCGCCGCGAAGGTCAATTTGTAGGACGCGAAATTGTACGATTTAGAAAAAAATAACCGCCTTTACTGGGCGGTTATTTTTTTAGACGTTGTTTAAGTCCAGGGATAAAGCTAATGAGCAGTAATATTAGCGCGATTCCGGCGAAGACATAACTGAGAAGTAATAACACTCCTAGATCATCAACGAATTGGAAATGTGCTGTAGCGTACGGATTAATCACCTCATCAGTCTGATCCCCTGCATTTATCATCGATATTTTTCTTAAAAATAGTTCATGAATCGTATTTGTCACTATCGCAGTGGTTGCAGATATAATGAAAAAAATCGATGAAACGTAGCGAATTTTTTTGTGAATGTATTCATAGTTTTATTTGAATAATTGTTTACGTGACACCTTCCTTCTCTTTGCCCCGCTCATTAATCCATGCTATTTTCTTCCGTGCCTGGAGGAAGGATGAATCAAGTTAGCTGGAAGGAAGTGGCAGCGCTCGCGGTGAGCACTGTCCTGATGCTCGTGTTCGGACTCACTCGTGGATACTTCGCGGATTCTGATGCCGCCTTGAAGGCTGCTTCAGAAGCTGGACTGACCGAAGCTGTTGTGATCGACCATCGGTGGATGACCGTTGCTCAGAACGGTTGCTTGCCCGATGACGCTGCTCAGCTGGTTGTTCGCGGAACTCGCGATGGCGAGCCTGCCGATCTGAAGGTCTGCATGGACTGGCCGTTCCGTGGCGTTACCGCGGTTCTCGAGTGACCACTCTCCGCCCCGTACGACTTGTTCGTACGGGGCGACTGTTTTTATGCTATGCTATTCCTCATTTCGCTTGACTTTTTTGATAAAATCTGCTATTTTTTATGGTCGTTCGCGTGGTGTGAATGACTTGGCATCGAGCCAATTTGGACAGATGCAGGGACCACTCTGCACTGATCTTAGGATGAAGCCATGAGCTACCGTCTGTACATCGACCCGTCCAGCATCACGCTTCGGCACAGCGGAAACGCGTGCCTCCTTCTGGAGAATGGGGACAAGGTCGCGCTCCTCCAAGACACCGCCGGCTCCCACTTCGTCACCTGGGACGGGATCTCCCCGATCCATCCAGAAGTCGAACAGGTGAAGATCAAGGTCACCGTCGTGAATATCGTCACGAATCCCGACGTCGTTCGGCACCTGCATGATGGCGAGTACATCAAGGGTACCTTCCGTGCCACGGTGTCGATCGAAGTCGCTCACGACCGTCTTCCGAAGGCCTGTATCCGCGCCACGGCCAGTTCGCTCAAGCTGCTCCAGAAGCGCACGGGCGAGCTGATGACTGGCAAGATCAAGCCGGCACAGGACTACACCAAGCGGTAGTAGTCCACCCCACCACTCTCCGCCCCGTACGACTTGTTCGTACGGGGCGACTGTTTTTATGCTATGCTATTCCTCATTTCGCTTGACTTTTTGGTGGAATGGCGACAATTACCATGCAAATGATCGCGACCGCTACGCAGGCGAAGAGGAGGATTTCGGTGATCATCACTTGATCGGCCGCTTTTGCTTCCATTGTTGCGAATTGAATTCTGGTAATCTCTTCCGATGCTCGAGCGGCGGAATCGGCGAACGTGTTTTGCCATTTCGTTAGCGTTGCACGCATCCAAGTGAGAACGGCTGCAGCGACTACGGCATGAGTAAAGAAGAGGATGGCAGATTTTATTGGCATAATTTTTTCTTACTATAGCGAGCTGGCTCGTTTTGAGCAATGTTGTTTTTTGAGATTCTTGTGATTATTTTCTGCACCTAAAGCCTGATGATCTGCTTGACTTTTTCTCTGGTTGCGCTAGTATCTAGCGTCGATCGCCACCCGCAACCGTAGTCTGTGACTACACAGGATGCTCCCATGAAGCCGCGTTTCGTGACCCTCCGCGCTCTGCGCGAACTCGAAGATGACCTCGGCGTCCGCTTCGTCCGAGACTGTACGCACTGCAACGAGTGCGTCAGCGAGAGCCTGGTGGTCTACCGGAAGGACGATGAGTCCTGGGTCGGTCAGATCACCTCGAAGGCGCAGCACTTCAGCCTGAGCGAGATCCGTTCGGCCGTGATGGCGCTCTTCACCAAGACCCCCGTCTCGCGCGTCGCGTAGCTCGCTCGCACCGTCTCGCTCGCCCTCGCCCCGCACGCTCATTGAGTCGTGCGGGATTTGTTTTTGTAGCGAAGACTGTGTCTTAATATTCTATTAACTTGACTTTTTTGCCAAAATTAGCTATTTTTCTGTTACTTTCTTGGAGGAACCTATGGATCGTCGTCACACGGTCATGCTGATCGTCACCCTTGTCCTCGCGGTCATCATCATGAACCGCGGTATCGTCGCGAGCCCACAAATCGCGATCGATGCACTTATAGAGCTCGGATACACGGACATCGAGATCAACGAGCACAAGTGGCTGCTCGGCGAGATTCGCTTCTGCCCATCGGGATACTCTGCACATTTCACCGCGACCGCGACCGACCCTCAGGGCAAGTCGGGTACGGTGCACGTCTGCACTGGCTTTCGCTACGGCGGCGTACTCGTCGCCGACTAGCCCTCGTTACCCCTTTCCTGGCGGCCCATGCGGTCGCCTTCTGCTTTTGGAGAAGTTCAGGTTTCATATTTTTCTCATTCTCAAAGCAGTGACGATCAGACTTGGTTTGTACAATACATTATATTCGTCACCCCGGACTCCGACCCCGGTCCATCGTTCGTCGCTGTAAGATTCACTCGAGATGAGTAGATCCTTCACTTCGTTCAGGATGATGATATAAATAGACTCCATCCCTACACCCTACAACCCACCTCCTACACCCTCCTCCTTGCTTTCACCTCCTTTTTCTGAGATTATCTGGCTAATCATTTATTTTTTCTTATGTTGAAAGTTGGAATTGTTGGATTGCCGAATGTTGGGAAATCGACGTTGTTCACAGCGCTCACCAAGAAGCAGGTGGATTGCGCGAATTTTCCTTTCTGTACCATCGAGCCGAACGTTGGAGTTGTGGAAGTTCCGGACGAGCGGATTCACAAACTTTCGGCTATTTCTGGTTCGGAGAAAGTGATTCCGACTGCGATTGAATTCGTGGATATCGCCGGACTTGTAAAAGGTGCACACAAAGGCGAAGGACTTGGAAATAAGTTTTTGGCGAATATTCGCGAGACGGACATGATCGCGCATGTAGTTCGAAATTTTAAAAATGACGATATTATTCACGTCGATGGAAGCGTGGACGCGGTGCGTGACATGGAAGTGATCGAAATTGAATTGATGATGGCGGATTTGGCGAGCATTGATAAACGACTTGGTGGAATTGAACGAAAAGCGGAAGCGACGAAGGATAAGGAGATGGTGCTAGAAGTGAAAGCTCTTAAAAAAGTGAAGGAAGCGTTGGAAGCTGGTCGTTTGGCGAACACGGTTGAATTGACCGAGGATGAAGAACCGTTTGTACAACAACTTGCCCTTATGACTCGCAAACCGGTGATCTATCTTGTGAACGTGAATGAGGAAGATGCGATTGATCCGAATTGGAAGAGCCCGTTGCCTGCTGATCGTGTCGCGATTCCCGTTTCGGTACAGATTGAAGCGGAACTTGCGTCATTGGAGGCAAGTGAAGCGAAGGAGATGATGACAGAACTTGGCATGCAGCAATCTGGACTCGATCGTGTCATTACGACAGCATATAAAACACTTGGGTTGATTACGTACTTTACAAGCGGTGAAAAAGAAACGCGCGCATGGACTGTTACCGCTGAGTCAACGGCTCCGCAAGCGGCTGGAAAAATTCACACAGATTTTGAAAAAGGATTTATCCGCGCGGAAACAATTGCATACAATGACTTTGTCGAATTTAATGGGGAATCTGGGGCACGGGATGTTGGGAAGCTTCGAGTGGAGGGGAAGGAATACATTGTTCAAGATGGGGACGTGATGCATTTCCGATTTAACTAATCGAAATGCTGAGCAAAGTAAGCAAACAAGATCGAGCCTGCGGGCTCTTTTTTGTTTGGCGCAGAATGCGTATTTTGATACTCGTCATTCGCGCTACCTTGTCCACTCAGCCTCATCATCCCGAGCCTCGACCCGGGATCCATCGATTCTCCCACGCGTCCGCGAGCCTGAGGCGACTGCGTCGCTTCGATTTTGTTACAGCGAAACTTTGTCACAACGCCTGGGGGAGTCGTCCCCCAGACCCCGACTCCCTTTCTTTGCTGGCTCAAAGAAAGGGAGGAAAGAAAGAGCCTTTCCTGGCTCGGCGGCACGCATCTATATTTATTTCAGTTTATGGAAAGTGACCGATCGCATTTTTCTTTGCAATGTCTGTCTCCGAGGGTCAAGCCCTCTCCGCAGACACGAGAAAAATGCTCGACCTTCGCGTGATTTTGTTACAGTGCCTTTGTCACAGTGCGTTGAACTCCCCGCCGGAGGCGGGCGCAGCGTTGGCGTTCGGCTTTGCCTCTCTTCGTGGTTTGATTTTGAATCGTGCAAGTTTCGTCATCCCGGATCCGATCCGGGATCCATCGATTCTAGAAAGCGCTCCCTCCCTTTACCAAGGGGAGGCTAGGAGGGGGTCTTCTCAAAAAAACAGAGCTTCACTATTCCTCGCGCCTGAACAGATAAACAAAACACCGAGCGTGTGCTCGGTGTTTTGTTTATTCTGTCTGAATTGTTTCTGTTGACGGAATCTCTTCCACAGCTTCGTTTAGACTTCCCTCCTCGACTGGATCTGGAAGTACATCCGGTACTTCTGGGCCTTCACCTTGCTGAAGCCGCTCGAGTCGTTGATTGACGAGAGCATTGTCTGGATTTAATTCTTTCACCTTTTCTACTTCGGCAATTGCGGCGTTAATGTCGCCCTTTTGTTCGTAAACGGCCGACAAATACCAACGCGCATTGCTATAGTTTGGTGAGATTTCGATCGCGCGCTTAAGTGAAGCTTCTGCTAGATCTGCTTTTCCTTGTTTGAAGTAGAGCAGTCCTAGCTGGAAATGGATTCCTACATCTAGCTGGTTTGCTGAACGTAGAAGTTCTAGTCTCGAAATAGCTTCTGCTAGATTTCCTTGTCGTTCATACGCTCCTGCTAAGTAATAATGAGCTGGACCGTAGTCGCTCTTTAGCTCAACCGCCTTGTTCAAGGCTTCGATGGCTGAATTTAGGGTTGCTTCCAGATCGACACTTGCCTTTGCTGCCACTTCTTCATCTTCGTTCTGCGCGAACTGTGCCAGCTGTTCGGCTGCCGTTAGGTATACACGTGCTTTCGCTGTGTAGTATTTCGGGTTCGATGGCGCGAGCTCGATGGCGCGGTCGTAGGAACCGATCGCGAGGTCGCCCGAATTTTCGGCGATCAACATGAATTCTCGGTACACATCACCAGCGAACGACCAGTTGACTACGTTGTTTGGTGAGAGTTCGACGGCTTTTCGTGCTGCCGTGATGGAGAGTGAAATGAACTGTTGCAACTGAGCTGCGTTTTCTTCCGGGTTTTGTACAAGCTGAGCGGATTTGAGAAGAAGCGCGTTTGAAAGTGTTCGATAGTAGTGATCGTTCCATCGATTCATGCGTGCGGCTCGGTCTAGCTCTAGAATAACTTGATCGATTTCTTCGATGGTTCTTTCTTGCGATGTCGCACGCGCGAATGAAATGTCGGCAATGTAGCGCGATGCGGTTGTAAACAACATCGTAAGTAAGCCAACAGATAGGAACACGAAGAAGAATGTTGCGAGCAGAGCACCTCTAGGCGATTGAGAGAATGGGATAAATTTTGCTTCCTTGGTTGCGTGGGCGATGATCATTCCGGACGTGATCCACAGGAAGAAGAGGAGCGTGATGTTTGAACTGTAGAAAATGAGCGCCGTTGCAAAGACGGTCCATGCGGAAAAAGCGACAAAGGTCATTTTCCACTGTGCGTGCACTTGTTCTTTTGTAAGGACGTTGAGGGCAGCTACTTTGATCGTGACTAGGAATGCGAGTAGCGCAAGAACGCCGGCTACACCTGTCATTGCGAGAAGGGTCAATAAATGTGATGCCCCTCGATCAAATCGCGTGTCCCACAGTTGGGTTCCGTTTACACTTGGGTCTTTGTACTTCGCGTAATCGATCACGAATGTTCCCGGACCTGAACCGATTACCCAGTTCTTTGGAGATTCAGCGATGGTCGAACGCGTGATTGCCCATGTTCCTTTATACGAAGGGGTTATTTCTGCTGGAAATGATGAGCCGAGAGGTGACGGGAGGAAAAGGAAAATGGTTCCGACAACGGCGAAGAGCATTGGGATCACGAAACGTTGTGGATTTGGGAACTCTTCTGCTCGCAAAAGCGCAAATCCGAATACCGAGATAAGTCCAGCGAGAAGAATTACCCATAGGAACCATGTGTCTAGGGCAAGAAGGGTCAGAAGAGTTCCTACGACCGTGATTGCTCCGGCGATTCTTGCGGCCATGCCCATCGCGCCTTGCTCTGTTGTGTCGTTTACTTGCGTTCCTTCGGTAAGCCACAACGCGCAGATGGCTACCGTTAATCCAGTTAAGTAGATTGCGAGAGCGTTTGGTGTACCGATGAGCAATGTATCAAGAAGAGGTACGCCGAGTGCTACGCTTGCTCCTACTAGCGCGATCAGTGCTGAAGAAAACGTCGCAACGGCCCACGCACGTTTTTGTGCGGTAGTATCACGCAAAAGGTTTGCTGCGAGAAAACAGACAAGGGCTAGCGAGATGGTTGTGACAAATGACGTGTATTCCTGCATCGATTGTCCTAGCCAGCTCGAAACTGGCGCGAGTGATGCGAACGATGAGATTGCTAGAATCGCCAACAAAATAACCGCTGGCAAGAATGTCCAACTTTTCACTACGTGTATTCGTTTTTCGGTCACCATTGCCCCTAGCCATGCGATTGTTCCGGCGGTCGTTAACAAAATCAGCAATGCCTGCTTGTTCACCTCCAATACATCCGCTGTCCACGGCAGAACCATTAACGGCATCAACACGATAAGTGCATACAAACAGACGCGCGCAATTTTGTCGTACACTCTAGCTGTTTTTGATTGGTACCGAACAGAATACATATCAGACATAAAAAAATAGAGAAGAGTGAAATCTTCTCTATTTTAACACACTTTATTCTTCTGAAGGCGTTTCTTGTCCACCTTCGTTTTGCACTTCTTCCAATTCCTCAACCGGCGCGTCTTCGTCGCTTACCGGTTCGGATTCTTCTTCATTTTCTGGGGATACGTCTTCGACGATCGGCTCTTCGATTCCTTCGACTTCATTTGAATCTTCAGTGTTTTCGTCTTCGGATTCTTCATTAGAATCGATTGGCTGCCCTTCTTCATTCTCGTCGATGACCTCGTCTTCACCCTCCTCCACCGGCGCTTCTTCTACAGGCTCTTCTTCGTCTTCTTCAGATTCGGCTGGTTCGTAGTCTTTGTGGTAGGCGATCACCATCCAGTCTACTAGTCCGTCGCTCGCCAAGTTTCCAGATTCTCGGATTTTGAATCCGTCCGTTGTGCGATCGAAGGCGTAGAGCGAACCGGTTGCCGTGTTTGCTGTTAGATACACTCGGAAATCAGCGGTGTTCGAAATGATGTCGTTGAAGTTTGGATCAACGCTATCGAACTGTACGCTCGCGAATCCGTCGATCAATTCGGCCGTACCACTTAACTGCACTGTTGTTTCTGTTGATGTCGTCGCGTACGTTTCAACATCTTGACCTTGGTGAGATCGGATAATGCTTACCAAACGTCCTCGAGTCGAGAAGGTACCGTCTTCGGCAATTCTCCATCGGTTCGACGCACCTTCTAGCGTTCCAACCGAGAGGATTCCGAATCCGCCCATGTTGATGTTTCCGCTTAGGTTGAGTGCTGACAAGTTACCTGTTCCGGTAATCACATTGTCTGCAATTGGTGATTCTTCTACTGGTCCACCATCGTAGTACGACACGTTTACGAAGACGATAATGCTTCCTTCGCTTCCGTTAAAATCTTCCATCGCATACCCCACGATCGCTCCAGCTTCCGTTGCTTTCATTCCGTACCCTGCGCGAGATGATGTGGTGATCGGGTCACCTACCTTAATTGCTCCGTTTTCGTTTGTGACGAATGTTGGAACTCGTCCTGCGAGCGCGACTGGAACGTGACCTTCTTTGAATTCACCGGCCAGGAATCCTGGGCGGGTTGATATGATTCCGGCGATTCGGTTGTCGTATGGTGTTGCTGTTGATCGTTGGACTTCTTCTTTCTTATTCGAGAAGATCACTACTTCTCCTGCTACCACCGCTTCTTTAGCTGGGAACATTTCTGCGAAGTCGTACGCTCCTACTCCCCATCCCGCTGCGTTTGTACGCATGTAGTCGAGCGTTGGTGATCCTGTTGAGTCGTAGTAGATGTACTTTTCTGTTTGAAGCGTTCCTCGATCTGATGGGTAGAGCTTACCTGCGATCGCGAAGTCTCCGGATTCGCTGATGGTCGCTACTTTGTCACCCGTTGTGTTCGTGAATGCTAACTGATATTCGCTTGTGGTCGAAACGTCGGCCATCAAAGTCATCTTTACATTTTCGGCATTCGCACCGTTCCAGGCCGAACCTTGGAATGAAAGCGTGTTTGATGTTGTGCCTTGGTCCATCGCTGTCGCCGTTCCATTTGATCCGAAGAGGAAATCTTCACTGAATACGTTTTCTCCATTTATGCTTGCGATCGTGCTACCAGCGTGCCATTTTGGATTGACGTACACTTGAATTTGTCCCGAACCTGATGCATGCGACTCGAGCGCTTGTCCGATCACGTAACCTGGGCCGGTTGATTTTGTAGCTACTCCAGACGTGGATGAAAGCGTAAGGTAATCTCCTACTTCGATTGATCCGCCCGAAGTGTTTACGTTCACCGGAACCTGTCCGAGCAATGCTACCGGCACCCATGTTCCCAAGTTTTGCCAATCTGGCTTCCAGTTTCCAAGCGTATTCGGAGCGATCGAGAATGTTCCGATGATGTCGCTATCTGTTTGTGCAAGTTGTACGTTTCCTGAAGCGTCGAGTCCTAGCACATCTCCTGCTTCGAAATTTGCGTACGTTCCAGGGAATAATTCAGCGTAGTCAGATCCTGTTGAAGCGTTCGTAACACCACCTGCACCATCTCCCTCTACCGCCCCAAGAACCGTTCCGTCACCATCGCGGAAAATAATGTAGTCACACGCTGCGGTTGGATTTGCGTCGAGACAAGCTTGAAGGTTGATTCCGTGTGGACCATCTATGCCCGTATCGTTATTTCCAGTAAAGAGATAGTTTCCTCCGTTCATATTGATCTCAATCGCCGCTCCGTCTCCGCCTCCGTCAGTGAAGTTGTTATCAATATAAAGTGCCGACGCGCCGCCTGCCGCAGAGTCGCTGTCGCGTCGAAGCGATAAAACAGCTTGGTCGAATGCATTGTTGTCGTTGTGTAGGTACGCAAGCGGAAACGCTGAGTCAGCACCGTTATTTGAATAAATCGAAAATGCCGTTCCATCATTTTGAGTGTTGGAAATGTGGACTACTCCACCTAGATTATCATTGAATACCGTTCCTCCGCTTCGTGCTGTAATATTGATCGCTGACGCTCCGCCAGTCCCCTGATCGATAAAAATTCCATTGCCTGTGTTGGATCCTTGAATATACAGAGTGTCTCCTGTTCCGTTATTTGTTAGTTGAAACAGTCTTTCACCAAATAGAGCATTTGAAGCTATGAAATCTACTAAAGCAGACCCGCCAGTAGCACCAATAGCAGAAACTTGTAGTCCATAACCTGATCCAAAATTTCTAATATCCAAACCGACACCTGAGCCCGCTTGATCAATCTGAACTACACCTCCGGTACCAGAACTTGCAGCTATCAACACCGGTACATCAAATGCTGCGTTTGTTGCTTGTAGTTGAGAAAGCGGCGTGGTGGCGGTTGCTCCAATTGACGTGTGTACCGTTAATCCGGCACCCACGTTTTGACTATTTGAAATATGAAGCGCTCCTCCAGAAGTATCATCTATCGTTGTACCGGTATCACCGTTCGCATCAATATATAAAGAAGGCTCTGTTCCAGCATTTTCTAAATGCAACAAGTATTGATCGTATGTTCCGGCTGAAGCCGTAATGCTCGCAAGCGCGCTGCCTGAAGTGGCTAAACTGGAAGAAAGACTGAACGGCGAACCAACAAGATCGCTAGATTGAGTGAGCGATACCGCATGACCTGCAAGCGCCGGCGTAACAAGAGGCGTTGCGATAATAGTCGCTTGAAAATCATCGTCAAATGTACCTGCATCCCACGCGGCTAGTAAATCAAATGCTGTATACCCTCCGTCATCAATCCCATCATCATAATAATCGCTATAAAGCGCCTCGGGTATAACCGTTAAATAGTCTTGGCTAAAATAGCCTCCTGCTCCAGAAGTTACGCTCCCGAACTGATCTACACGAAATACAGCGTCCGTTGAGTCCATCACCGTGATCGCGTCACCAATTCCGTCATTTCGAATTTCGAGAACACTTTGATCAAACCCAACTTGAACCGCCTGCAAACTGACCAGCGCAGATTCTGCGTTGCCATCCATGTTCGAGAAGACAGAAAGACCCGTGTTTTCATTGCCACTGTTCGATATATGCAAAGCACCGCCCTCTGCATCACCGATAATAGCTCCGGTATTTCCGTTCGCATCAATATATAAAGATGGCTGTATCCCGGCGTTTACTAAACGCAACAAGTACTGATCATATGTTCCCGCTGAAGCCGTAATACTTGCAAGTGCGCTCCCGGAAGTCGCTAAGTCGGAAGAAAGAAAGAACGGCGATCCAACAAGGTCGCTTGTTTGCGAAAGCACTACAGCATGACCTACAAGTGCAGGTGTTACGAGTGGAGTCGCGATGATTGTCGCAGCAAAGTCTTGGTCGAATGCACCCGCATCCCAGGCTGCAAACAAATCAAATCCCAAATACCCTTGATCGTTTATTCCGTCATCTTCGTAGTCTTCTCGTAATTCGACTGGCACCACACTAAAAGAATCTCCGTTAACATTTATTTCTTGCGCAATTATTGAGTCACAGAAGAAATAACCTTCACCGATCTGCTCGGCAATAACACAATTGTTCACGAAAAAACTGCCGTCCACCTCTACGTCACCTTCAATATAAACATCTTCTCCGTCCATTGCTAAGAAATCAGGCACTCCTCCCGAACCTACTCGCAAATTTCCACTCGTGATCCGGAACGAGTCGCTCGCGTCGCTTAGGTTGAAGTCAAAAAAGCCATCCGCATTCGCATCGCTATCCGTAATCGATCCATCGTAATAATTTGTCGTGTTGCCGGCAGTGAATCCTGTTTCGCTGAACACTTCACCGTAACCGTCTACACGGAAAATGCTGTTATCACCTAGCCCACCGAATTGAGTTACGACACGAATGATGTCACCCGTGTTCTCTTCCATGTCTTGGTAGTAAATATCAAGTGCTACATTTCCTTCATCAAAACCTCCGTTCGCATTGATTACGCGTATCGACGCTCCTGATCCGTATCCAGAACTATCAATAATACTCAACCCTACTCCGTCATTTAATCCTGGCGATAACGCCAAGGCTGTTCCCGCAGTACTACTATTACCAATATGTACTGCTGGCTGCGTATCACTTGCATTTCCGAAAAAAGCGGCGACGGCGTCACTTCCTTCGGTGAAGGCAAATAGTATTGGTTGGTTTGAATCTGGATTAGCGTTATATAATAATGCAAGCGGGTTAGTCGTCGTTTCAGTATTTGAACCTAGAAAAAATGTTGGCTCGAATGCAAATGGTAACGCAGTTCCATCCGGTGAAATACTAAAAAAATCACTTGTAAATTCGTAATCCCCCGTCGCCGTATCGCCCGTAGAAAGAAGGAAGTCATCCGCCGTCTGCCCGCCGATCATTCCGGCATTGATAGCGTAGCCAGTTGCTGTGATTCGTTTACGTGGGGTGAGGGTTTCACCGTTTACCTCTACTTCTAGGAACAATGTTGGATTGTCGCCGAATACTGAGTCTGGAATCGCTGCGTAAGGTGAACCTAGCGTTGTGTCACCTAGATTTTCCGAGAAAAGTCCGTCGGTCAGTGTTGCTATTCTTGCTACCGTGGAAGCCGGGGTGTCCGTGTCACAATCCGAAGACGAGTTTGACCACACACAGGTTCCGCCCGAAACGGCTGTGAAGAATCGGAATTCGACCGAAGCAGTTGCGGCGGATACTGGAACGCCATTTGTATTCAAAAGACGGCCTTGGTAGCTAATGATGCTTTCTGGATCTGCTGCGAAGGCGGAAAAAAGATGTGGAAGTGCTAAGGTTATCCCCAACGTAAACACAAACATCGACAGCGCGAGTGTCGATAATTTCTTTACTGTGTGTTTTCGTGGTGTAGAGTTCGGACTTTTCATACGACCGGATTTGACTATAGATTTCCTCCAATCAAATCCGATCGCGTGAATAGATCACGCTTTTTCGATCGGTACGTCAGTCGAAATTAATTTCGGCTTTTCGTTCTTTGTGTAATCGATGGGTCGAATTTCTTTTTTATTATACCCCATTTTTTCAAACGTGACATAATACTCGTTCGGCCCAACCATGAATGCGTACCTTCCGTTCGCATCAGTGATGGTGCTTTCGATTAATTTGTTGAAACGCGGTTCGAATAATCGTACAACCGTGTTTGCAACTGGATTTTTTGTTCCCTTTTCGTACACAATTCCCCATCCTTTTTTCTTGATCGGTCGCACAAGAATTTTTGTTGCCGAGTAGATCAATACTTGCACCGCGAACAGTCCTCCCGTTAACCAACTTGGATTCACCGCGAACACGTAGAGTGAAAGCGCGACTCCTAGAAGGGCTAGTACGTTTTGCAGTAGTCGCAGAACGCGTTTAAGCACAAGCGCACGAGCGGGATTATAGTTTGGTTTTTGAACTGGATCGAGTGGGATGTTTGCTGCGACTAGTGTGTCGCGGTCAGTTACTTCGATTAATTGTCCGCTATAGATGTCGAGGTATTTGCCGTCGGACTTTATTCCGGCGAACGCAACGCTTGGGAAGACGAATTCTGGTTTTGTGACCGTCATTCTGTAGATTCCTGGTGGAACTTTGAAGTAGTAGCGCCCTGCTTGATCGGTAATTTTTGTTCGTACAAGCCGGCCGTTTTTGTCGGTAAGTCGCACCGTTGCTAAATCAATCGGAATTTTCGTGTAGGCATTGTAGACAACACCGAATTGATTTCGTTTTCGCCGTGCGAAGAATAGAAGCGGTGCGGTGAACATGTATTGAAGGAACGGGATCAGTCCGAAGGTGGTTGCAAGAATAGCGGTGCTTCCGATTGCCGCAGCGATTACTACTGGCGTTGCTACCTGGGCAGACACTTGCACCTCGGGGATGCTTCGAATGTCTTCAACCGTATTCTCGACCGAATCAGCGAACTCTTCAATCGATTCTGGAAGCTCGATCGGGCCAATATCGATGATTGGATTTCCTTCGCCAGGTTCTTCGACGGGTTCTTCTTCGCCAGGATCAACGGGAATTATTTCTTCCTCTCTTGTGAGTTCAAACGACGGAGCCAAGATGTTGTTTGTTACCACTACTGTACGCTGAGTACTTTCGAACTCGCCGTGATTTACTACGATTGTGTAAATGCCGTTTGGCACGTACCACCCAATTGCACCTGTTGTATTTGTTACCGCCGGGTTGTTTTGACCTTGCCATTGATTTACGGCACTCGAACCTGTGTAGACGATGACGACCGCACCAGCAACTGGCTGACGTTGTTCGTTTATCGTTTCGTAGACTAGCCCTTGGGATTGCGGCGTGAATCGATAATTGCGCGTGACGACCGTTCCGTTTTCGTATTCGATTTCTACGACTACGTTGGCGGCTCGGTTAAGAAAGAGCAGGACTTCGAACTGATTGCTCGCAGTTTGCGTGACCGGGACCTGCAGTCCGTCTACATAGGCAAACACTCCCTCGACCGGCTCGTCATCTGTGTTCAATTTGAGCGTTACGACCGTTCCTTGGAGCGATGTGTAATTTCCGTTTGTTGGCGCGAGTTCGATGACTTGGCCGCCAAGAACTGTTTCGGAAACGGTTGGAGTTGTGATGACTCCGCTTCCGCCTGATCCGTCGTCATCGTCTTCGTCATCTGGATCGGGGTTCGGATTTGGATCAGGGTCTGGATCAGGGCTTGGGTCTGGGTCTGGGTCTGGGTCTGGATCTGGATCTGGGTCAGGATCAGGATCTGGGTCAGGATCTGGGTCCGGGTCTGGATCAGGATCGGGATCGGGTTCTGGATCTGGGTCAGGATCAGGGTCCGGGTCTGGATCAGGATCAGGATCAGGGTCGGGATTTGGAGGATTTCCTCCACCGCCTCCGTCATCATCGTCTTCATCCTCTTCCGGCTCTGGGACTACTCCACCTACACCGGCCGAATCTTCTTCAATAATTGTCGTCACGATCGTTCCTTCTATTTCTAGAAGCGTACTGCTGATTTCTATAAAGTAAGACGCTGCTTCGGAAGGATTGATGATTTGATCTGTGCCGGCTGTTTGAAAAGTAGCATTCGTACCGATTTCGATAATGACTTCGTCACTCACTCCTATTTGTGCAGCCAGTGTAAGTAGTTCGAATTCGATCTCACTTCCCGCCTGCGCAACAGCAACGTCTGTGCCGATCGTCATTTCTACTCCGTCTATTGTCATATCGACGTCATCCCCGCTCACCGCTGAAATGTCGAATCCAGCAAAATTGATAAATAAACTATCTCCGGCTTCCAATGGATCTGCTGCCGTGAAGACAATTCGGTGGTTTGATGCAGTACCAACTTCTAATGACGACGCTTGATCGTAGGCGTTCCCAACTGTTGCTGCGAACGCTAACGGAACCCATACTTGCGTCCAACCAAAAACAAGCGAAAAGATCGCTAGGCGCGAAACGAATTTCTTCCATCGATTGTTCATACCTCCATTATCTTACAACTCGCCGCAGAATCAAAATGGCAAATAGAATTCCGAGCATTACTCCTACCAATGCAAGTGCATTGGGTGAAAATTGCCAAACTCGAAACTCGTGCACAACCTCTGCTGCCCGAGGCCATGCACGAACTTCTAGCTCTACCGTGTACCTTCCAAACAAAGTTGAACGGCTCATTCCATCGAGCGCCACAATAAACACGCGTTCTTCGCCAGGAAGTACTCGTCGGTTTGCGATGTTGATTTGTGACGACGCAAGTGTTTTACCGAACATGTTTTTAAGCTCGACTGTTCCCTGCGGTTGAATCACGCCACTGCCATCATTTACTGCCGTGAACTCTGCTTGAAAATATGGGGATTCTTTTTTTGGCTTTTGAATGCGTGTGTTTGTGATTTCTACCGTGCTCGATGCCTGTTCAGGTGACGCGGTAATAAAAATGAGTGAGAGAATGGAAGTGTTTACTGCTAATTGACTGTTGCTTGCCAGTTCCTTTACTTCAACCGCGTACACTAACGTTCCTTCGATCGCCGACGCAGGAATGTTTACCTGCAGAACCTGAATCTGCCCTTCGCCTGCCGGAATTTGTGCGCTTGGAGTGATTGAAAACCATTCTGATTCGCTTGCCGAAATTGTTGAGATACTTGCTACTTCACCATCTTTTAGTTCAACTTTGCGAATGTTGAGTTCGTAGTTTTTTGTTTCGTTTGAATCGTTTTGGATGGCGATTTCGTATCCGTACTCACCTTCGTCTGTTAACCAAATGTCGTGCGCCATTGGTTCGATTTGAAATGCAAATGCCGGCATTGCAGCGAATGCAAAAAACGAACATGCGCACGCGGTAAGTGCGAGGATTTTTTTAGTAATCGCCGACATACACGACGGTTAGTTCACTCGCGTAATTTCCGCCTGGCTGCGAATTACTGATTGATGCTTTTAATGTCAGAAAATCCCGAGAATCGAATTCGCCTGTTGCACGACTCGCTACTTGTTGGAAATTTTCTGTGATCGCGGCGTCCTGCGTGTCGAAGGTTGATTCGCTCAAACTTGTATCGCTCGAACGCGCGCCGTATTCGGAAGAACCGACCGTTACCGAACCGTCTGCGACGTCGGGAACCGTGTCTGTGCCATTTGTAAAATCACCGTCGTCGTATACATAAATAGAATACCCTTCGTCTTGTTCAGCGTCTACTTCCCATCCTACCACCGCCGTTGAAAGAAGTGCTGTGTTAAGTGTTCCGAATGAGAGACTTGAACCATCTGCTACGTACACATAATCGTTTGCGCCGTTGATGACCGGTGTTGTTCCGTTTGTAGCAAGGCTGTCTAGAATGATGTCTGGATCAGAGATTGAAGTGATTCTTGCCATAGCCGTTACTTGGGCTGCGCCTTCGTCTTGCACGATCATCACCATGTCACCGACCGACATGCCCGCCACCGTCGAAACTGTTACTGTCGTGCCAGCCAGTGCCGTTGCACCCACTTGCGTTGCGCGGTCTTGAAAGTGCAGCGAGAATGAGGCGATTTGGTCGTAGATACCTTGGCGAAGACCAGAATTTACTTGATAACTTGCCGATTCAGATCCTTGCGAAGAAATTCCACCAATTGAATCGCGCAACAAATAGCTTGCCGAGCTACCGACGTCGCTTCCGCCACTACCAAGTACATCGTTTTCGATTTTGTAATTTGTAGAAGACATCACAGCAAAAACTTGCTGCGCAGAAATAGCAGACAACAATACAAATACCAACGCGATAGCAATGAATCGTTTCATGTCTTTTAGTATACAACATTATTCAATTTTGATTTTTGTATTCGTACACAGTTTTGACTGTTTGAATATAAATCAGAACGCCTGCGATTGATGTCCGTATATATGTCCTATCTTGAGATACGGATTCGACCCAGGATCCCTGTTTACCGGTACTGTCATCCTTTTTCGTATTCACTCGAGTTCCGCCGAGAGATCTCTCCGCTCACTTCGTTCGGTCGAGATGATGAGAACAGGGTATTCTCAATAGAGATAACGCGACAAGAAACTCACCATCTCGACCAAAGTGAAGCGAAGCCGAACGAAGCGAAGACCTGTCTGCCGACAGGCAGGGATCTCTCGGTGAAAATTGCGCTCGCTTTACATGCCTCGGAAGCTCTCGTCATCCCGGGCCCCGACCCCCGGCGCTAAAGGCCGGGCAGGCTGGGATCCATCGATTCTCTCGCATCGAGCGAAATTCAAAACACGCTTCCCTCCTTCTCAGATCCACAAGGAGGACTACCCACCTTCGCCAAGGCCACGGGTGGGTCCTCCGAAGCTTTAGCGAAGGGCGGAAAGGCGGTTCTGCGCTGATCGAATGTATAAACAAATACCTCCATCTCTAACTTTTTTTACAATGCAAGGCTTGGTCTTTCATGTTCAGCTTACGGTCATTGAAGTTTCGCTCAACGTCGAACTGTTATCAGCAAAAGCCATTAGAGTGACAATCGTCACTCTAATGGCTTTTCTTCACCATACAGCGGCCATCTTCTTTCCTGGTGCTTTATCTTGAGTTTGCACATTTTAGCGCAAGATGACCAGAACATGCGTCTTAAATACTGCAAACCGTGGCTTGCTGCATCAATCTTACTGACCACTTCCAAAAATCTACTGTTTTCAAAGCAAAAACCGGTTGTTTAGACCGGTAGGTGCGCTGTCCGTTGATTCGCAGAGCGAACTCGGGCTTCTGTTTTGTCGCCTTCGAGCTCAACCGTTTTTGTGGGTTCCGGGGAGCCGTGAAGACGCGAAATCAACGGACAGCGCGAGTGCATACTTCCATTTTTGGATTTTGATGTCAATTTAATGATTTTCATACAATTCTCTCGTTTGCCCGCAGTAAACCTATCCACGTTTTATTTCAACTCTTTTCCAATTTCTGAACACCAAAATTAATTGGCTAATTTTAGCTAAAATATGTGTTATTTTTTACAAAATTTGTTCAAAATTCTGTATTTTTCAACAGTTTTGTCTATTTTGTGGATATCTTACTTTGTCAAGACTATATTTGACATTTTATTCTCTTCTTCGCAGTATTTTTTTCGCATCTTTCGTCTAAAATTTTCTTCCTCCTTACTCCGTCGCTCAATGCCCTGCCTTCATTTGTACTCACTCGTCATTTTTTGTGACTTTCTTATCTTCAAAATCGTCATGTTGATAACTATATTTATTGAATACTAATGTTGTTCATGCATCAAAAAACCCAATAAATACGGGCTTTTTGCAAAATTCATTTCACGTGAAACATAATCTGTCACTTGTTGTAACTTCCAGGAGCCAAATCATCAAAGAAACGTTTCACGTGAAAATATCGCTCGTTAAATCAAATATTTTCACCCAGACCACTGACCAGATCCGCATTCCGCCAATCACCCCCTCTACAGGGTCACACTTTTTTCAGACAGTCGTCCTATCTCATGATATGAACAGACATGCAGCGAGACTGGTAACGGAACCAGGAACAACATTCTCTAGGCTGGGGTTGCTCGCGGTCGTATTAAACTCTTACGTTCAGAATAAGTCGGGTCATCATCCAATCAATCATGCTCGTGCCGCTTTTACTGCATCAATACTAAGAACACCTGCCACAATCCTGTACATTAAAATGAAGCAGACCTGAGACTTCGCGACACTACACTGATTCAATACAGCTCACTATTTCAACCTTATACACACCTCGAAACAACACTCGTACTGATTCACAAGTCCTATTACAGACATTATTTAGCTAATATAAGCTATTTTTAATGAATCAGACATTCTTCCAAAATTTTAGCTGAAGTTATTCATAGTTTATCCACAGATGTTTATGTCCTGATTATTAACACCAAAGAACGATCTTAGTTTTTTTTACGCACTACATTTCCTCTTATTCCCTGTTTCGATCATCCACATCAGAAGTCTGACACTAAACGAATCTATTTCACTGTCCAGAAACATGATCTTTAATCTATCGTTATAGATCTGTACAAAATTATCAAATCCCAATGATGATACTCGGTAGTTAAACGTCTGCATGCAAATGATCATTGATTAATATCCGCATAACTTGAGACAAAATGAAAACACCCAGCTTGCGCTGAGTGGTTTCATGGTGACCCTGGAGGGAATTG
>CAZMTL010000003.1:0-81650 GCA_964569575.1 uncultured Gammaproteobacteria bacterium | reverse complement strand
AATGAAAACACCCAGCTTGCGCTGAGTGGTTTCATGGTGACCCTGGAGGGAATTGAACCCCCAACCTTTTCCTTAGGACGGAACTGCTCTATCCAATTGAGCTACAGAGTCGTTTAGTGTCGTAAAATGCTTATTTCAGTATCCATCTTACATGCGATACAATAGGGATCTTACTTCTTACTTTATGGATACTAACACACTTCTCCTTCTTTTTCTTGTCCTTCTCAGCATTGGCGGAATCGCCTTTCTCTACTTCCGCTCGAAGCAAACAGACACTTCTCAAGCGTCGCAAAATGTTATAGAAGAACTTCGTCGCATTCAACAAGATGCTGAACGCCTTACATTCGAACATCGAAAGGAAGTTCAAGATCGCCTAGACCGCGTTCACGACGAGCTTTCGCGCAATTTAATGCAATCACAGACATCCCTTCAAGAACAGTTCAAGCAAGTAAACGATTCTGACGCCAAAATGCGTCAGACGATTCAAACGATCACGGAAGCACTCACGGACGTTAAAAGCACGAACAAGCAAGTTTTAGACTTCTCAGGACAGCTTCAAGACCTTCAGAACATTTTAAAGAACCCAAAACAGCGCGGAGTTCTTGGCGAGTACTGGCTCGAAACACTTTTGCGAAACGTTCTGCCGGCAAATAGTTACCAAATGCAGTATACGATTGGAAGTGACGAGAACAGCGAAAAGAAATTGATCGCCGACGCCTGTATCTTTATTCGAGATCATTTCGTTGCCATCGATGCGAAGTTCAGCCTGGAAAACTATAACCGCATGATGACAGAAAAAGATGCGGTGCAACGAGAAAAATTGGAAAAAGCCTTCAAAGCTGATACTAAAATGCGCATCGATGAAACAGCAAAATACATCAAACCAGAACTAGGAACCCTCAACTTTGCCTTCATGTTTATCCCTGCAGAAGGCGTGTATTACAACTTGATGAATGCCGAAATCGGAAGCGGAATTAATAGCAATAGTTTGGTCGAATACGCATTCTCGAAACATGTCATGATCGTTTCACCAACTTCATTCTACGCGTACCTACAAACGGTCTTACTCGGCTTGCGCGAACTCCAGCTTGAAGAATCGACTCAACAAATCATCAAGCAAGTAGGGGAGTTAGGCAAACATTTCCGAGCGTTTTCGGACTACCACGATCGTCTTGGAAAAAATCTCGGAACCGTTGTGAATCAATATAATCAATCAAATCAAGAGCTTCGCAAGATGACAAAGGATGTTGTAAAAATTACTTCCGGCTCAGCAGATGACGTGATTGATGTGGACAATGTCGTGAAGCCGTTGATTGAGGATTAGGCATTAACAAGAACCGCGAGCCCATTCCGGCGCTTGCAATCATTTAATTTAAAACCACTAAAGTGACGATCGGTACTTTAGTGGTTTTTTTAATACTTGTTTATGCACGTAACTTCGTAGTCAAAGTACGGCAGTCTTCAATTGCTACTCATTAATTACAATAATGAAAGGCCCGCACCTGTGTGCGGGCCTTAGTTTCCAGCTTAGCCGTGAGTTGCGAACCCGTCCTCAGCCAGAATTGCCAGAATCACTTCGTCTACCCATTCACCGTTCTTCCAGCGCCTCTTGCGCAATCGTGCCTCCTCCACGTATCCGCACTTCAGCTGACACTTCAGCGAGCGTTCGTTGTTTGCGTAGACGTGCGACTCGATTCGATGCAGACCGAGCGTTCGAAATGCGTATTCGAGCAGCAGATGCTTGGCTTCAGATCCGTAACCCTGGCCCCTGCATTCCTTTTCACCGATCAGCGTTCCTGTTTCGGCACATCGATGAAGCCAATCGATGTTGTGCAGGTCGATACTACCAATGTATCGATCGTTCTCCTTCAGCACGATTGCTAGAGTGATCACACTTGGGGTACGATTACTGCCGATCGACTCCCACCACTCGCGTTCTTGCCTTGCATTCACAGGGAAGGACTGATTGATGAAGTCACGGATTTCTGGATCTACTACGTGCCGTTGTGCCGTTGGCAGATCACCTTCTTCGATTGGACGCAGGTAGAGCCGTTCGCTCTTTAAGAAGATGGTTCGGTGTTCCAAGTTCATCACGTTTTCTCCTCCTGGCAAACAAAAAACCTGCCGGCCAGGCAGGAAATTTTTTGCGCCACTCATTGTGTGCTACAAAACAAAACTTGCCTGGTCATCAGGAATGTATCTATCTGTGCCCTGTGAGAATACTGCCAGTTTCATAAATTTCACTATACTTCCAACCTATTTCAATCGCGGTCATTCGTCAAGCGATGCTCCTTGTGTAAACAAAAAACTCCCGAAAGGGGAGTTTTTTTACTTCTTTGCCGCAAGTGCTGCGTTTAGTTTCGCCATGTAGCGAGACTTTAGGCGCGAACCCGTGTTCAAAGGAAGGATTTTCTTTTGGATTGCTTTGTCGATTTTTTGATCGAGTTTCTTTACCGAATCCTTTGCTTCATCGATCTTTCCTGCTTCGAGCAATTTTCGAACTGCTCGTCGCAATGAGTGGATTTCGTCGAATCGAAGCTTATTTCGTTCTGCTCGTCGATTGTTTTGACGAAGCGCTTTCATTGCATTTGCCAACTGAGGCATAGTGATTTGATTTAGGTACGTCTATTAAATTGGACGTAAACCGTTGTTGAGCGTAACGGTGGGACTGCACGAATATATGCAATTTTGGTGATTTCGTCAAGTTTTCGGCTGGCCTTGGCCAAACGGCTAAAAATGCCTACGCAATCATTTCTGCCACCAACCTATCCACCGCTGCATCCACCTGTCTTTTGCCGTTTTTGACGTCGTTATCGAACCGGAACACCATTTTGTGCCACGCGGATGCTTGAGCAAATGACCCGTTTCTCCCTTGTTGAAGCAGTTTTTGGGCGACAAATGGGTGGATTCCTAGCGATTGTGCAATATCTTGCTTCGTTGCTCCGCGGCTAGATTCCATGACCGAACGTGCGCTTGCAAGTAAGCGGATTTGGCGAGCGAGCATCGAAAATAGTTGAAAATCGTTCGAACCCGCGTCCCGTTGAGCCCGAAGGAGCGCGAGAGCTTTCTTTGTGTGCTTTTCGGAAATCGCATCCATCAAATCGAACATAGCATCTTCCGAACCTGCGATAATCAGCTTATCAACACCCGCTTGATCGACTGCACGACCTTCGAAATAACCGGCAAGCTTTTTTAATTCGTTCGATAGTTGCCACAAATCGGTTCCGGACGCAGAGACTACTTTTTGTAGCAGAGTAGGGGAGATATTGAGTTTTAATCGTGCCACTTCTGTCTTTGCCCACGCAAGCATCGAGCCAGCTGTTTGTTCTGGAAAGTGATATGCGTGCACACCTTCAAGCCCTTGAAGCGACTTGAACAGATGATGTTTTTCAGCTTTTTTGTCCGACAGGTCGTCGTGGATCACCACTACGTTTTCCGTCGGAATCGTCTTCATCACCTGAAGCCAGGGCTCCGCTGCGGGCTTTGTAGAGTGTTCTGTGAGAAGATTTTTTACAATCACCAACCGACGATCGCTCAGGAATCCAGGACTTTTCAGAAGGGAAGCGACCGTTCCAATTTCTGTCTTCTTATCGACCGTTACCACGTCTACATTCATCTTAGACGGATCATATTTCGACTCAAAATGCGCCCGTAATGTTTTTACATGTCGCGAGCTAGAATAGTCGTCGGCGCCGTAGACGAAGAGAATCATATATTGCCATGTTAGCAGTTTTGATGAGTGGGGGGTAGGGGATTGATTGTCGGAATTTGATTGAATTATTGATTCGTTCGTGCGGATACGCGGTGACTGAATTTCAAAACCCCACACGTCGACTGAAGTGTGGGGTTTTGTTTTTATTGCATCAACCACTAGTCGCGAGACCGTTTTCTCGCTCAGTACGATAAAGCGACGTATGATCGCGTGCGATGTAAGAGATTACCCGGTGCTAAAGGCCGAGTAAAAACATTCGCTACGCTCGCAATGACCAGAGTGAGATAGGTCGCATCACGCGATTGACTACTTGAAACGCTTTGTCTATTTCTGCTCGCGCATTGCGCCCCAGTTGGTGCCGGTTGCTACGTTTACTTCTAGAGGGACTTTGAATTTGTGGACGTCGCGCATTAAGCGTTGGAGTTGCGGGACGGCTTTTTCGATGTCGTTGTCTGCTATTTCGAAGATTAATTCGTCGTGGACTTGCAGGAGCATCTTTACGTCTAGATCCGATGCTTCTTGCCACTTCGCAATATCGATCATTGCCATTTTGATTAGGTCGGCCTGCGTTCCTTGGATTGGCATATTTACCGCCATTCGTTCTGCTGCAGCGACGAGCATCTGGATATTGCCATTGATGTCGGGCAGGTAGCGTTTTCGGCCGAAGAGCGTTTCTACGTATTCCTTTTCGTGCGCCGATTTCTTCATGCTGTCGATGTATTCTCGAATTTCGGGATGGACTTGGAAATACGTGTCGAGAAAGACCTGCGCTTCGCTTTGCGAGAAGCCGGTACTTTTTGCCAGGTTGCGAGGACCCATCCCGTAGAGGATTCCGAAGTTGATTGCCTTTGCTGCGTAGCGCTGTTCCTTCGTCACATCTTCTTCTTTCAGTCCGAGTACTTCCGCGGCTGTTCTACGGTGGACGTCTGCGCCTTCGTTGAAGGCTTTGATGAACGATTTGTCTCCGGAGAAATCGGCAGCGAGACGAAGTTCGAATTGCGAATAGTCCATCGCGACAAGTGTGCGACCTTTTGGTGCGACGAAGGCTTTTCGGATCTCGTTTCCAAGTTCGGTGCGCGTCGGGATGTTTTGCAGGTTTTGATTTATCGACGAAAGGCGACCTGTTGCTGCAATTGTTTGATTGTATGTGGTGTGAATTCGACCATCCTGTGCAATCAAATTTGGTAACACGTCGACGTACGTTGATTTCAGTTTTGCGAGTTCGCGGTATTCGCTGATGAGTGGAATAATTTGGTGCGTGCCGTGGAGTTTTTCTAACTCACTTGCAGCCGTCGAGAATCCGCTTTTTGTTTTTTTAATTTTCTTCGTTGGCAGCTGTAGATCTTCGAACAAAATTTTTGCGAGCTGGGAAGGGGAGTTGATGTTGAAATCATTGCCCGCGAGTGTGTGAATTTTTTTCGTAAGACGATCGAGTTCTTCACCGAATCGCTGTGAAAGTTCTTTCATCTTTTCGCGATCCACTTCGATTCCTTCGCGCTCCATTTTGAACAAGATGGGAAGGAGTGGCATTTCGATTTTGTACATTACGTCTTCCAATTTTGCTGTCTCGATTTTTTCTTTCAACGCGCGGCCAAGTTCCCAATTCCATTCAACACTTTCTGCCGCCGATGTTTTTTCGTTTATTGATTGTTGCAAATGTTGGAACACGATTTGCTCGAAGTCGAATGCGCGGTCGCCAGGCGCAAGCAAGTAGGACGCGATCAATGTGTCGAACACTTGTGCGGACACTTCGCCTACTTCGTGGAAGAATTTTTTTGCGTCGTAGAAGATGATTTCGCTACTTGCGTTAAGTGCTTGTAGAATTTGTTTTTGTGTTTTCTTGTCCGGGTGCTCAACCGCGAACAACTTTTTTCCGTCGAAGAGCGCGATTGTTTTTATTCCGGAGCCGAACAAATCTGTTTGTCCGTATTCGATATGCACCGCAATCTTTTCTTTGTTCAGCGTGTCGAGATCAACAGAAGCGCGTTGTTTTTTTGCTTTCTTTTTGACCGGTGCCTCGCTGCTGCCTTCGCCTTCGTACTTTCGCAGCAAGGTCTTGAATTCTAGTTCGGCGAACACGGTGCGTAATTTTTCTGCGTTCGGTTCGCGTAGTTGCGCGTCTTCTTTTTTGAAGTCTTTCAGCTCTACATCACGGACGATAGTAACTAGTCGCTTCATCTGTTCAACTGTTTTTTCTTGTCCGGCGAATTTTTTTACAAACTTTTCTGGAACATCTCCTGCTTCGATTGCATCGTAAATTTTTTCGATCGTTCCGTATTGCTTCAACAAATCTGTCGCTGTCTTTTTTCCAACTCCTGCGATGCCAGGAATGTTGTCGGACGCGTCGCCCATAAGTGTCTTGAGGTCGATCAGCTGACTTGGCGTAAGTTCATACCGCTCTTTCACCATCGCTGGATCATATTGTTTCACCTCGGAAAGACCTTTTACAAAGATCACGACATTTACCGTTTCGGTCACAAGTTGCAGCGCATCTAAGTCGCCGGTTACGATCAGTACTTTCAATTCTTTTGCGCCGTAGGTTTCGGCGATGGTTCCTACAATGTCGTCGGCTTCAAATCCTGGAGCGGACAGGGAAGGGACGTTGTAGTCTGCAAGAATTTCTTGGATGAGCGGAATTTGTTCGTACAGTTCTGGTTCTTTTTTTGCGCGAGTTCCTTTGTACTCGGCGTATTCCTCGTGACGAAATGTTCCTCCTGGTAAATCCCACGCAACCGCCATGTAGTCGGGTGCGTATTTTTCGCGCATTTTTTCGATCACCATCGTGAAGCCGTACGCGGCGTTTACCACTCGACCGTCTTTTGTAGTGAGCGGCGGAATCGCGTGCCAGGCGCGGTGAAGGAGTGAGTTTCCGTCTAAAATAAGAAATGTTTTCATAGAAAATGTTTGTTGTAGTGTATGCGAAAATGAGCCTTTTTGCGAGCGTTGCAAACAAAAGAGGTCCCCGTGTGGGACCTCGCTAGTGCGTCAGCGCGCAGTAGACTTCTTCGGGCACGTAGCGCCCTCGGAAGTCGGGTAACGTGTCGGTTTCTCGAGCGTATTGGACTGATCGATGAAGCTCTTCAGTACCCGCGGGGTCCGAACTGGCTTCCAGGGTCGCTCGTCGTGCTGGCCGGGTTGTTACAAACAACTCGTAACGACTATCTGCGCAGCTCAGCTTCATGCTCACTTCTTCTGCATCGAAGCAAGCACTCTTCACACATTGGGTAGATACTGCCAATAGCGCCCTGCGCGTACGTCGGATGTAAAATTCTCCCGAGCCCTCGCTACGAATGTCGTAAAAAAGCTTGCACATGTAGAAGTAGAGCACAAACACTCCACCACCTACATGCTCCGCCGAGAGCAGTTCCGACGTCACGTGGATCCGACGAATTCGTTCGTTCCCGCCGATCTCGGTACAGCAGACCTCGCGTCCGATCATTTCTTCCAATACCGATTTTACCCTTCGAATTTCCATTGTGCCTCCTGTCGTTGATTTAGCTTTTTTTGGCTTACTTGTCAACTTTTTTATAAGAAAAGACCCCGTTGTTCGGGGTCGATTTCTATGGTTGAAGAATTTCTTCGGTTTCACCGTTTACCGAGATGATTACTTCGCTGATGGTTGGGAATTGGGTGAGCGTGCGTTCGATTTGCGCGCGGAGTGATGCGACATGGCACGAACCGCCGCTCCAGGCCGAGATGTTTGGTGAAGAGAATTCTACCGTCGCTACACCGTTTGAAACCTTGATGTTTTCTAGCTGTGTTCCAGTCGGAAGGGAAGTGAGTGCCCAATCGCTGGTTGGTCCCATGATCAATTCTTGTAGCGCTAGCTCTGCCACGTTTTCTGTTTTGAGCACGGTGCGTTTTTCGAAGTCGAGTTCGCTGCAATCGAATTCTTGCAAATCTGGATCGATGAAGAATATGTTTACCGATGTTTTTTCTGTTGTCGCGGCGCGTAGTTCAACTTCGGTCATTTCTTCCCCAACACGATCACCATACATTGGCCAAATTCGTAGAGTGAAGTCGCTGTCTTCGAGCACTGGAAGGAAGATGCGTTCGCTGAATTCAGTTACGGAAGTTTCCGTATCTGTTTCGCGAAGTAGATCGCCTTCGCTTAACACTTCTTCGTTCTGCAATACATTCCAACGAATTCCGGACACGTCCGTTTTGATTGTTCCGGCGATCACCAGCGGTGAGTTCACGCGATCGTTTTGTTCTGGACTCGCGAGCGCGATGGGCTCTTGCTGTTCTTGGTCAACGATAACTTCAGGTTCAGGATCCTGAGTCTTGTTCGAAAGACAGCCGGCGCCGAGAAGGGTAAGCGCTAGCACTGGAAGAATAATGTATTTTTTCATACTGTTTGCTTTGTTTAATCGTACCTTATTTCGCTAAAACAAACAAAAAATCTCCACTTGGGAGATTTTTTGATGGGGTGGCTAACGGGAATTGAACCCGTACTAGCGGTACCACAAACCGCTGTGATAACCATTTCACCATAGCCACCATAATTGCCGCTGGTCGCACTTGCTGGTCGAAGACTGTGAGCGGCGTGCCCCTCGACTCACTTTATTCGCTCGGGACATTCGACTTCGCTCGGTTCTGAAACGGAACCTGTTCTATCTCTTCTCGCTGGTCGAAGACCATGAGGGGAGTGAGGCTTCAAAGCCGAACGAAGTCGAATGGTGCCCCGGGCAGGACTCGAACCTGCAACCTTGAGGTTAGAACCCTCCTGCTCTATCCGTTGAGCTACCAGGGCAGATTGTGAAAAAGTTTCGCCCGCATATCATACAAGATTTTTGAAAAAAATCAAGGGCGCGGGCTAGACAACGGGTTTTTGGTCTGGTATACATAGATGTCGGTTTCGATTTTCGAAACGACTACCGATCAATCACCTAGGAGGGGCTGTGATCGCAAAGCGGGAAGAGCGCAACATCCTGCGCCTGCTCAACCGGATCGCCCGTGATTACCGGACGCTGCGCGAAGAGAGTGCTGCGCTCCGGAAGGAGAACGCTGCGCTCAACCGCACGCTCGCGGAAGTGAAGGCGAAGCTGGATCGACTACTCAGTCGTCCGTACGTGAGTGAGGAGTCGAATGGCGAGTCGGGCGATGCCCAACCGACGCACGCCGCGCTCGACGCCGAGGAGCCAGAATCGCCGGAAGAGTGAAGTAGCAACAGGTCATCACGCCATTCGATAACCTTAATCCCATCCAAGGAAGGGCATATGGCAATTAAGCGTGTCACCGCACATGGAACTTGTAACAGCTGTGGCAGGTTCTCCCAAGCAACAGGCTACGATGAGCCGGACGCGCTTCGGCTTCTCCAGCACGCTCACGGAGATGAGTACAAGCACTGGCTTGACTGCGCGGTGACGTACAAGTACGAAGTCGATGACACCGATCAGAAGTCTGCTGATTCGAAGTCACCCAAGAATCGGTAGCGTACTCGCTCTGGCCGTCCGTCGACATTGTGTCGATGGACGGCTGTTCGTTTATACGGCATTTGTTCGACAAGCATTTTTGTTTTCTGTAGTCTATTTTTACGACTTCATTTCGAAGCCGATCAAGAACTCGTTACTGGAGAACGCCGTGACAGATTCTGCTGTACCCGAGATCGAGTTCGAAGTCTTCCAACGCACAATGAGCTTCGACACCGACGCGTGCCGGCAGGCCGTGTTCCATGCACTCGGATTTCCGACGGTTGGTGAAGTGGCAAGGATGAGCCGCCACCTTCTGACGCATCACTGTGGATTCCAGCCGTACGTCGTGAAGGAGATCAAGGAGTGCCTTCAGGGTATCCACCCTTCACTCTCGCTCGGCATGAAGCTGCCGCCGGGAGTGCACACTCGTCCAAGGCGAGTGTTCTGCACCTGCAAACTGCCTCGTCGATAGCTCGCTCCGCCTCTCTAGCCGCCCATCGACCTCGTGTCGACGGGCGGCGTTCGTTTTTAAAAGACTGACTCTTTTTTGGAGTCAGTCTTTTAAAATTGATCGAGTAGATGTTTGAGTGTCGCAAGTGGCATTCCTTTGTAGCTGTCTTCTGTTCCTGTGCTTGATGCGATGTGTTTTTGTACGAGCGGATCTTCGATTTGAATAGCGCCCGCGCAGTGCATCACGATGCCTTTGCCCATTACTTCGTCTTCGATGTTCTTGAGCGTTGGGTGGAATGTGACGATGGTTTTTGAGATGGCGTACGCGGATTTTTTTGTTGCTGGATTGATCAGGTGAATTGCGTTTACTAGTTCGAGCGGATGCGTTGCGTAGCTGCGGAAGAATGTTCTTGCTTCGTTTTCGTTAGCTGGTTTTTCGCGCAGCTCGCCGTTGCATAGAACGACTTGATCACTGCCGATGATGATGACGTTTTGATCCTTGATGTTCTTTGCGACATCTTCCGCCTTGGCCTTCGCTAGTTTCGCCACGAGCACTTCGGGATCGCTGTCGCGGATTGTTTTTTCATCTATCCCCGGTGCGATTACTTCAAATTCGTATCCGGCGTCGCGCAATACTTCGGCTCGGAATTTTGAGGTGGATGCGAGAATTAGTGGGGAGGGCATAGGGGGGAGGGAATAGGAGGATAGGGTGTAGGGAGTAGGAATGGGAACTTACTTTGTCATTGCGAGGAGACGCAGTCGACGTGGCAATCTATTCGATTGCGCGCGAGACGAGAGACTGTTGTGCTTCGCTCGCCGGCGAAATGAGGTGATTGTACTATTGCGAATTCACTGCTCAAGACACTTCATCCCGGACTTGATCCGGGATCCAGCGTTAATCGACTTTGCGCGGCGCGTTCACATTCGATAAAAGCAGAACCACCCCTAGCCCCTCCTTGTGGATCTGAGAAGGAGGGGAAACGTGTTTTGAATTTCGCCGAGAGATCTCTCGAGCTCGCGCGAGATGAGAGATCACTTCACAGTGCTCGTGATGTTCGCAAGCTTTATTCACCTTGCGAGTGGAATTTTTTGTGGATGTTTTTTAGGTGTTTGTTTGTCACGTGTGTGTAGACTTGAGTTGTAGTGATCGATTCGTGACCGAGCATTTCTTGGACCGAACGAATGTCTGCACCGTTGCGCAGCAAGTCTGTGGCGAATGTGTGGCGGATGGTGTGAGGCGTGATGCGTTTTGTGATTCCTGCTTCGAGCGCGTATTTTTCTACGATGCGTTGAATGGTGCGGGGCGTGATTGCTCCCGAGTCGCGTGAGCCTTTTGCACGGTCGTGACTAACGAACAGGAATGGAGAAACGTCTTTTCGTGTATCGAGGTACGCTTTCAATGCTTTGCGCGCTTCTTCCGAAAGGAATACGATGCGGTGCTTGCTCCCTTTTCCTTTCACTGTGAATTCATCGCGCTTCAAATTTATCTGCTCAATCTTTAAGGACGCTAGTTCGGAGACGCGTAGGCCGGTCGAAAAGAGTAATTGCAAAATGGCGGTGTCGCGCAGACCGACGAGTCCTCCGACTTTTTTTGGTTCGCTCAACAGTCGCGCAAGTTCTTCTGTTTCTAAAAATTCTACTTTGCGTGATGTTTGTTTTGCGAGTTCAATTTTTTCGGGCGCCATTGTTTTGACGTCGATCTTTTGAAGATATTTTAAAAATGCTCTCAGAGCGATAAGGTGGTAGTTTTGGGTGCTCTTTTTTAAATTCACATCTTCGCGTCCTTCGATGTCGCGGTTTAGGTGAAGACGATATTTGTGGACCATTTCTTGCGAAATCGAAGCGGGGGATGGGTTGTTTGCCCATTCCGAAAATCGACGAAGGTAGAAATCGTAGTTTCGCACCGTTCGTACCGAACGACCGCGTTCGACTTCTAGGTATTCCAGAAATTGGATGATCCATTTTTCCATGTTTGATGCCATACAAATATATTATACGACACAAATCAAAAGACCGCCTCTCTTACGCACAGGCTCGATATCCACGGTGGGTACGTTATCGAATCGAGTTGCGCGAAGAGGGCGGTCTGAGAGGTTCCCGATCTCACCCGGCCAGCACGAGAGGAAGCTGGTTTGGCCGGGCGGACCAGGAAGATGAAAGTGCGCTGAATATAGCGGAATTTCGCACTTCTGTCAAGGTTTCTTCGAGGGCGCTTGGGAGGAATAGGTTGTAGGGGTTAGGGACTAGGGGTGGAGAGATATCAGGGCTTGAGATTGAGTTAGGGGTTTTTGATGGTTTATATTGACATTATTCTTGATTTGGCTTATTTTAGCTTCATAATTTATTGCTGTTGGCCATGGATTTACGTTGCGCAACGTTTTTCTAAGACCATCAGACGAACATTCATTTCTATGCTAGATAAAGCATCAAAACAGCGCATTATTAGTAAATTTAAAACTCACGAGTCGGATACAGGTTCGCCACAAGTGCAGATCGCTATCTTGACCGCTGAAATCAAGTACCTTACTCAGCACTTGCGTCAGCACAAGAAAGATTTCAGCTCTCGACGAGGTCTTCTAAAGAAGGTGACAGAACGACGACGCCTTCTGAAGTATTTGGAACGTGAAAATAAAGCAGCACACGACACTCTTGTAGAAGAGCTTAAGTTGCGCACAGCTAAGTAATACAAAATCCCGCATTTGCGGGCTTTTGTTCTTTTTATACAACTATGATTTTAACAAATGGACGGCGTGTCGGTGTATTTATCGACGTACAGAACATGTACTACAGCGCACGAAACCTTTTTCAAAGTAAAGTAAATTTTCCAGCGATTGTTCGCGAAACGGTAGGGGATGCTCAATTAATTCGTGCGATGGCGTATACTATCTCTACAAAAGGTGGAGAGGAGGAAGCCTTTTTTGATGCGCTTGAGACAAATGGGATTGAGGTGATTTCGAAAGACTTGCTCGAGTTCGATTCTGGTACCAAGAAAGGGGATTGGGATGTTGGGTTGACCATCGATGTCGTGCGCTCGCTTAGCATGTTGGACGTGGTAGTGCTGGTTTCTGGAGACGGCGACTTCGTTCCGCTTGGGGACTACGTGCGTTCGCACGGAAGGATCTTCCATGTTGCTTCGTTCCGCGAATCGACTTCGGGCATTTTGGCCGAATCAGCTGATCTTTACACAAACCTTTCCAACAATCGAAAAACGTTTTTGATTTCTGATCGAAAGCGTACAGCTTCCAAAAAAACAAAGTCGGAATAGATGCTCTTTTCTGCGGTTACGCGACCGCAGGGCTGGTTCATTTATTAATTCTATTCGGTTCGAGCCGTCGAGATCTTGTTTTGATTCATTCAAAACTGAGCGATCTTCCGATTCGAACCGAAACATTTATGTACTATGGATATTAAGAGATTTACAACTCAATTCGCTGGAAAGGAATTGGTTATTGAAAGTGGTCGATTTGGTGCGCAAGCAAATGCGGCCATCACTGTGCGCATGGGTGACACAATCGTTCTTGTAACGGCCGTAATGAGCAAGGAAAAACGTGAAGGGATGAATTTTTTCCCTTTGATGGTTGATTACGAGGAAAAGCTGTACGCGGCGGGACGTATTAAGGGTTCGCGATTTATTAAACGCGAAGGACGACCGACTGACGAAGCGGTGCTTGTAAGTCGATTTATTGATCGTGCGATTCGACCGCTGTTCGATGATTCACTTCGAAATGAAGTTCAGATTATTTGTACCGTACTTTCTTTCGACGAAGAACATGATCCGGATATTCTTGGGTTGATCGGCGCTTCTTGCGCGCTTCACATGAGCAACATTCCTTGGAGTGGTCCAATCGCTGCTGTGCGCGTGAGTAAGATTGAAGATGAGTGGGTGTTTAATCCAACCTACACGCAACGAACATCTACTTCGTTTGATTTAGATCTTGCCGGAACAACCGAAAAGATTTGTATGATCGAAGCGCGAGCGAACCAGGTTCCGGAAGAAGTGATCGCTGAGGCATTTGCTCGAGGGCGTGCAGAGCTTGCACCTGTCATCGCTCTTATCGAACACGTTCGCGGCGAACTTGGAAAAGAAAAAGCGATTCTTGTTTCTACTCCAACAGAAGAACAAGAACGTATCGAAGCGCTTTCGAAAGACTTCATGATTGGACGCATTCAGGAACTGTTCTTTGCTGCCCCAAAGGCGACGAAGCAAGAACGGAATGACGCGAAGGAACAGTTGAAAGCGGACTTGCAACAGCATCTTCTTTCACAGGGAATCGCAGAAGATAAATTGAAAATTGGAACGAACTTGATTTACGACTTTGTTCAACACGAAATTTCGCGAATGATTTTGGAAGAAGGGAAGCGCGTGGACGGACGAGGGATTGAAGAGGTTCGAGATCTTGAAATCGAAGTTGGATTGTTGCCACGTGTTCACGGAAGCGGACATTTCAATCGAGGTGAAACGCACATCCTCTCCGTTTGTACACTTGGTGCGCCGGGAGATCAGCAGACACTTGATGGAATGGAAACCGTTGGTGAACAGCGCTACATGCACCACTACAACTTCCCTCCGTTTTCGGTTGGTGAAGCGAAACCGCTGCGAGGCGCAGGACGACGCGAAATCGGTCATGGAGCGCTTGCGGAAAAAGCGTTGATTCCGGTGATTCCTTCGAAAGAAGATTTTCCTTATGCGGTTCGTGTGGTTTCGGAAACAATGAACTCGAACGGTTCTAGCTCGATGGCTTCTACGTGCGCTTCAACACTTGCGTTGATGGATGCAGGAGTCCCAATCAGTGCGCCGGTTGCCGGGATCGCTATCGGACTTGCCTCGATTGGTAACGATTGGAAGGTCATTACCGACATTCAAGATTTGGAAGACGGAAAGGGTGGAATGGACTTCAAAGCAACTGGAACAGACGCAGGAATTACAGCGATCCAGATGGACACGAAGACCGACGGAATCACGCAGGAAATGATGGAAGAGATTTTGCGACAATCGAAAAATGCTCGTTTGGAAATTTTGAAGCAAATGCGCGCCGTTATCGCGGAACCGCGAGCCGAACTTTCAAAGTTTGCTCCACGTATTCTTAAACTCAAGATTCACCCAGATAAAATTCGCGAAGTAATCGGACCGGGCGGAAAGATGATCAACGAAATCATTGAGAAGACTGGCGTTCAAGCCATCGACATCGAACAAGACGGACTGGTGATGATTACAGCCACAGATGGAGAAAGTGGTTCGAAGGCGTATGACTGGATTCATAATTTGACTCGCGAGATTCAAAAAGGAGAGCTTTTTGAAGGAACGGTTGTAAGAATTATGGACTTTGGTGCCTTCGTTCAAGTCCTTCCAGGTAAAGACGGAATGGTTCACATTTCGGAGCTTGCTCCTTGGAGAGTTGAAAATGTGAACGATATTGTTAAAATAGATCAAAAGGTTCATGTAAAGGTGATCGAAATCGATGATATGGGACGTATCAACCTTTCTATGAAGCAGGCGGAAGGTAATGTCTACACCGACGAAATGAAAGCCAAAGCTCAAACAGCGCCAAGCGGAGAACGAAAGCCTTCTGGCTCTTCTCGACCTCCACGACGCGATCAGCGTCCTGCACGTCGACCGCAAAGTTCAAAATAACCATGCACACCAATCTAAACATCCCTTTGAATGCATCCAACACCCGCCGGAAATCCTGGCGGGTTGTTTGGATGTTTGTTATTTGCTTGTTTAGTTTTCTTGTTTTGTGGAGCGTTTACCGTGTTATTACACTTTCTTCTGTGGCTAGAGTCACGTATCCGAGCACAACGGAATATGCCATCGAATTCCCGCGTACTGGGAAGAATATGACTTTTTTATTGCAGCAGCTCGGGTCACAAGCATTGCTTCCGCAGCACCCTTGGACGCTTGAGCAGTTGCTCACTCATTCAAAAGGGGATGTGGTCCTTTATTATGATTCGACTGATTTAATTGGTGTTTCTGTTGGACGAATCGGGAATGAAACGCTCGAAAATGAGCTTTCGGATCGTCTCTCTGTTTATCGATCGAAGAAACGTACGCTTGTGACCCTGAATGATCTAGCTACCGAAGAAGGTGGACAACGCCTAGGCGCGCGAGGTGTTTTGCCTGGATATGCGGGGCTTTTTATTCAATTCGCTGATCATCTCGAGGTTTCGCGCATGTCTCATCGTCATGGCGCGCTTTTCCTAAAGCATCGCTCTGATTTTATCGCTACTAATCTGTTCCCCGAGGGTTCGACGCCGATTATGGCGTTTTCTCCACTGCAGGTTGTTGGACTTGATACGTTCACTGAGCAGCTCGATACACAGGCTCAACTAAATGCCTTTTTTGATCAAATTTCGGAAGAAAGCCTTATTTCAGAATATACGTTGAATAATTCTTACATTACCGAGGTGCGTTTTAGCTCTGACCTGGATTTGGAGTCGCTCGGCAGCCTTGGACGACAGGTTTTTGGACTTCTTTCTATTACCAGTACTTCCGCATCACTGCCGGATGGTTCACTTTATCAAGAATTGTCGATTGGGGAGACTCGGGATGTAACTGTCGAGACCACGGATGAATATTATGGAACCACCTTCGCAAGCGAAGAGTTGATTGTTAGTTTGCGGCTCGAGCGAGCTTCGGGCGAGACACTTCTTCGGATCGAGCGGAAGAATTCTGAAAGTCCACGCCTGCCTAGCACTTTTTCGAAATGCCCAGTAAAAACGAATGAACTGTTTTTGTATCCGTCGGTCGCGACTTTACGCCTAGATTCATCAACAGACATTGGGTCATTCTCTGCTTTTCCTTTGTTATTTGAACAGATTCGCGTGCACAAACATGGCATTCGGCTCTGTTATTAAGTTCACGCAGCCTGTGGATAAACAGTGCATGAACTAAGAGTTATCCACATATTCTTTATCCACAGTTTAAAATCTTATCCACAGTTTTCGCGTTTTACTCAATAAATTCGGTACTAATACGTTGTTGACATTAAGTGTTCACCATCATACAATGTAGTTACAAGTTCGATCGCTCCTTCAACAATCCCGTCGTTCGATCAATTATTGATCGAACATGACTCAGGGGAAATTTTCCAGAGCCCCACCTCTGGGAATTATCTCACCGCTGTACTCCATCTTGTTTTCTCGCTTCAGTTCGGGGGAAAGGAAGCGAACCATGGATCCACCGCGTCGTTCACACACGTTCTTTGCACGCCGTGCAATCCCGGACGAGGTAGAGCGGTCAGAGTCAAAAGACTTTTTCAAAGTCGACGCCGACTGAAGGTTGAGTTCTCGAGAGATCGGGGTGTCTCAAGAGCCCAGCCTTCAATGAACGGTGTCCTTCAAAAAGTCGCTCGTAAGGAGCGCAGCCGTACAGGACAACCACAAAGATGCCTGTCAACAACCGCGCTCCTTTTTTCTATACAACAATTTGCTCACTTTTTTCCTCATTTCAGCCCTTTGCTTGTTTTCTTCCGTTAATTGCTCTAGACTTTCTGTAAGTAATTACGTTATATGACAAAAAAATCATCAGGTTCGTACAGTCAGGAGTTTTTGGATGAAATGCGTGCAAAACTAGAAGAAGAACAGACAAGACTCACAACTTCACTCGCGCGTTTTGCGAAGAAGAATATTTCTGCCAGCGAAGAAGATTACGATGCTCGCTTTCCAGAATACGGCGACGACGAAGACGAGAACGCTGTGGAAATCGCAGATTACAGCAACAACCTCTCTTTAGAACAGGAGCTGGAAAAAGAGCTGCGAGATGTAGAATCTGCGCTTGAACGTATTCAAAAAGGTACTTACGGCATCGACAAGTACACAAACGAACCAATTGGCGAAGATCGTTTGCGTGCTCGTCCGACTTCGACAAGCACTGTTGCCAGCAAAAAAACACTCACACAGGAACTTTAATCATGCGTCAGAAGTATTTTTACTTTTTCCTTACACTATCAGTCGTGATTACCGCGGCTGATATTGTTTTTAAGGTACTCGCTCTGCAATTACTGGAAGGAAACGAAACGCAACGCGGGGGATTGTTTCAAATCTTTCTCTACAAAAACCCAGGAATCGCTTTTAGTATTCCCGCTCCACTCTTTGTCGTTGTACCGATTAGCTTGGCCTTACTCTGTTTGCTAGGGTACTTCATTCTGCGCGAGTTCAGGAAAGCGCCTTTGCGTAGCGGGTTTGCCTCGATGATTTTTTTTGGAGCGTTGGATAACTTGGTTGACCGACTTGTGAACGGATTTACAACCGATTACCTTCTTTTCTTTGGACGATCGGCAATTAATTTGGCAGATATCCTCATTGTGACTGGCGCGATTTTGCTTTTGGTCTATACTAAAAAAGAACCGACTCGTTTGTAGAGTTTGGACGATTAAATACTCCCGCTTACTTTTGTATGGGAGATTTTTTTATTCGCTCGGCGACACATTTTGGATTAGAAGCGTATTTAATTCGAGTTGAGACAGATATTTCGTCTGGGCTGCCTTCGTTTAGAGTTGTCGGGTTGCCGGATGCCGCTATTTCGGAGTCGCGGGATCGCGTTCGGGCGGCAATTAAGAACTGTGGATTTTCGTTTCCGCGAACACGCGTCACGGTCAATTTAGCTCCTGCGCATATTAAAAAGCAGGGACCGGCATTTGATTTGGCCATTGCGCTCGGGATCTTGGCGTCGGAAGGCGTGCTGCAGCGACTGGACGCATTACGCGAGTGCTTAATCGTTGGCGAGCTTTCGCTACAAGGCGATGTACGACCAACGAATAGCGTTCTGCTCGCGTCCGCTCTCGCTCGAGACGAGGGCATTAAGTCCATCATGGTTCCTCGCGAAAGCGCGCACGAGGCCGCTTTAGTAAAAGGTGTAAGGGTAGTTCCTGTTTCAACTCTTCAGGAAGCGATTCAATTTTTAAATGGCACTATCGAGGCACCGGTCATGCCTACGCGTCGTAGTCGCAAGAAGCTTTCGGCTCATAAAGCTCAGTTTGGCATGGAAGACGTAAAGGGGCAGGAACAGGCAAAACGTGCGCTCGAAATTGCGGCTGCCGGTAGTCACAATATTCTTTTTACGGGCCCTCCTGGTAGCGGGAAGACTATGTTGGCTCGTGCGACACCTTCTATTTTGCCAGATTTGTCTTTTCAAGAAGCGCTCGAAATTACCAAAATTCTTTCCATCTCTTCTTCGCGTCCGTTAACGAATCTGGTGCGCGTGCGTCCGTTTCGTGCCCCGCATCACTCTAGTTCGAGTGTAGCACTAATTGGTGGAGGCACTTGGCCGATGCCGGGCGATGTTTCGTTGGCGCATCGGGGTATTTTGTTTTTGGATGAATTCCCAGAATTCCCACGCACCGCGATCGAGAACTTGCGTCAACCACTTGAAGATGGCATCGTTTCGATTTCTCGCGCGGCCGGTCGACTAGAATTTCCTGCTAAATTTATGCTGATTGCCGCAATGAATCCTTGTCCGTGCGGATACGCCACAGAACCCACGCGCGCATGCCAGTGCACGCCAAGTCAGGTTCATCGCTACCAGCAAAAAATCTCGGGCCCCTTGCTTGATCGCATTGATTTAGCGCTCGACGTGCCTCGGGTCGATTTCGATAAATTAACTAATGCTCAGCCTGTTGAAAATTCGGATTCGATTCGAGCTCGAGTTCAGAATGCGGTCAATCGTCAACGCTTACGGTATGCGTCGCTTGGTATTTGTTCTAACTCGGAATTGACGAGCAAGCACTTAGCGGAATTCTGTTCACTTTCCGCTGATTGTTTCGATCTGCTCAAACAAGCCGTTGCACGACTACACCTTTCTGCACGTGCCTACACTCGAGTCGTGAAGGTAGCTCGCACAATTGCTGATTTGGATGACATAGAATCTATTTCTGTTTCGCATCTTGCGGAAGCACTGCAGTATCGCCCGAAACTTGTTGAGTAATATCACTCAACAGAAAAAGAGGCTTTCGCCCCTTTGTTCTTTATCTAATGTACTCAAGCGGGTTCTTGAAAGCTCCGCCGGACATCACTTCGAAGTGAAGGTGAGTTCCTGTCGAAATTCCAGTTGTTCCGCATCGTCCTATCGCTTGTCCTTTTGATACTGTTTCGCCTGCAGAAACATACATCGAGGCGTGATGGCCGTACCGGGTCACCAGTCCGTTCCCGTGATTGATCTCGACTGCATACCCATATCCTCCCTTCCATCCCGCGTATTGCACTACTCCTGAATCTGCTGCGTAGTTATCATGAGTAAAGTGACAATCTACATCGATCCCTGTATGACTCCATCCATAGTACTGAGTGATCACGCGCAGATCTGTTGGCCAAACCATTACACCTGACCCTGATGCGCTGCCTGTTGCCGGAGCTGTCGTTGACGGCGTTGTGGTTGTTGGGATCGATGACGACGTTGCTGGCGGTGTAAAGACGGTGGTTACGCTTGTTGGTCGCCGAGCAGGTGCCGCTGCCTGAACTTCACCGTTCGGCACGATCAAGCTTTCTCCGATAATGATGTCTTCGGCGCTCGCGAGTCGATTGAATGCGATAATTTCTGCTTCTTCTACCTTATATTTTGTCGCAATTTTTGAAACGGTGTCTCCGCTCACCACTTTATGCTGAACTCCTGTTGTCGGAAGGATGGTTAGCTCGGTTCCTGGCTTAATGGATGAATTCACCGTCAAACTATTTGCCCAGAGAAGTGTGTTTAACGAGATACCGAACTTTGCGGCGATGGTTGAAAGTGTGTCTCCTTGCGCGACTGCATATGTTTCGACCTCTGTTCGTGGCGCGGTTGATTCTGCTCCTTCCGAGATCGTGGGTGCCGTCAGTGCACCACCGCCGATTACCGACAGGCTCGCCGTGTCCTCGTTTATGAAGTCCGTGCCGCCTCGTCCAGATGCCGAAATTGCTGTGGCTGGTCGGTACGAAAATGCCATGTATTCTGCTCGTTCTGTGTCGATGGCAAATTCTTCGATGATTTCGACATCTTGGTTTGTCGCGATGGCGAACATCAAGCTTTTTTCACCAAATGTCTCCGCACGTACTTCACTTGTTCCAATATTTAAAAACACTACCGCACAGGCGATTACACCTACTGCTACGTGAACGGCGTAACGATTCGTGACGAATACCATCATTTTATTCTTTGCCGGTCGCCAGAACGCATCAAATTGCTTCTTTATTGTGTAGGCGATTCGATAGATGGGTACAAAAAAACCGTCCAAAAAAATTTGTCCGATTCTTCTTACCGGTGTAAATGCAGCTTTTCCTGCACCTAGGATATATGGCTTCAATGCGACCAGAATACGGATTCCAGCCAGTCCTAAGCCTGCTAATTTTTGTGTAATCGATTCTTTTAACGAAATACTTTTGCCGGTTTAGGCCTTGGTAGAATACCGTTTTTTTGGCTTTTCGTCAATTGAAAAATGTCTTTTTGTCATTGACACGTTTGTATGGAATTCGTATTATAACCACGTTTTTCTTGTTAATTTATTATGTAAACGGCTCTATGCCAGATATTAGCTTGCTCTCTATTATCGTTGCAGCGGTAGCACTTGTGTACACCGCGTTTATGATTCGCTGGATCATGCAACAACCAGCTGGTGAAGGAAAGATGATTGGTATCGCTCTTGCGATCCAGGAAGGTGCGAATGCGTTTTTGAACCGTCAGTACCGTGTTATTGCCCTTATCGGTGCCGTTGTGTTCGTTATTTTAGGACTTGTTGACTGGGGAATTGCTCTTGGTTTCGCTGTTGGAGCGATCCTTTCTGGTCTTGCTGGATACACTGGAATGCTTGTTTCGGTACGAGCCAATGTACGAACGGCTGAAGCAGCAAAGCTTGGAATGAAGCCTGCTCTTAACATTGCCGTTCGCGGTGGTGCTGTAACAGGAATCATCGTTGTTGCCCTTGGGCTTCTAGGAGTTGCTGGTCTTTACCTTCTTACAGGCGACATGCATGCGTTGATCGGTCTTGGATTCGGAGGTTCACTTATCTCTGTTTTTGCTCGACTTGGTGGAGGAATTTTCACAAAAGCCGCTGACGTTGGCGCAGATTTGGTCGGAAAAGTAGAAGCTGGAATTCCAGAAGATGACCCTCGCAACCCTGCCGTTATCGCAGACAACGTTGGAGACAACGTTGGAGACTGTGCCGGAATGGCGGCTGACTTGTTCGAAACATACGCTGTTTCGACAGTTGCAGCCATGCTTCTTGGATCGATTTTGTTCGGAAATATTACTGCGATCATTACCTTCCCACTTGCTATTGGAGCAATCGGGGTTATCGCTACATTGATTGGAGTTCAGTTTATTCGTCTTGGAACTGGTTCGAAAGCAATCATGGGCGCGCTTTATAAAGGACTTATCGCAGCTGGACTAGTTTCGGCTGTGGCGTTCTACTTCGCATCTCGATACCTTCTTGCAGATGTAGCTGGAATCGATACAAATGCGGTATTCGCTTCGTTGCTTATCGGATTGGTCGTGACTGCATTGATGGTTGTCATTACTGAATATTACACCTCGACTGCTTACGGTCCTGTTCGTCACATCGCAGCCGCTTCACAGACTGGACACGGAACAAACATTATCGCCGGTCTAGCGCTTTCGATGCGTTCAACTGTATTGCCGGTACTTGTGATCGCTGGTGGAATCTTGCTTGCGTACGAATTTGGAGGCATTTATGGAGCGGCTCTTGCTGTGACTTCGATGCTTTCACTTACCGGTATGGTTGTAACGCTTGATGCGTATGGTCCAATTACCGACAACGCTGGCGGAATTGCCGAAATGGCTGATTTGCCAAGTTCGGTTCGAAGTGAAGTAACAGACCCGCTTGACGCTGTTGGAAACACAACAAAGGCCGTTACAAAAGGATACGCGATTGCTTCTGCTGGACTTGCCGCAACTGTATTGTTTGCAAGTTATACAGAAGAATTGATTCTACGAGACATCGATGTTGATTTCTCACTTTCTGATCCACTTGTAATCGTCGGTCTATTTATCGGAGGTCTGCTTCCATACATCTTCTCTGCATACGCAATGGAGGCGGTTGGAAAGGCGGCTGGAAAGGTTGTGGAAGAAGTACGACGTCAGTTCAAGGAAATTCACGGAATCATGGAAGGAACTGCGAAGCCTGACTACAGCCGAGCGGTAGACATCGTTACAAAGGCTGCTTTAAACGAAATGATTGTTCCTGCGCTTATTCCAGTGGTTGTACCGATCCTTGTTGGATACTTCCTTGGACCAGCGGCGTTGGGAGGATTGCTGATGGGATCGATTGTTACTGGACTTTTCCTTGCCATTTCGATGACAACCGGAGGAGGTGCTTGGGACAATGCGAAGAAGTATATTGAAGATGGAAACTACGGTGGAAAGAAATCACCTGCTCATGAAGCGGCGGTTACTGGAGACACGGTGGGAGATCCGTACAAAGATACTGCAGGTCCTGCGATCAACCCGATGATCAAAATTGTGAACATCGTTGCTATCCTGATCGTTCTTGCAAACATTATGTAAAAAAGAAGAGCCTGCGGGCTCTCTTTTTTATTTGCTTGATTTTAAGCTTGCGACTTTTGACAATCACTCCTATTTTTCGTACACTCCGCCCAATATGCCATACAAAATCGAAACAAAAGACAACAAAGCCACTCTCACTATTACTGTTCCTCACGCAGAGGTTGAAGCTGGAATGAAAGAAGCTGCTGGACAGTTTGCGGAATCATCAAAAATTCCTGGTTTCCGACCAGGAAAGGCTGATTATGAAACGGTAAAGCGTCGAGTTGGCGAAATGCCGTTGCTTGAAGCGGCTATTGAAGGATTGATCCGCGACCACTTTTTGAAAGCAATGATCGAGGAAGATTTGGAAACTGTTGGTCAGCCGTACTTCAATGTTGAAAAAATGGCTCCAGGAAACGATCTTGTGTTCACGGCGGAAGTTGCCCTCTTCCCGAAGATAACAAAGCTTGCAGATTACTCGAAGCTGTCAGTTGAAAAGAAGTCGACTGAACCTACAAAAGAAATGATCGATCGCGCATTGAAAGATCTTGCCAACATGCAGACAAAGGAAGTGCGTAAAGATTCTGGGTCAGTCGTTGAAGCTGGAGACAAGGTTGTTCTTGCACTTGGCATGAAGAAGGACGGCGTTGTGCTTGAAGGCGGAGAGAGTCAGGACCACGGAATTTACACAGGGGAAGAACATTACGTAAAAGGATTTGTAAAAGAACTTCTTGGACTGAAAGAAGGGGAGTCGAAGCAGTTCACGCTGAAGTTTCCGAAGGATCATTACCAAAAACATCTTGCAGATCAGAAAGTTGATTTCGATGTTGCCGTGAAAGAGATTTTTAAATTGGATGCCCCAGAAATGAATGACGAATTCGCGAAGTCGGTTGGATTGAAGGATCGCAAGGAACTTGATCAGAAGCTGAACGAAAATCTTACGCGCGAAAATGAACACGAAGAAGCGGTTCGCCAGGACAAGGCGGTTTTGGATGCGATTGTTGAAAAATCAACGTTCGAGAAAATCCCAGATTTGTTGGTAAATCAGGAAATTGAAAAGATGTTGCATGAAATGAAACATCAGATTACTGAGCAAGGTGGGGATTTTGAAGAATATTTGAAGCAGTCCGGAAAGTCGTTGGCCGAATTAAAGCTTGATTTAACCCCAAATGCCATTCAACGAATCAAAGTTGCGATTGTATTGAAGGAAGTTGCTGCAAAAGAAAAGATCGAAATTGATGAAAAAACATTGGATGCAGAAATTGATCGCGTTGCCGAGCAATATAAAGACAATGAGGATGCTCGAAAGCGTGTGTTCGATCCGCAGTATCGAGATTACGTTAAGCACCAGATGACCAATCGAAAGACGATTGATTTCTTGAAAGGAAAGATTGTTAAGTAGAACAAAAAAACGGGCCCTGAGCTCGTTTTTTTGTTTATTTGAAAATGATAGGGGCTCCGACGACATGTTCGCCGGAGCCCCGCGTTGTCACAGTTCACCCATAACCTCACGATACCACTCGAGAAGCTCTCGCTGCGCCGCTGTGGCGCTTCCTACATTCACTGCAGACTGGGCGTTCCTGATGTCGTGACTCTCTTCCAGTAAGCATGGCATTCGCCTGCGAGGCGCCTGCCCTTCATCCGACTCCTCATCTTCTTCCATCGTTCACCTCTCTACGACGTGCGAGGATACTGAATCTTTGCTATGTTGTCAATAATTTTGGAATATATGATTCTCTCTATTACCGTTCGACCGAATTCAAAAAAGCCTGGAATTGAACAAATTGATGAACATTCTTATCGCATCGCCCTGCGCGCCGCTGCTCGAGACGGAAAAGCGAACGAAGAGTTAATTGAAGTGCTTTCTGCTCATTTTGACGTAGCAAAGAGTCTTATTTTCATTAAAACAGGGGTAAATAGCCCTAAAAAACTGGTTGAGATTAGGCGGTAGCGTGCAAATTCTGTTATTTTCTGAGGTAAACTAGCCTTTAAAGATTTACAAAGTCGCCAGCTTGTGCTATTCTTGCGCCTTCAAATATACTTTTATGAATTTTCGAAACATCGCCATTATCGCTCACGTTGACCACGGAAAAACAACCCTGGTAGACGCCATGCTGAAGCAGTCAGGAACTTTTTCTGACCGTGACGTTATTGAGGAGCGCGTAATGGACAGCAACGATCTTGAAAAAGAACGTGGGATCACTATTTACGCCAAGAATACTGCCATCCAGATTGGCGATGACAAGATCAACATCGTCGACACCCCAGGTCACGCCGACTTTGGTTCGGAAGTTGAACGTGTGTTGCGTATGGTTGATTCTGTACTTTTGTTGGTGGACGCGTACGAAGGTCCGATGCCGCAAACAAAGTTCGTGCTTCGAAAATCACTTGCTCTTGGATTGAAGCCTATTTTGGTTATTAATAAAATCGACAAGCCAACGGCACGACCCGACGAAGTGTTGAACATGGTTTTTGACTTGTTCGTGGAACTTGGTGCTTCGGAAGAACAGTTGGAATTTAAGTATATCTACGCGATTGCACGTGATGGAATTGCGGTTAATTCGCCGACCGATCAAGGAAAGGATTTGCAGCCGTTGTTTGATATGATTTTGAAAGAAGTTCCTCCGGCAAAAAGCGATGTTGCTGCGCCGTTGCGATTTCAGCCCGTTAACCTTGGGTACGATGATTTCGTTGGTCGACTTGCAACTGGACGAATCTTTGAAGGAACGCTAAAGACGGGTTCAACCGTTACCGTCATCAAACTTGATGGAACACGCGAAAAGCACAAGATCAGCAAAATTCTTACTTCAAAAGGATTAGCGAAAGTTGAAGTAACGGAAGCCTTTTCTGGAGACATTGTTTCAATCGCTGGAATTCCAAACATCAACGTAGGTGAAACGGTTGCGGAAAACGCTGATGCTGAAGCATTGGAAGCGATCAAAATCGATCCGCCTACGCTTGTTATGAACTTCCTTGTAAACAACTCTCCGTTTGCCGGTAAAGAAGGTTCGCTTGTGACTTCTCGACAGATTCGAGAACGACTAGAACGCGAACTTGAAACGAACGTTGGTTTGCAGGTGGAGTTTCCGGATTCTGCCGATATGTTTAAAGTAAGTGGTCGCGGAGAAATGCACCTTTCTGTATTGATCGAAACCATGCGACGCGAAGGATACGAAATTCAGGTAAGTCAGCCGCAGGTAATCTTCCGTGAAGAAAATGGTGAAAAGCAGGAACCGTACGAAAATGTTACCATCGATTTACCAGATGCCTTTGCCGGAACCATTATTGAACGGTTAGGAAAACGAAAAGGGGAAATGAAGCAGATGCAAAGCGAGAACGGGTCTACACGACTTGAATACATCATTCCTACACGCGGATTGCTCGGATTTAGAACTGAATTCGTTACCGCAACAAAGGGAGAAGGAACGCTTTCGCACATCTTCGCGCAGTACGGTCCGTACGTTGGAGAAATTGAACGACGAAATACCGGTTCGATGATTTCGGGAGTAGGCGGAACGACTCTCGCCTTCTCGCTTAACAACTTACAGGAACGAGGAACGTTGTTCGTTGGACCTGGAGTTGATGTGTACGAAGGGATGGTGATCGGTATGAGCTCGAAGGAATCAATGACTGTAAACCCAACAAAAGGGAAGCAGCTTACGAACATGCGAGCGAGCGGTGCAGATGATTCAATTCAATTGACGCCGCCAATCGACATGACGTTGGAGCGAGCACTTGAATACATTGGTGACGATGAATATGTAGAAGCAACGCCGCAATCTGTACGTATCCGAAAGAAGTTTTTGACGGAAGCGGACCGAAAGCGCAGTGGAAAGAAATAAAAGACAGCCCTTCGGGGCTGCTTTTGTTTTATGCGGGATCGATTCCGCCTTTCGAGAATGGATTGCAACGAAGAATGCGCCAACTTCCTTTCAGGATTCCGATCGTGAGGCCTCTTTTGTAAATAGTTTGCTTTGTATATTCACTGCACGTTGGATGAAAGCGACAGTAGCCGTAAGGGAAAAGTGCCTTCAGCGGTCCGTGATCAGGCGATAGGGTTTTTTGGTAGATAACTATCGGAAATGCCGCGACCTTTCTCCACGCCTTTCTTATTCTGCCAATAATTACTGTTGGCATACCTAATTATTTTAAAAGCTTTCCTTTTTTTAATACTTGTAAAAGACGGATTTCTTTTTTTGCGTATTCCAGATCGAGCGCCGGCTTGCTTGTAAGTAGAACGATGTCGAATCCGGTCAGGATCTCTTCTTTATGGTGACGGAGGATTTCTTGGTAGTGTCGGCGTATTTTATTTCGCTTTACGGCACTTTTACTTACCTTCACTCCTACCACAACAGCGAATCGCGAGATCGAAAGTCCGTTTGGTTTGAATTTAATTCCGCAAACCGAATCAAACACTCCTTTTTTTGATTTAAATAGCGTTTGAAAATCTTTATCTCGACGAAGTCGGAATTCTTTTGAAAGCATATGCATTTATTATACAAAAACAAATGAGCCACTAGGGCTCGTTTGTTTATCGGGGTCGTGCAGCAACTGCAAGACGCTTTCGTCCTTTAGCGCGACGACGTTGTAGTGTCGATCGCCCTGTCTTTGTCTTCATCCGAGTGCGAAAGCCGTGCCGCTTTGCCCGACGCCGTTTTTTTGGCTGAAACGTTCTCTTCGGCATAATGGGCTTATTTCACGCTCTGTTTACACAAAACGCTGTTGTTGTGAAAGGCTTACCTGCCTTTGTCAGCAACTCAACAAGTGACGAAAAGATATCATTCGACCCCCTTTTTGTCAAGAATTTGGATAACCTGTGCATAATTCACATCTTATCCACACTTCATCCTCAGGTTACACTCAGGGTCGCCCCTTGTACCCCTGTGGATATCTGGTATAAAATACTCACGTCGTCGCGCTCTTCTCTCAATTTTTTCGAGAAAAGAGACGCCATTTTTGCTTCAATCGCTTATGAATACTCACGAACTTTGGCAGGCCGCTCTTGGCGAGCTTGAACTCAAGCTTTCAAAAGCGCACTTTACCACTTGGTTTCGGAGTACTTTCATTTCAGATTTTCAACCCGAAGAGATTATTATCGGCGTTCCAAATACATTTACTAAAGCGTGGCTTGAAAAAAAGTACCACAAGGACATTCTTGTTTCGCTTCAAAACATTACAGAAAAGAATATTAAACGGCTTAGCTACCGTGTGGAGACGCGTGCCACGGAGCCTAAGCCTATTGTTTTTGAAACAATCGAACCACCAAAAAGGGAAGAGTTTGCTCAACCAGCGCATTCACAACATCCTTCGCAAGACTTTGGTTTTAGCACTTACGAGGAACCGCCTGCTCGAGGTGGGCGCGTAAGCATCAATCCTTCTTACACCTTTCATTCATACGTCGTTGGTAAACAGAATGAACTCGCGCATGCTGCTGCTCAGGCGGTCGCTGCTCAACCAGGCGGAACGTATAACCCTGTCTTTATCTACGGCGGTGTTGGGCTTGGAAAGACGCACTTGCTGCACGCGATCGGAAACGAAACTTTGAAGCGAAATGCGAACGCAAACATTGTCTATGTGACCTGCGAGCACTTTACGAATGACTTTATTCAAGCAGTTCGTTCTGGGAAAGCGAAGGAATTTAAAGATAAGTATCGAAAAGCGGATCTTCTTTTAATCGATGATATTCAATTTATTACCGGAAAAGAGGGAACGCAGGAGGAATTCTTCCATACATTCAACGCGCTTCACCAGGACAATAAACAGATCGTTATTTGTTCGGACCGTCCACCGAAGGCGATTGCTTCTCTCGAAAAACGTCTTTTGTCTCGACTTGAATGGGGGATGTTGGTTGACGTTGGGGCACCTGACCTAGAAACGCGTGTAGCGATTTTGGAAATCAAAGCTCAGAACAAACCGCTTAAGCTTCCTCACGATATTCTTCACTATATTGCTTCGAATATCAATTCGAATGTTCGAGAGTTGGAGGGTGCGCTTAATAAAATCATGGCGTATCACCAGTTTAAGAACTTGATTCCGTCGCTCGAAAGCATTAAGCCGCTTATTGCTACTTTGGAAACGAACGCGATCAAAAAGACCGTCTCTCCTCGGTTCATCATTACAACAGTTGCTGAGTACTTCGATATTTCGACAGATGACGTTCTTGGGAAGAGTCGCGAAAAACGATTAGCGTTCCCTCGGCAGATCATTATGTTCCTTCTGCGCGAAGAGATGAAGATCTCATATCCGTCGATCGGAGGAGAGCTTGGAGGGCGGGATCACACGACTGCCATGCATGCGTACACCAAAATCTCGAAATTGCTCAAGAATGATGATCAATTGCAGCGAGATGTCGAACTTATCAAGCAAAAGCTCTACAGTGGGTAACTTGTCGATAAGTCGCTCGAATATGTTGAAAACCCTGTGGTCAACTTCTCCTTGCTTCCGAGCTTCAAAAGTTGTCCACCTTTCATCCACCAGTTCATACCCTGGTCCATGCACAGAATGTGGAAAAAATTGAGCCCTACATTCGCCAAAAAATCGACTTATCCGAGCTGTACACACCCCTTACTATTACTACTGTATCTATTTAGTACTTAATTTATTAATAACACTGAACTTGTGAAACTTACCTGTACCAAAGAAAACTTGCACCAAGGACTTGCTATTACAAGTCATATTGGAACAAAGAATGTTCATTTGCCTATATTGAGTAATGTTTATTTGAAAGCAGATTCTGGGGGATTGAAATTGATTTCGACAAATCTAGAGATTGCTATTACTTGTCATGTCCGGGGACGTGTTGAGCAGCAAGGGGAATATACTGTTCCGGGAAAATTGTTTTTTGACTACGTGAACTTGCTTCCAAATGAGAATGTGCAAATCGATTTACTCGATGATGCGCTTTCGGTTGCTTGCGGGAAGGCGAAGACGAAGATTAAAGGAATTGATACATCGGAATTTCCTCCAATCCCTCCAGTGGAGGGGGGCGTGAAGTATTCACTGCCCTCTAAAGCCCTCTCGCGGGCGCTGTCGCAGGTTTTGTTTGCTGCCGCGACAAATGAGTCACGTCCCGAGTTGGCGGGGGTACTGCTGTCCTTCCATGGCGAATCAGCAGGGGCAGGAACCTTGGTGTTAGCCGCGACGGATAGTTATCGATTAGGAGAAGCGATTATTGGTGTTTCGGGTGGAAGTGATGAAATGCGTCAGGTGATTATTCCTCAGCGCACATTACTTGAATTGAATCGTGTGTTTGGTGTTTTTAAAGATGATGTGGATGCGGGAGATGCGGTTGAAGTGGAGTTACTCGAAAATCAGGCAGCCTTTCGTTATGCGGGCGTGGAGATTACTTCGCGAACTATCGACGGACCGTATCCGGAGTACCAGCGCATTATTCCGACAGAGGCGAAGACAACGGTTGCGGCGGACAAGCAGTCGTTTTTGAAGGCGGTGAAGGCGGTGAGTTTGTTTTCGAAGAATGGATTGTTTGACGTGGAAATGAAAACTAATGTTGCTGAGCAGAAATTGACGCTGTATGCGACCGATAGTCAGCGTGGGGAAAACCAGGTTGAAGTTGAAGCGATGATTACTGGGGAGGAGAATTCGATTTTGGTGAATTTTCGGTATTTGATGGACGCGGTAAATGCGATTGGGGCCGAGAAGGTGCTTTGTTCTTGGATCGAGAAGAATTCACCGTTAACAATTACCGCATTCGAGTCGGCCGACGAACGATATCGTCACATTGTAATGCCTATTCGTCAGTAAGTATTGGCATGTTTTAAATAAAAAAAAGCACCGGTTTTCACTGGTGCTTTTTTGATATTTATTTGTCTGGTGGAGGCCGCAGTCGGAATCGAACCGACTCAATCGAGGTTTTGCAGACCCCTGCGTTCCCACTTCGCCATGCGGCCATGTGCGAGCTAAAGTATCAGATTTTTTTGGAGGAATCAAGCGCGTTCTTGATTGTGATTGTTGAGTAAAATGGAAAAAGAAAAACCTGCCGGAAGGGCAGGGTTTCTTTATTTTACTTCTGTTGCTGAGAGGATAACTGATTCGGACTGATTTTCTCCATTTCCACGTTCGTAGACTTTGAACTGGTAGTTTGCGTTCTCGCCTTTTAGATAATAGTCGTAGAGGGTTCCGCCGTATTGTTCACATTCTTCTCCTTCGCTACACACCTGTACTTTATAAAATCCATTTCCAAGATCTTCCGCCTCGCTTGGAATCGCTCGTCGTTGAGAGAGGGCGAATGCGTGGATTAAGCTGTAGTTTTCGCTTTCGATTTGTTCTTCAGAAAGGGTTTCGATTTCTCCAGCGGCCGCTCCGCCACGAAGAACGGTTTTGTTAGTGCTTTGAATGTAGATGTCTCCGAGTTCTTTTGTTAGTTCTTTTTCAGCATTACGAACGTCACCGTCGTTATATGCTGTGGTTTCGACCCATCCTTCAGGAAGTTCGAATGTTAGATGCCAAGATTGGTCTGCAACTTCTTGATTTTGAGAAGTGGCGCAACCTGCTCCAACGAGGAGAAGGGGAAGGAAGAGTAGGGCGAGTTTTTTCATAGATTTCTTTTGTTTTTAGCATCCTAACAAACCAATAGACGACCTGCAATGGTCGTCTTTGGATTTAGGAATTGTATTTTGATACGGTTTTTTGCGTTGCACCAATCTGTCGTGCTCCGTCGATGTCCATTCCCATGTACCAGTCTACTCGGTAATGGTATCGAGCATTCATACGGTCTCGTACGGTACAGTCACCTAGTCCTTCAACATGAAGGATGGTTCCAAGCGGAACGAAGTTGGCTGCACACACGTTTTCTCCTGATGCGTAAATGGCACAAATGTCTGTTCCCTGTGCTCCAATACATGGAGTATCGTCGGTTTGCCACGGAACGGAGTTGTAGGCTGTAACGGTCATTTTACTTACTTCGCGTGGCGCTGCGCGTTCTGATTTTGGCAATGAACCGTGTGGAAGTACGTCGTTATTAAGCTGAGCTACTTTCCATTCGGTTTCAATTTGGATTGTTTGGTTGATTTCTTCGGCTTCCGCATACGCAATTTGAGCGATTTTTGGCCCAATCACGGCACTGATCACAATCAGTGAAAGCGCGATAAATCCGTATTCTACGGGAGATTTTTTGATTGTTTTGAAAATGGCCGAATAAATGGTCTTTTTCATAGGGGGAAAGTTAGAGCTCATCGCGCCACTTATTGTGACGCCATGAGACCTAAGTGAATTGACGAAATTTGCCAATAAAAAATACCTCGTCAATTCGAGGATGAGCACACATTACCATATTTTAGGCCTTTTGTCAATCGAAACGTCTATTTTTTCGCTAATGTTAGCGAAGTGAAAAATTGGTCATTTTTGCCTTTTTTTGTAAAAACGCCTATTATTCAAATTGACTGATTATCTTTTACGATTCTATGAGCAAGTTACCGCGAACAGGGCAGAGTTGGAGTTCGAAGCGTCGAAAACGCTTTTTTGACCTTACGAATATCAAAAAATCCCTTGGTTCAGTGTACGAACGTTTGAAAAAAACAGGCATGTTGAAGAATATTCTTCTTGGCGTGGTTGCTTTTGGATTGCTTTGTATCATTTTATTCCTTGGATTTTTTGCGTATATCTCTCGCGATCTTCCGGATCCAAATTCGCTTGCTTTACGTGAAGTTCCGGAATCTACAAAGATTTATGATCGCACGGGCGAACATTTGTTGTACGAAATTTCTGGTGACGAAAAGCGCACATTGGTCACGCTTGATCAGATGCCGGATTATCTTTTGCATGCAACAATTACGGCGGAAGATCGAAAGTTCTACAAGCATAGGGGGATTGATATCAAGGGAATCATGCGTGCCGTGTTTAGCAATATCACCAGCTTTGACCCGACAGGCGAAGGTGCTTCGACGATTACACAGCAGTTAGTGAAAAATGCGATTTTGACGAATGAAAAATCGTATATTCGAAAGGTGAAAGAAATTCTTCTTTCGCTTGCGCTTGAACGACGTTATGAGAAGGACGAGATTTTGCAGTTGTATTTGAATGAGATTCCATATGGGTCGAGGAATTATGGAATTGAATCAGCTGCGCAAGCATACTTTAAAAAGTCTACGAAAGATCTAACGCTAGCTGAAGCAGCGACGCTTGCAGCACTTCCACAATCACCTTCTCGATTTTTGAATAATCCGGAACGTTTGGAATGGCGAAAGCATTGGATCTTGGACAGCATGGTTGAGGAGGGCTATATCACTCGCGAAGAAGCTGATGCTGCGAAGGCAGAGTCAACGCCGGTTGTCCTCTCTTTTAGTTCTATTGAAGCGCCTCACTTTGTTTTGTGGGTCAAGGAGTTATTGGTGGAAGAGTATGGAGAACGGATGGTTGAGCAGGGTGGATTGACCGTTATTACCTCGCTTGATTATGAAAAGCAGAAGATTGCAGAAGAGGTTGTGGTGAATAATAAAGCCGAAAACGGAGAGCGTTATCAGTTTAATAATTCTGGATTGGTTGCTCTTGATCCGTCGAATGGTCATATCGTTTCGATGGTTGGATCGGCCGATTATTTTGATGACGAAATTGATGGTCAGGTAAATGTGGCGCTTCGACCGTTACAGCCAGGTTCTAGTTTTAAGCCAATTATTTATGCTGCAGGGTTCGAGGCTGGGTACACGCCAAACTCAATTTTGTGGGATGTGGAAACAGATTTTGCGACATCGACTGGAAATTATCATCCTCGGAATTATAGTTTGAACGAGAATGGTCCAGTGACGATTCGTAAGGCTTTGCAGGGTTCGTTGAATATTCCGGCAGTGAAGATGCTTGCGTTGATTGGTGTTGATAGCGGATTGGATTTTGCGGAAAAACTTCACTATACAGGATTTGGGGATCGTTCGCGATTTGGGTTGGCGATCGTGCTTGGAGGGGCGGAAGTTCAGTTGATCGAGCATACGGCAGCGTACGCGGCGTTTGCGAACGATGGTGTGTACCATGAACCGGTTCCGATTTTGAAGGTGCAGACAAGCGCTGGGGATGTGTTGCAAGAATGGACCGAGTCGGAAGGAGAGCGGGTGATGGATGCGAATGTGGCTCGAATGGTTTCGGATGTGCTTTCAGATGATGCTGCGCGCGCGTATGCGTTCGGACGAAATAGCAACCTGACACTTCCTGGACGACGTGTGGCTGCAAAGACAGGAACGACAAATGATTACAACGACGCTTGGACGATGGGGTACACTCCGCAATTAGTTACAGGTGTTTGGACCGGGAATACGGACGGAACTCAGATGAATCGTGCAGGAGGTTCGAGTGCGGCGGCACCTATTTGGAATGCGTATATGCGACGTGCGCTTGAAGGCGAGCCGGCGTTGAACTTTACGGCACCGAGCATTCCGGTTACCGGAAAAGATATTTTGGATGGAAAAATTCCTTCCGAAACGGTGACGATTGATTCAGTTTCTGGATTACTTGCGACCGAAGAAACTCCAGAGCGATTCCGCGAAACAAAAACGTGTGGAGAGTTTCACACTATTCTACACTTCGTGAATCCATCGAATCCTCGTGGGGATGCGCCTTCGAACCCTGAGCGAAATCCGATGTATGCTTCTTGGGAATCTGGAGTTCAGGCGTACTTGGAACGACAGCGAGTAAAGGCTGAAGAAACAGGAGAGCCAGCGATGGAGGTGTGTGAAATTCCTACCGAGTCAGACGATGTTCATACAGCGCAGAATCGTCCGGGTGTAACTATTCGTCAGCCAGGAACGAATCAGACCGTGCAGGGTTCGTTTGAAGTTGATTTGCGTATTAACTCTAATCGTCCGATCTTGCGAGTTGAGTACTTTGTTGACGGAACGTTAGTGCGAGTAGATGAAAATCCTTCCGGCGTCACACTTCAATTGCCGACATGGGTCGGAAGCGGAAGTCGCACGTTGACTGTGACGGCCTACGATGATGTTGAAAATAGTGGAACCGATGAAATCAAGATTGATATTCAAAATGGTGAAGTAGTACGAGGTATCAGTATCACAAATCCGTTCAACTTACAGACGATTGAAAAGAGTGATCAGCCATACAGTATTATTATCGAATCGCAGAATATTGCAGACCTTACTTCGCTTACGTTGTCGGCTCGCAATTTGTGGACTGGTGCCGAATCGGTGATTGGTGAAGTTTCGAATCCGCAGTCGATTACGTCGTTTAGCTGGACGTTGCCGGACGAAGCTCATTATGTTCTGTCGGCACGCGCGACGCGTCAGAACGGTCAAACAGTGGATGCTGCGCCTATTCGCGTGAAGGTGGAGGACCCAGCGGGTCCTCCGGGGCTCGTGATTGACCTGTTGGGAGGTGATCAAGAGGAAGAATAAAAAAACATCCGCCTACGGGCGGGTGTTTGTTTTTTTCTCTTGGAGAATTCGGACGATTTGATCGATTGGGAGTGATGCCAGATTTTTTGGTACCACTTCGTTACTGAGTTGTTTGTATTTTTCTGGAAGCGCTTCGAAAAGTTCATTTTTTAATGCTTCGGGTGCGCAGAGGGTGAGTGATTCGTAAGCTGCTTCGTGTTTTTTTAATGCTTTCAAGATGTGTTTGTGTAGTTTTTTGCGATCGTTTTTTTGATCTTCTTCTGTTTTTTCGTTTTCGAGTTCGATGTTTTTTTGTTTCTTCCCCGAATCTGTGGCGAAAACGTTTAGTATTTCTTCTATTTCGCGATCAACGGCAAGGAATAATCTGGCCACTTCATTGTTTGTTACGATGATCAGCGTTTTTTTCTCGTATGCCGGATATTGTTCAGAAATTTTCATACGCATTTAGTATAGCAAATATTTGCCTGTGTTATAATGGCTTCATATGTTAGGAGGATTTTTGAGACGATCTGTTGTACGAGACAATGTGCGTGAAATTGTGTTTGGTTTGGAGGATAGTTTAGTTTCGACGCTTGGTGCCGTGACCGGAATGGCGGCTGGAACGGGGGATTTGAAGATTGTGTTGCTTTCGGGCGTTGTGTTGATTTTTGTGGAAGCACTTTCGATGTCGGCTGGAAGTTATTTGTCGACAAAATCTGCTTCGGAAATGGAACGCGGGAGCGTTGAAGAACGCGGCGCGGAGTTTTTGGAAAAGCGTGTCGGAGCGCTGCGTATGCAGGAATGGTTGTTAAAAAAAGGATTAGCAAAGCGTGATATTGGTGTGCTAGTTAGTTCTATTTTTCGATCACCGCGCTCGATTCGTTCTGGCGCGTTGGTGGCTGCATTCGTGATGGGAGTGTTTTATTTGGTTGGTGGCGTGTTTCCGTTGTTGCCGTATCTATTTTTCTCGGTGCAAGAAGCTATTTTGCCCTCGATTGTGTTAACTGGGGCTGTCTTGTTTTTCCTGGGCATGGGCGTTGGATTGATGACAAAGACATCGGTATTTCGAAATGGACTTGAGATGTTGGTTGTTTCGCTTTGCGCGGCGCTCTTGGGATTTTTTATCGGGCAAGGAGCGTCGGCATTGTTTGATCTTTCGCAGGCCGCGGTGGCGTAATGTGTTTTGAGTGTAACGTTGTTGTGCTCAAATTCATTTTTTCACCTCATGTTTCTGCATCGATTGGGAAAAGTTCGCGCGCCTGAATTCCCTTCAAAACTCACTTGGCTTCAATCTGATCCGCTTTCCATGAAACGACTTTCTGGAAAGGTTGTTTTGTTAGATTTTTGGACGCTTTCGTGTGTGAATTGCTTGCGAACGATTCCTCGTGTGAATGAATGGCATCAAAAATATGCGGATAAAGGGCTGGTGGTCATTGGTGTGCATACGCCAGAATTTTCTTTTGAACAGGATCAATCAACAGTGGAGGCGGCGATTGAGAGGCTGGGGATTTCGTATCCTGTTGTGCTTGATCCGGATTATAAAATTTGGCATCTGTATGCGAATAGGTGGTGGCCACGGAAGTTTTTGATCGATGCGAAGGGCGTGATTGTGTATGATCATGTTGGAGAAGGTGGATATGCCGAAACTGAACAAGCGATTCAAAAAGCGTTAATGGCGAATGGGCAGAATCACTTGCCTGCGGTTTCGTCAGACGAATCCATTGGCGGAGGTATTTGTTATCGAATGACGCCGGAATTGTATTTAGGTTTTTTGCGTGGAAGAGTGGGGAATTCGGATCGTTTTGTGCCGAATAATGAATCTGTTTTTGAAGATGTTGGTGAAAAAGAAGAGGATGTCGCGTATCTGCATGGGCATTGGGAAATGGCCGGGGAGAGCATTCGTCATACTCGAGCACTTGCTGTGCCGAATGAGTTTGTGGCGGTGCGTTACAGTGCGTTTTCGGTGAACGTTGTTGCTCGACCGATCTTGAGCGGTCGTAAGAAGCAGAGTCAATTTATTGTTGAGCTTGATGGTCAGCCGCTGCCGGAAGACATGGCCGGGGATGACGTTGTTTTTAAAGATGGCGTTGCTGTTGTACAAGTGAAAGAGGCTCGGATGTATAATTTGATCGATTCTGGTACGTATCACCATGGAACGTTGAAGATTAAAACAGCGTCAGACAATTTAGAGCTGTTTGCCTTTACCTTTCAGGGTTGTCGAGATCTATAGTTCGGGTGGTTTGATCGTCTATTTGAAGAACAATCGTTTAAATGCGATTGTTTTTTTGATTGACTTTTCTTTTGTTTTTGGTATGATGACTTCTTATGTTTGCAGAACGACATGTTTATTTAGACCATGCTTCGACCACGCCGATTGATGCGCGTGTACTTGAGCGAATGCGACCGTTTTTAGAGATGGAATATGGAAATCCTTCCAGTTTTCATATTGTAGGAAAGCGTGCAAAGGATGCGGTTGAAGAAGCGCGCGAGCAGGTTGCTGTGGTTTTGGGTGCTCGACCTGATGAAATAACATTTACTTCCGGTGGAACCGAGGCGGACAATTTAGCGGTTCTTGGATTTGCTCGAAAAAATGCTGAACACGGAAAACATATTGTGAGTGTAAAAACGGAGCATCCGGCCGTGTTGGAAGCGGTTGAGCATTTGGTTGCGAAGGAGGGATTTGAAGTGACATTTTTAGAGGTTGATCGTGCAGGAAATATTGAGCCCGAAGCTGTTTTGGCGGCTATTCGACCGGATACGATTTTGGTGACGTTGATGTACGCCAATAATGAAATTGGAACGATTTTGCCGATTGCCGAGATTGGTAAGCGGATTCAAAAATTGAAGCAGGAGAAGAAAAGTTTGTATCCAGTTTTTCATACGGATGCCTGTCAGGCGACAGGAGCGTTAAGTTTGAATGTGGTCGCTTTGCACGTGGACATGATGACGGTGAATGGTTCGAAGATCTATGGACCGAAGGGGGTCGGTGCGCTTTACGTGAAGCGTGGTTTAAAGTTGGAGCCGCTTCAGTTTGGTGGACAGCAGGAAAAGGGACGACGTCCTGGAACAGAATTTGTTTCTGGGATTGTTGGGTTGGGTGAAGCGATGCGTATCGCCGAAGCAGAGCGTGAAGCATTTGTTGCTCGACTGACTCCGCTTCGTGAGCAGTTGATCGAAGGCGTTGTTGCTCGTATTCCGAAGATTCGTATTAATGGAGATCGAGTGAATCGTTTGCCAAATAACGTGAATATTTCTTTCATGGACATTGAAGGAGAGGCTTTGTTGCTTTATTTGGATGCGAAGGGTGTGTATGCGGCAACAGGTTCTGCGTGTACAAGTGCGTCGCTTGATCCTTCGCATGTTATTCTTGCGTTAGGACTTCCGTATGAAGTCGCGCATGGAAGTATTCGATTTACGTTGGGGCGTTCGACGACCAAAGAAGATGTTGAGTATGTTTTAGATGTTTTGCCAGATCTGGTAGAGCGTCTTCGAAAAATTAGTCCGGTTCGAGTTGATGAAAAATATTTTGAATAATATGAAAGATGATTACGCATTGAAAGCAAAGGCAGGTTCGGGTGGAGACGTGAGTAGTCACGATAAGTCTCAATCTTGGTTTTATACAGACATGGTGAAGGAACACTTTTTTAATCCAAAGAATTTTTTGGATCACGAACCGGAAGAAGGTGAATTTAATGCGTTGGGAAAGGTTGGGTCACCTGCTTGTGGAGATGAGTTGAAGGTGTGGTTGCGTGTTAATCCAGAGACTGAGCGTATTGAGCGATTTGCTTGGAAGACTTTTGGTTGCGGTTCTGCAATTGCATCGACGTCGATTGCTTCGGTAATGGTGACGGAAAATGGCGGAATGACGTTGAGCGAAGCTCGATCACTTAAGCCTCAGGACATTATGGCGCGACTAGGTGGGTTGCCTGCGCGCAAATTTCATTGCTCGGTGTTGTGCGACAAGGCGTTGCGAGATGCGATTAATGATTTTTACCGACGAGCGGAGCGATTTGACGACATTGTTGTCGAGGCATCCCGCGTGATTGACCCTGTTTCTAAAGTGACGGATCACGATATTGAAGAAGCGGTTTTGGAAGGCGCGATTACGCTTGAGGCGGTTCAGAAAAAGACAAAGGTTGGAGTTGGGAATCCTGGCGTGTTGCCGGCGGTTGAAGAGTTGATTCGGTTTTATAAGGAGAAGTATTTTGGGTAGGGTGGTGGGGGTCTGATTTAAGCGGTTGATCAAAACCACTAAAGTACCAGTCGATACTTTAGTGGTTTTTTGTTCTTGTATTCGTTTTATCTGGCTGGTTCTTTTCTTCGGTTGTTTTTGTATGTTAGGATAGACACGAACTATTTTTTTTATGAAATTACGTATAGTTGTTGATCCAGACCTTTGTATTGGGGCGGCGAGTTGTGTGACTATTGATCCTCAGACATTTGTTTTGAATACCGAAAATAAGGCGGAAGTGCTTGATCATGGGATGGAAGAAGGGGGTCCCGTGTACGAACGCACGGTTGAGATGAATGAAGACGAGAAGGAGCAGCTTATTTTGGCGGCCCAGTCTTGTCCAACGTTAGCGATTTTTATTTTTGATGAAGCAGGAGTGCAGTTGTTTCCAGATATTTAGTATGCAGTACGTGATTATTGGTGGCGGAATTGCTGGAGTAACGGCGGCGGAAGAATTGCGAAAGCGTGATTCGGAGGCTTCGATTACGATTGTTGAAGCTGAAGCGCACCGATTGTATTCACGTGTATTGCTTCCGCATTATGCAGAAGGGCGTGTTCCTCGTGAGAAGGTTTTTTTGAAGAAACCGGAGTGGTATGCCGCTCAGAATATTGAATACTTGCCCGAAATGCGGGTGGTAAAGATTGATGTCTCAAATGCGTTTGTTGAGTTGTTTGATGGGCGCGAATTGCCGTATGACAAATTGTTGATTGCTTCGGGTGGAGATGTTCGTTTGCTCGAATCTGATGTGCGCGGAGTTTCGTATCTGAGAACACTGGATGATGTTGATCAGTTATTGCAGATGATTGGGGAGGCGAAAACGGAATTTGGCGCGGAGCGATCGGCGTTTGTGTATGGCGGAGGGTTTATTGCGCTTGAGTATTTGAATATTTTTCATGCGCATGGGTTTGCGACCTCGCTTGCGATGCGAGCTGGTGGGTTTTGGTCGCGGATTCTTTCGCAGCATTCTCAGCAGGTGATGAAAACGCATGTTGAAGCGCAGGGTGTTCGTGTGTTTTTGAATGAACCTCAGCCTGAATTGATTGGAGAAAAGCAGTTGCAGGGTGTGCGTTTGAAGGATGGGACCGAGGTGAAGGTTCAATTATTGGGCGTTGGTTTGGGAATCGAAAGTTCGTTTGAATTATTTACAGATGCGGGTTTTGAGGTTGGTGGCGGAGTCGTTGCAAACGAATTTCTCGAAACATCGCAGAAAAACGTGTATACTGCAGGGGACGTTGCTGAATTTTTTGATATTGTTTCGGAGCGCCGGTTACTTCTTGGTAACTGGATGAATGCGCTTATGCAGGGACGTCATGTTGCGCGGGTGATGACAGGGGAGCGAACACCGTTCGAACTTGTGTCGTCGTATGCAACGGATTTTTTGGGGAAGGATGCGGTGTTTATTGGGGATGTGGATCGTGAGCAGGCGACCGTTCGGCAACTGGTTGCAACGGATGGCGAGTCGCTTGAATTGTTTGACCGGGACGGGCGAACGGTTGGCGCAGTCATGATTGGAGATGTTTCCCGACGACAAGCGATCACGAATGCGATTAAGAACAAAGAATTATTTCAATTAGTATAGTATCTATGCTCGACGACATTAAAACTTACGAAGCGTTTGATCCAGGAGAGCTGAATTTTAGTATCGAACGTTTGCCGGAGGCGATGATGCGAGCTTGGGAAGTTGTTCAGGAGGTGAAGAAGGGCGTTCTTCCAAAGAAGATCGAATCGGTTTTGATTTGTGCGGATACGCGAACAGCGCTTGTTTCTCGGGCGTTTTTGTCGGCACTGCAGGCCGAGATTTCTGTTCCGGTAGTTGTTTTGACTGAGGGTGAGCTTCCGAAGTTTGCGCGAACGAATACGCTTGTTGTGGCGTTTGATATTGAAGATAGTTTGTTTGTTTCGACCATTGTTCGACAGGCGCGTGCGAAGAAACTGAAGGTGTTGTGCGCGGGGTTGAGTTCGAAATTTGCTGCACTTGCGAAAAAGGAAGGTTGTACGTATTTTTCGTTTGATTCTGAAGATGATATGCACCGCCAGCGTGTTCATGGAGGATTTTTTGCTGGTATATTGCTAGGTGTTTTGCAGGTTGCTAGTGTTTGTAAAATTGGAAAGGGGCGTGTGCGTAATGCGGTCAACGCCATGATTGAGGTGATTGATTCGTCCGATATCACTGTAAAATCAGAAGAAAATCCGGCGAAAATTGTGGCAAATGCGTTGCATGGTGAGCGTTCCTTGTTGTTGGCGGAAGGGCACTTGGTGTCGACTCGGGCGTTGATTCAATTTTGGTTGGCGGTGTTTGCGGATGAATCTATCGCTCCGAGTGCGTCGGTTTTGAAAGAGGCGCCGGACGCTGCTCGATCTTCTTCGCGCATTTTTGCTCTACGTTCTCATTTGTATGACAAGACATTGAAGAAGCGACTTTCGGATGTGGTAGATGGATTGGAAGAAGCGGGTGCCGAAGTGATTGATTACGAGGCGCGCGGCAAAACTCCGCTCGACGAAGTAGCTGAGTTGCTGCAGTTTGGTTATTTCCTTGCGTATTATTCTGCGCTTTTGAACAAGGTGACGATTAGCTAGATAGTCATTCACACAACCGAGAACCGGTTGTGTTATACTTTTGTATATGTTTTCGAAACTTGTTTTGTCGTTTGCACTCTTTGTTTCTTTTTTTGTTCCAACGGCTGCGTTTGCTCAAGGTGGCCCGGTAACATACGAACAGATTCGTCAGCAGGGAGTTATTTTTGCCGGCATCTGTACTTCGAGTGCCGCGGAATGTCCTTGTCGTGATAGTGGCGACTGCGAAATTTCAGATATTTTGCAGGTGATGGTGAATATTATTACGTTGATTTTGAGTATTTCGGGTTCGCTTGCTTTGTTGATGTTTGTGTATGGCGGATTTCTTTGGTTGATTTCTGGTGGGAATGCGGCACGTGTTGAGCAAGGGAAGCAGATTTTAGTTGGAGCGTTGATTGGGCTTGTGATTATTTTTACGTCGTATTCGTTGATTACGATTGTGATCAGTTTGATTCGTACGGGGCAGCTCCCAAGCGACGGACAGACGGTTGAAGATGTAAGTGGCGCGACGAATGTTATCGACACGCAGTAAACATATACACAATCGTGTTCATGAGTGTTTGTATTAATGTTATAATACTTGTATGAAAAAGCTTCCTTATCTTATTTTCATAAGTCTGCTTTTTCTTCCAATCGTTGTGCATGCTCAGGACGTCGTGACGCTTGTGAATCCGCTTGGAGATGGTGTGACTGATCCTCGCTTGATTATTGCGCGAGTGATTCAGGCTGCCCTTTCGATTGTAGGTTCGGTAGCGTTGCTGATGTTTGTGTATGGTGGGTTTCTGTGGCTGACTTCAGCCGGGAACGCCACGGCGGTGGAAAAGGGGAAGAATGTGTTACTTTGGGCCGTTATGGGCCTGGTACTCATCGCTTCTTCTTATGTGCTTGTAACGGCTATCTTCCAAGGTCTTGCGACCGGTAGTGTTACGGGCTAATAACATGTCTAATAAACCTTAACAATGTCATATTTTATGACGCACACACTTCTACGCTATGTAGCAAGCATTGGTGTCGGACTAGCGCTCGCGCTTTCATTCCTTGGAATGACTCAAATCGCGCACGCTCAGTTTGATGCAAATGATCCAAGTACAATCTTGGACGACGACTTCCGTGCCAACACGGGTCTTGGAGACACTGATCTTCAGGAAACGATTGGTGGGTTGATCAATGCTGTGCTTGGATTCCTCGGAATCATTGCGGTGATCATCGTGCTTTTCGCGGGATTCAAATGGATGACCGCGGGAGGAAACGACGAAAAGGTGCAGGAAGCCAAGAAACTCCTTATTTCTGGAGTGATCGGTCTTGCCATCATTTTCTCTGCATGGGCAATCGCGCAATTCGTGGTTGGAGCCATCATTGGAGCAACTAACTAGTTGTCACATGACGGTTCGTTCGAACTTTCTTCGAACGTTCCGTTATGCGAAAACTGCTATCCCTCCTCGCCATTTCTTTGCTGTTGATGCCAATTTTTGCATTTGCGCAGTTTGATCCTGAAAATAGTGGATTAACAGCTACGGGCACTGCTGTGTATGGAGCTGACGCAGAAACGAGTTTGCCTGACTTTTTAGGGGAGCGCATTATTGCACCTGCTCTTGGATTCGTGGGTATTCTCTTTCTTGTACTGATGCTGTACGCAGGTTTTTTGTGGATGACAGCTGGAGGAAATGTAGAATTGGTTGCGAAGGCAAAGCGTTTAATTGTTCAGGCTGTGATAGGCTTAGTGCTTATTATTTCAGCATACGTCATTACGACTACGGTAATGAATGAGCTTTCCGGCATTACCACGGATAGCGTTCAAGAAGGTACGCAGGGTATTCCTGCTGTGGAATAGTCTCTGTTTTGATCGCGGTTTCAAGACTATCCCCAGATATCCTTTAGGTTGTTGCTGAACGTGCTATACTAGAAGTACTAATTGAGTAATTACTTAATTTATTTATGAATTTGGCATTAAAGTTTTTAGCGGTTCCGACGGTGGGATTTGTTTTGTTGGCAGGTTTGTTCGCTAGTACTCCTGCGCAAGCGCAGATTGATTTAACAACTGGACTTAGCGATGTCGGAGATGAGGCGTTTGGTTCTGGTGGAAGAACGTTAGAGGAGACTTTGGGAAGTTTGATTCAGGCAGTTTTGGGCTTTTTAGGAATCGTCTTTTTAGTTCTCGTGCTTTACGCTGGTGGACTTTGGATGACGGCGGCTGGTAATACTGATAACGTTGAAAAAGCAAAGAAATTGTTGGTACAAGCTGTAATTGGTTTAGTGATCATCTTGAGTGCTTATGCGATTTCGGAATTCGTGATTACCGAATTAGGAAACGCTACCACTACTTAGTTAATAAAAACAGATTGCCCCCGACCGCACAGCGTGTGGTCGGGGGCTTTTGATTTCGGCGAGCCGTTCACGGTTTCTTGAACAGGCTTGGGGTCAGCACCCAGTGCTTTCCGTAGCCCCTGCCGCCGAGAGGTTGTGTGTAGGTCGCGTACAGCTGTACTCGACCGCTGCGCCAGGCCACCACTTCCGTTTCGATGGTGCCGCCGTTGTTGTTGCTGCCCACCTTCGTTGCGGTGACCTGCCACTGGTCCTGGGCGGGCACCATCATGGTGCAGGACTGCCTGGGCTTCAGCATGTAGACCCAGGTTCCGTCGACGGTCTGGGCCAGCTGCGCCCTGTTGTTGACGTCTACGATTTTCACTTCGTTTCCGTCAACGGCGAGCGCAATTTCGCCGTTTGGGTTGTTGGTGACGCTGATGGCGTCGGACCAATTCAACGCTTCCAGCGAAAGACCCACCTTGCAGATGTAGTACGGGTGCTCTGCAGTTGCGCGTGCTGCGCAGGTCTGCAGACCCGGATGCTTGTTGCACAGCTCGTCGATCGTGTCGCTTGCCGACGCGTTCGCGAGCAGCAGGAACAGGACGTTCACTGGGCACACTCCTCGAGCAGGTCGGTCAGCGCCGCTTGGCACTGCTCGTACTTGCTCGCCGTGCCTTTGAACTTGTCGCGCTCCGCTTCGGTGGTCTGTACCAGGCTCTTCAGCCGGTCGACTTCCTTCAGGGCCTTCAGCAGCTCGTCTGCCAGCTCGTCTCGCTGACTACGCAGCGATACCATCTCGCTGCGTTGTGCTTCGGTGAGCACCAGGTTCTCCTCCGCCTTCGCGAAGGGCGAGGGCGGGTTTGCGCTGGTGATGCCGAGGAATAGCAGGAACATGATGTACTCCTTGGTGGTTTTGCTTCCGTGAATTACGGAACCTCTTTATTTATCAGAAAAAATGCTTTTTGTCAATGTTGGCACGTGTATTTCATTCATTAGTCTTTGTTTGTTTTGATGACTTAACATTGACAAAAGCCTTAAAATCTGTTATTTTTTAGCGTTCCGCATTGCGGATATTCTTTCACATTCTACTTCAATATCCCGAAACATAAATGCAGCTAAGCTGCGTGGAGTGCAACATGAATATCGACCTGCTGGTGCGTGAATTCAAGAAGGGAATCGACGCCGTGCCCGGGCTGGAGTCGGTGGTCGGTGAGACCATCGATCAAGGCACTCAAGAGCTTCTGCGTAAGTTCATGGGGAAGTTCTTCCATGAGCATCGCGATAGCCTGAAGGAGGCGCTCGGTAAGGCTCCCTTCTGGGAGTTTGTCTACCGCGCCTTCGTGGCCATTCCTGTGCCCGTACGAATCTTCCTGGGTCAGTTGATGGGCGAGACCGTGAAGAGCATGAAGGGTGTTCCGCTGGTTATTCGATACCCGATCGGCATGTTCATTGGTAACTTTGCCTCCATGGCAAAGAACATCCTTTCGAATGGCGATTTGAGTGAGGATGACCTGAAGGCGCGCATTATGGACTCGTGGAACAACTCGAGCGAAAAGCGCGATCTGGAAGAGAAGAAGTTCCAGACCGGGCCACATCGGCAGCACAACATTCATCGAAAGGGCGTGCTGTGTGGGGTTTCCGGCGATCACCGTTCGATTGAGCTGAGTGGTCTCGAGGTTCTCGAGAATCTCCACAAGGCCTTCTGTCGTGACTGCTTCCCTAACGATGTGGTTACGATCGTCGTCGAGACGGTGAGTCCGGACGAGGAGCCGGAAGGCGAGCCGCCGACCGACGCAGGGGTCGCCAAGACCTTCCTGCAGCAGTGTCCGGAACACCTCTTGCCAGGGTTCTACATCCTGTACTGGAACTTGGTGTGGTACATGTACCGCGACACCGACCAGGCGCAGGAACGACTGAATCAGGTCATGCCTGGTGGTCGTATTGCGAACTTCACCCCCGGACGTGAGGGGTGGATTCTGGGGCAGCTGCCGCCGTCCTACGACGGCTTTGCCTACAGCGCTTTCGAGGGGCTGATCACGCTTGCGAGGAACAATCCGCAGGCGCTCATCAGCATTCTGCCGGAGCTCAACGACGCGTCGACTCCTGCGCAGATCCATGCCGCGCTTGGCAAGTTCGTCGTGGACATCTCCACGATGCATACGCCGAGCTGGTATGCCTGGGGCATGGACCAGATCGATCGGTTCGTGCCGGTTCCGCTGATCCGGGCCTGGTTCGTGCGGCAGTTCACCAACCTGCGTGAAGGCCGCTTCCGTGACCTGCCCTGGCTCATTCGAGTCCTGGCGGTGATGATGGGTGGCGGATCCGTGCTGGCCTTGGGCACCTTCCTGGTGTTCATGGTGGTGCCGTGGTTGGCGATCGTGGGCGGGTACTTCCTGCACGCGTTTACCTTCGTCGGCACCATGGCGGTTCCGGCCATCATCGGTTTTTCGGGACCCGCGTGGCTGCACGCGCTCCTGTTGACCGTTTCGGCTTCGGGCGCCGTACTCGTCTTCCTTGGTCGGCTGATCGCTCGACTGCAGGACGACGTCATCAGCATGCTGGGAGGGTTCATCCCGAACCCCAACTGGCTCACGTTCCCCGCAACCGCAATGAAGGACCTCCTCGTCAAGGTGGGCGTCTCTGACCTCGAGCCCTTGCAACGGTGGGCTCAGCAGAGCGCAGAGGATCGGCGTCGGGTGTTCTCGCTTCTCGAGAAGGAGCGTGAGCGCAACCCGCATGCCAAGCCTCCTCATCCTCGACTTGTCGGTATCGCGGTTCGCGCGAACGTCGTGTCGTTGGTGATCCTGCTGATCAACCTGGCGGGCTTTCCGGCCATGCACGGCTTCAGCTCGGTCGTTCGGTTCGCGGGGTGGCTCTACACCACTTCGGGCGTTGTTCTTGGTCTCTGTGCCGAGCTCCTGACGATGCTCGGACCGAAGGTCAACGACAAGGACGTCTACGGAACCATGGCTTACGCGGCCAGCCGTGCTGTCAGCCGTACGATGACCCTGGTCATCCTCGGCACCGTAGCCACAACCGGCATTCTGGCGGTGTGGCAAACGCGTCAGATGGTGGTCGTAGCAGTACCAACTGCCACGGCTTCCGCTTGCGTGATCACGCAGGCGGATTACGATCGGCTCTGTGTCCATGCCTTGAAGAAGGTCGGACGCTGCGCCTGTGACGTGGTGAAGTAGAAGTCTGATATCCTCACCGCTTACGTGTGGTGGGGATCGGGGCTTCGGGGCTCTGAGTTGAATGCGCGACTGCGTGTTCTGCTCGGGGCCCCTCTTGTTTTTTGGCGGGAATAATAAAAACAGGCTTTCGCCTGCTTTTATAGGGTTTGACTTACTTTGTTTGCGGCAACGGTGAGGGCTTCCTCGGGACTTTGGTAGGTGCCGTTTAGAATGTCGTTGATTAATTGTCGTAGGGCTGTTTCTGCTGCTCCGACATCGCGACCGCGGTACCATGTTTTTGCTGTCAGAAGTTGTTCTGCAAATGGACCGATCAACTCATCGTCCAACTGTTCTTCGCGTAGAAGTCGAAGAGCGGTTGGTTTTTTTGTTGCGTTCAAGTAGCTTGTCACATTCGCTGGCTGAGAAGCGAACTGGAGAAAATCCCATGCCCAGTCACTGAATTCGGTTTGTTTTGAGACTGTTTCGATCCAGTAGTTTGCGTAGTTTACTTCTTGCGAACCAGCAATTTGTGGCACGGTTGAAACACCGAAGTTCAGTCGTGGCGCTGCTGTTTGGATGAGTGGCGTGTGGTAGCTGTATCCAAGGAAGTAGGCCGCTGTTCCGTTTGTGAATGCTTCGAATGAATTTGGCATGTCGTCGTTCCATGTGTAGACGCTTTGTACTGGGCGTGCGAAATCGGTGTAGAACTGAAGCGCGTTTACGGCTGGAAGATCGTTTGCGAATCCGGCTGGAGCTGTGTGGAAGGCGATTCGGCCTCGTTCGTCGGTCATATTTGTGCCGGTTTGCATCATCAGCAGTGAGAGGATATCGGCTGATCTTTCCACGTTCTCTGCTGTTCCAAGAGGGATTCCTGCTTGTAGGACATCACCTGACGTATTTAGCGTTGTGAGCGTTTCTACATGATCCATCAATGTTTGCCAGTCTGTCGCAGGAGTTGCGATGCCGGCGCTGTTTAGTAGATCTCGATTGTAGAACAGGGCTAGGGTGTCGACCGAAAGAGGAAGACCGTAGATTTTGTCGGCGCTGCCTTGTTGAGCATCTGGATCGGTCAGAATAACGTCGAGGGGAACCGTGTCTACGTATTGTTCGCGTAGATTTTTTTGTGAAATAGTTGGTTTTTCTACGGCGACGTTCACCACTTCTTTTCGCAGGCTACCACGCTGTTCTTGCTGCACGATGGTTACGGACGCTGGCATTGGCTGAAGCAGTGGTTGATATTCTTTCATCCACGTGTTGTGAATGGAAAGGATGTCCGGACCGCGTCCTTCGGCGAAGGCTTGGAGTAATTCTTGCTCGTATTCATCGAATCGCAGTCGTCGGTAGTTGATACGTACGTTTGGATGTAGAGCCCGGTACGCGTTGATGGTTGTGCGGAAACTTTCTTCACCATCGAACACGCGCCAGTATTCCAGTGTGACCTGTGGAATGGTTTGTCCTGCGGTTGATCCTCCGCCACCAATACACCCTTGCCCGACGAACACAAAGACGCTTAGGGCAAGCAAGGTAGAGGTTATTCTTTTGAAGTGCTTCATAGGCCAAGTTTTTTTAAATACGCTTTTAGTCCTTTTTTCACTTCTGGATGTTTTAATCCAAGTTCGATTTGCGCTCGAATGAACTGTAGTTTGTTTCCGCAGTCGTAGCGCACGCCTTCAAATTTCTTTCCGTAGATTGGTCGGCCGTTTTTGAGGTGAGTGATGAACGCGTCGGCGAGTCGAATTTCGCCATCTTTTCCAGCTTTTTGTGTTTTAAGCAGGTGCATGATTTCGGGCGTGATCACGTATCGACCAACAATTGCTAGATTTGAAGGGGCTTCGCTGATCGCTGGTTTTTCGACGAATTTGTTTACTTCCCAAACGGTTTCGTTGATAGCTTTTCCGCCGATTACTCCGTACGAAGATACGTCTTTTTTAGGGACTTCTTGCACTGCTGCTACCGGGTCTCCGTATTTTTTGTAGGTTTCGATGAGCTGTCCAATGACCGGTTTTTTTGCGTCGATGATGTCGTCTCCGAATAGTACCGCGACAGGTTCGTTTGGATCAACAAATGGCAGGGCGGTTAGGATTGCATGACCGTCACCGAGTGGTTTGTCTTGGCGAACGAATGAAAATTTCGCCAATTTTCCGATGCGCTGTACCAGTTCTAGTTCGTTTGTTTTTTTCTTTTGTTCGAGTCGGTATTCTAGCTCGAAGTTGCGGTCGAAGTGATCTTCCAGGGCTCGTTTTCCAATTGCTGTCACGAAAATGATGTTTTCGATTCCGGCAGATACAGCTTCTTCAACAATGTATTGAATGACGGGTTTGTCTACCACGGCAAGCATTTCTTTTGGCTGAGCTTTTGTTGCTGGAAGAAATCGAGTTCCCATGCCGGCAACAGGAATAATAGCGGTTCTGATATTCATAGATGATCACGATATTTATAGGGGAATTATAACATAGAGCGCAGGAAATGGTGATGGTGAATGTGAGCGTTTTGGTTTCGAATAATTTGTTTTTGTGATAAAACAAAGGCGTATGAAGATTTTGTTGTTAGCTGGCGGATTTGCTAAGCGATTGCACCCAATTACATTGCAAAAAGCGAAACCCTTGTTGCCACTTGGGAGTCGTTCGGTTATTTCGCGTATTTTGTCGAGCGTGGACGCGGTGCACGAAATTTTTGTGAGCACGAATGCGTTTTTTGCGCCGGCGTTTGAGGAATGGAAGGCGCTGCATCCTGAGTATAAAATTACGGTTTTTGTGGAAGATGCGTTTTCTGAAGAAACAAAGAAGGGTTCGCTTGGAGCGGTTTCGTTGTTTTTGGAGAAGAATGATTTGCAGGATGATTTATTGATTTTGGGAGGTGATAATGTGTTTTCGTTTTCGATTGATGATTTTATTTCGCGCGCCGGTGTCGACCCGATGCTTGCCGTGTATGACGTGAAGTCGTTGGAAGAGGCGAAGAAATATGGTGTTGCGGTTGCGGAAGGCGAGAGTTTGATTGATTTTGAAGAAAAGCCACAGGCGCCGCGTTCGACGTTGGTGGCGACGTGTTGTTTTTATGTGCCGCAAACCGCGTTTGGGTTATTGCACGAGCTGGCGGCGAAAACGCCCGATCGGCTTGGCGGGATGTTTGAACATTTTTTGAAAAATGGGTTAACGCCCAAGGTGTATACATTTGATGGCTATTGGAATGATATTGGAACCATGAATGCGTATATGGATGCGCATAAGCGTGTTGCAGATCAGGATGTGCCTGCGGAATTGTTCGATGATTCGCTTGGGAATGTGTTTGAAGGTGTGAATCATGTGCACGCAACGGCCAAGGTGGAGCGTTCACATTTGAAAAATTGTATTGTGCTCGCCGGTGCGCGTGTGTCGGATGCGCGATTGGAAGACTGTGTGGTGAATGCGAACGCGGTGATTGAAGGGGGCGCGAAACAAGGTGAAGTAGTGCATACAGAAAAATAGCTCGAGTGAGCTATTTTTCATTTGGGTCTTTTGTTTTTACGTTCGAGACGTAGTAGCTAAGCATCTCCTTCATTTCCGGTGGAGTTGATTCGCTTCGGTAGTAGTCCGCTAATCGCTTCACCCCTTCTTCGAGTTGAATTTCGGCTTTGCCAAAATGTTGATTCAACTTTGTTGTGTCGGCTAGAAGTGAATGAACGTAGTTTCGAATGGGATTTTCGATGTAGTCGATTTTTGGCTCGATTCCCAATTCTTTTCCAATAGCCGCAATAATGTCGTTAAAGGTGTAGTTGTGTGATGTTCCGATGTTGAAAATTTCGGTTCGATCAAATTTCTTTGTAAGGGCTTCTTCCAGAATGCGTGTTACGTCATCTACGTAGGTGAAGTCGCGTGTTTGTGTACCGTCTCCGAATACTTGAAGCGGCTCACCCTTCATAATTCCCCACATGAATTGTGAAATCATGTTTGCGTAGCCTTTTTTCGCTTCTTCGTGAGGGCCATAAACAGCGAAGAATCGGAAGCCGATAGAGTTGATGCCGTATAAATCTGTGTAGAGTTTCGCGAGGCGTTCCATGGTGATGCGTGCTTCGGTGTAGAAGTCTTTGATGAGCACTTCGCGTTCTTCGTGGTGTGGCAGTTCGAGTCCGTTATAGACGCTTGATGAACTTGCGAAAATCAGTTTGATGTTGTGTTTTCGGCACGCTTCAAGAATTTTGTGCATTCCAACGGTTGCCTCCTGAGTTGCTCCTACTGAATCGTTTCGGTAAATCATCATGGTGCTTGGCATTCCAAGGTGGATGATGGCGTCGAATTTTGAGACATCGTGCGCGTCGAAGTTGATGATGTTGTCTTCGATTAATTCAACATCTACGCCTTCAAGGTTCTTTTTTACTCCCGTTGTAAGGGCGTCGTAGGCTGTTACTTGGTGGCCCGAGGCGAGTAGTCGACGAACAAGGTTTGACCCAATAAATCCAGCTCCGCCGGTGACAAGAATGTTCATAGTAGGTTTCTGAAGATTGATTGAAGTATTTTAGTCTTTTTTTGTGATTGAGGCAATGCGTTCCTTTCCTGATGTTATACTGTCTATGTATGAATATTCAAGATTTTTTTACTCAAGCACGCGTGATTGTTTCGCGGTTTGATGAGTGGGTTTTGCGGGTTGCGCCGGATGCGGTGGCGGATCACATTTGTTTTAAGTGCGAGAGTGCGGAGGAGTTTGAGCGGATGAGGGCGATGTTTGAAGGGGAGAGTGTGTTTGTGTACCAATCGATTATTTCGAAGCGACGGATTGCGATTGTAAAGTTTTTGACTCCGATCGCGACGTCGTTGGGTGACATTTCGTTTTTGGAATTGTCGGATCAGAAGCCGGACGGAAGTCAGGTGAGCGGGTTTGATCATATTGAATTGTATCCCAAGTCCGGACAGTTGGAAGATTTTGTTTACGATCTTGAGGAAAAAGGAATCATTTTCGAAAAAGTTGTCCGCCCACACCATACAACTTTTGACGTGACGATTTTTGATCAGTTTAAAGTCCGACTGGAAGATGGGCCCTTGGTGGAGAAGATTAAGAAGGATGAGATGGTGTAGGGTTGTAGTTGATATTTTATTGATGATGCAGCGATTTGTTACGTTGAAATCATCCGGTGTGAATCTTTCGAGGTTATTCGTGGGTGACAAAAAAATACTCCCATCACTTTATTGTGAGGGAGTATTTTATTTCTTTTGAGGCAAGTATGGGCCTGTAGAATAGCGTCAATTCACGCAGAATTGTCACCCGCGATATATCGATTTGAATCCGATCAGGTCTATCAAGGTTAGCGTTTTGAGTCCGGAGTTATTCTTTCATCTCCTTCGTCCGTGTCTGAATGATTTTCTTAATCAGCACGTAAGGAATTGGTTCGTCTAGTGGGAATTTTAGGTTGTTTTTTGGGCCGGCGTATTTTTTTACCTCCTTCGTTAGGGATTTTGGAGCGGGTGGGTAGAGGCCGATGTGGTGTTTGAAGGCGGCGAAGTAGGCGAGGGGTTTTTTGTTCAGTTTGAAGGCAGGCATTCCGTAGGTGATACTTTCGACTGCTTCTGGCGCGGCTGATTGGATGATTTTGTAGATTTTTTTCAGGATGGGTTGGACTTCTTTTGGAGCCGATTTTATATAGTCGGGAATTGAGCCGGCTGGCTTTGTTGTGCGCATATAGCTTTATTGTACTCGGTTTGTTGTACGTTGCTCAACTTTTGTGGTCGTGATAATTTGGTGGTGTTTTTGGAGAGATGGCTGAGTGGTCGAAAGCGCACGACTCGAAATCGTGTATGCCTTTACGGGTATCGAGGGTTCGAATCCCTCTCTCTCCGCCACCCCTTTTTGTTTCTGGTTTGAATATTAGGAGCAGTAAGGGGTGTTTTTTATTTGTTTCATTTTCCCAAATCTGCCTCTTTTTGTTATATTTGGTGCACTATGTCTCTACAGGAATTTCGGGAGTGGTTTGATCCACGGTTTTCGGAGGTGATTTCGGATCGAATTTTGGAGGTGGCGGGAATGACCGACAATCAAGAATTGCTCGATGCTTTAAGGCGGGTGCAGCGGATTAGTGCGACGGGGAAGCGGATTCGTCCTTATATTATTGCACTTGCGTATACGGCGGGCGGGAAGTCGCGGGAAGAGATTGTTTCGGCGTTGGTTGGGATTGAATTGTTTCATGCGTTTTGCTTGATTCATGACGACGTGATTGATCGTGCGGCGTTGCGGCGTGGGGAGGAGACAGTGCATGCGTATTTTTTGCGGACGATGCTTGCGCGCGAGGCGCGAGGTGACGTGGGACATCTTTCTAATAGTCAGGCCGTGTTAGTAGGTGATTTAGTGTTCGGATGGGCCTTGGATGCGTTGTATTCTTCGATTGGTGCGAATGCAGCTGCTTGGCGTGAGGTGCGGATGATGATGGATGAAGTGGTCGTTGGTCAGATGTTGGATGTTGATTTGATGACTAGCGCGCAGGCCGAGCAAGCAGATATTTTAGCGAAGATGTATTTTAAAACGGCGAGTTATACGTTTGTGCGACCGTTGCGGATTGGGTTTGCGCTTGCGGGGCTGAATGGTGATTACTTTGCTTTTGCTGATGCGTTCGGGCGTGAGCTTGGGATTGGGTTTCAGATTCAGGATGATTTACTTGATGTGATTGGGGACGAGGAAAAGACCGGAAAGCGATTGTTTTCGGATGTGCGAGATGGTCAGCATACGTATTTGTCGATGAAGATTCGGTCGGAAGGAAGTGTGGAAGATAAGGAGTTTTTTGAAGGATTTTTTGGACGAGATTTTCGGGAAGAAGAGCGAGGGCAGTTACGGGATTTTTTTGAAAAGAATGACGTTGTGCAGAACGTACGGCAGATTATGGATGGTCATTTCGAGTCGGCGAAATCTGTTTTGGACAGTGGTGCTGTGAAGGATGAGTTGCGCGGTCAGTTTTCGGATTTGCTTGGCAAGATTGTAAAACGACTTTCGTAATATGTTGCTTGCGACTGACGTGGCGTATTGCGAGGCGATTCATCGTAAGCATGGGAAGAGTTATTATTTTGCGACGAAGTTTTTTTCGCGTGAATTGCGCGAGGCGACGTTTGTGTTATATGCGTTTTTTCGGGTGCCAGACGACGTTGTTGATTTTGCAGGTGAACGTACGCAGGAAGATGTTCGAGCGGAGTTGAGTGCGTGGCGAGAGAAGTGGCGAAGTGCATATGCGACGGGCGAGAGTGATCACCCTGTTTTGCGCGCGACGGCGGAGGTGTTTTCGCGATATGGAATTCCGTTTGAATATAGCGAAGCATTTTTGGATGCAATGGAGCAGGATGTGTTTGTAGATTCTTATGCCACGTACGAAGATTTGAAAGGCTATATGTATGGTTCCGCGGCTGTTGTTGGGTTGATGATGACGTATGTAATTGGGTATTCGGACGCGCGTGCGCTTGGGTATGCTGAAGCGCTTGGATACGCGATGCAGCTGACGAATTTTTTGCGAGATGTGGACGAGGACATGATTGAACGCGGGCGCGTTTATTTGCCGGAAGAAGATTTGAAGCGTTTCGGAGTGACGCGTGAGCAGATTGTTGAACGACGTTTTGATGACGCGTTTAAGCAGTTGATGCAGTTTGAAATCGCTCGTGCTCGGGCACTGTATCGCGAGGCGGACCTGGGGATTCCGATGCTCAATCGAGGTGGTCGGTTTTCTGTGCGCGTGGCGTCTAGGTTGTACGAAGCGATTTTGGAGAAGTTAGAGGCGCAGGATTGTAACCCGTTTCTTGGTCGCGCACGTACTAGTTTTTTTGAAAAATGTTTATTTATTGCACCGCTTTTATGGCAAAGCTTGAAGGAAAGAACGTAATCGTAATTGGTTCGGGGTTTGGTGGACTAGGGGCTGCTTGTTTGCTTGGTAAAGCTGGAGCCAAAGTCCAGATGTTTGAGAAGAACGAAGCGCCTGGCGGTCGAGCAAGTGTGTTTGAGGCGGAAGGATTTCGATTTGATATGGGACCTTCGTGGTATTTGATGCCCGATATTTTTGAGCAGTTTTTTCGGTTGATGGGTGAGCGCGTGGAAGATCATTTGCAGCTGCATCGATTGGAGCCTTCTTATAAAATCTTTTTTAAAGATACCGGCAAAGAGGTAGAGATTTTTTCAGACATGAGCCGTGATGCAGCGACGCTCGAGAAGTTGGAGCCTGGAAGTGCCGATCGCATGCGTGATTATTTGGCGCGGGCCGAAAAGCAATATGCGATTGCGACGCAGCGGTTTATGTATAAAAATTATCGCAACATTTTTGATTTTCTTACTTGGGAGGTGATGACACAGGGTCCGAAGTTGTCGGTTTTTTCTAGTATGCAGCGGTATGTGTCGAAGTTTTTTTCAACCGACGAAGTGCAGAAGATTGTGCAGTACCCTCTCGTGTTTTTGGGAAGCTCGCCTTATAACACGCCGGCTTTGTATAACATTATGAGTCACATCGATTTCAATATGGGTGTGTATTACCCGATGGGTGGGATTTATACGATTATCGAGGCACTTGTGAAGATTGCGCAAAAGCATGGGGTTCAGATTCGGACTTCGGCGGCGGTGGAGACGATTTTGGTGAAGGATGGTCGGGCTGTTGGTGTTCGACTCGAAAATGGAGAAGAACATTTTGCGGATGAAGTTGTGTCGAATGCCGATATTCATTTTACTGAAACGAAGCTGCTCGACGCGTCGCATCGTTCGTTTACGGATGCGTATTGGGAAAAGCGTGTGCTTTCGCCTTCAGCGTTTATTTTGTACTTGGGAGTAGAAGGGAAGATTCCCGAAGTGGTTCATCATAATTTAGTGTTTTCGAAAGATTGGAAGAAAAATTTTGGTCAGATTTTTGATCAACCAACATGGCCGGATGATCCTTCGTATTACGTGTGCGCGCCAAGTGTAACGGATGATTCTGTGGCGCCTGCAGGGAAGGAGAATTTATTTGTGCTGGTGCCGATTGCGCCGGGGATGGAAGAAGATGATGCGTTGCTTGAAGCGTATGCAGAAAAGGTGTTGGAGGGAATGGAGCGCGATATGGGGATTGCAAATTTGCGGGAGCGGATTTGTTATAAACGGATTTTTTCGGGACGGGATTTTGAAGAGCGATACAATTCGTTTAAAGGGACGGCTCTCGGGTTAGCGCATACGTTTTTTCAGACGGCTATTTTTCGACCAGATACGGTGAGTAAAAAAATTCCGAATTTGTACTATGTGGGAGCCAGTACAAATCCGGGAATCGGGATGCCGACGTGTTTGATTAGTGCGGAGTTGGTTTATAAAAGGATGGTGGGGGATGGGACGGCGGGGCCGTTGAATGAGGTTTAGGGTGAGGGTGGATTTTTGGATCCTGTTTCTGACGACGCCGTGTTCTTTCGGGAGCGCGTGCGTCGTTTTTTTGATTGTTCTAAATATTTGTCATCCCGGACCTGATCCCCGGCACTAAAGGCCGGGCAGGCTGGGATCCATCGCTTTTTTGTTTCGAGCGAAAATCATAACGCGCTTCCCTTTCTTCTCAGATCCGCAAGGAGGGGTGAGGGGTGGTTACGCGCTGATCGATCGCGCGCGAGTCTGAGGCGACTGCGTCGCTTCGACTTTGTCACAACGATCGGGAGTTTCACCCCCGAACCCCGACCTACTTTTCTTTGCTGGCTCAAAGAGAAGTAGGCAAAAGAAAGAGCCTTTCCTGGCTCGGCGGCACGAACATTTATTTTTAAATTTTGGAAAGTGACCGATCGCATTTTTCTTTGCAATGTCTGTCTCCGAGGGTCAAGCCCTCTCCGCAGACACGAGAAAAATGCTCGACCTTCGCTGATTTTGTTACAGTGATTTAGTTACACGTTTTCTTTGTCACAGCTTGTTGAGCTCCGCTGGCGTTCGACTTCGTCTCTCTTCGTAGGGGAGAGCATGAGCTCGAAGCGTTTCCTCCCCTTACCAAGGGGAGGTGAGGAGGGGTCTTTCGGCGAAAATCAAAACGCGTTTCCCCTCCTTCTTAGATCCACAATGAGGACTACCCACCTTCGCCAAGGCTACGGGGGGGTCCTCTGAAGCTTTAGCGAAGGACGGAAGGGAGGTTTCGTGTTTATATTCCTAATCCGCCCGTTCCCATCCATTTATTTACGTACGCTTCAACATCAAATTTCCGCTTTGCGCCTTTGTCGTTCATGTAGCGGATTTTGCCGAAGATTGGACGGGTGCCCCAGGCTCGGTCGTGGGTGCCGCCGATGGACCACGAAATTCCGGTGTACCCGTTTGGATCGCGGCCGTCTAGTTCGTAGGTGTCGTTGAGGTAGATGGCGATTTTCATCGCTTCGTCTGGTGATTTTGTCCATTCGAGAATTTTCTTTGCCCAGTACATGCGCATGTAGCCGTGCATTTTTCCGGTTAGCACCATTTCCATTTGAGCCGCATTCCAGAGCTGATCGTGTGTTTTTGCCTGTTCGAATTCTTTTTTGGTGTAGAGGAATGCGCGTTCGTCGTTTGCGTGGTCGAGAAGGGTTTGCTTTGCCCAGGTCGGGAATCCTTTTGTGGAATCGTAGTTGGGTTCGTAGTAGCAAAAATTATCGGCCAGTTCTTTTCGGACGACAAGTTCTTCGAAAAATGCTTCTTTGTCTTCGAGTGGCGAGTGTTCTTTTTTGAGTTCGAGCGCGATGCGTTGAGTGCTGATGTGGCCGTAGTGGAGATAGGGTGACAGGTTTGATTGGCCGTCGAGCGTTGGGTCGTTTCGTTTTTCGGCGTAGCCTCGTAGGCGGTTTTTGAAAAAGTGCTGAAGCGCTTTTTTTGCGGCTGTTTCGCCGGCGGGAAGGGTGAGGGGCGTTGGGTGAGTGCCAATTAATTTTTTCCATTCGGTCCAATTGTTTTTTGTTGGCGGGGAAATCGATTCGGTTTTTGTGAGTTTTGGAAATTCAACAAGAAAATCGCTAAGTTGGCGGTGGATTTTTGGTCGGATGGTGTAGGCTCCGAATTCTTTTTTGTTCGATGCTTCCCAAGCAGGCACGATGTTGTGTGTGTCGACTTCGCGGAAGGGAACGGTGAGCGTTTTTGCGAGCTCAGCTTTCCATTTGCGTTGGATTTTTAGTGGAGAGAAGTCTGTTACGATGCAGCCAGCTTTTGTTTTCTTGAAAAAATCCTGAAGGTCTTTTGTTGAATCGTCTGTTACAAGAACGGTGAACGAGATGTGTTTCTTTTGAAACATTTCTTCCAGCAATTCGAGTGCGCGGAGTTTGAAGTCGAGTTGTCTTGCGCCGCCGCCTAAAAAATCCGTGACTAAATTGTAGACGACGGCGAGAGGGGCGTTGTGTTTTTTTGCGAGCTCGGCTGCGTGAAGAAGCGCCCAGTTGTCCGAGGCGCGCATGTCGCGGTCCATCCAGTAGATGACTGGACCATTTTTGTATTCATGTGTGTTGTGCGAGCGGATTCGGCGTGGGTCGATCATATTTTTTTGTAGAATAGTACGGTCGTGATTACTGAGAAAACGATGCCTAGTATGGCTGGAATGCTGTTTGTGACAAGAATATTTATTGCGGTCCAGAAATAGATGCTGAACAGCAGCGGCAGAATAATCCATGTGCTTGCTGACGCTCTTTTGTGTTCATGATGTTTTTGCATCGCTTGTGCGATCGCGATGCCGATCGATCCCGAGATGATCCATCCGAGGTAGTTGATGAGCGGAACGCCATAGTACGCGCCTGGGTTTTTCCATGTCCAGAAACCGAGGGCGACGCTGCCGGGGTCTAGGATGAGATCGGTGGTGATGAGGAGTGCTAGGGCGAGAAGAAATTGTGAGGTGATTTTTTTGGTTGTGATTTGCGCGAGGGCGAGCGATCCGAATACGAGAGGCGACCAGGCGAAGAAGACGGGGAAGGGTGTTGTGCCAAATAATTTTGCGCCGAGTGCGTTTGAGTAGGTGAATTCTCCGTAAGGGAATCCGGTGATGATGCCGATGGTTTCGATTGCGCAGGCGAATGCACCGAGCGCGAGGAAGAGCGCTAGTCCTCGCCATTTTAAGGACTTCCAAAGGCCGATAATGGTTGGTAGGGCGATGGCGGCGATGAAGATTGGGGTGAGAAATGTGGGTGATTCCTGAATGAATTTGTACGTGAAAAAGGCGCTGATGGCCGAGAGGATGATTGTTGCGGTGATTATGCGGTGTTTCATACGGGTATAGTATACTCGATGTATGAAATCCTTACTTTTGATTAGTCGCCCTCGGTTTTGGGTGTATTTACTTGGTCCGTTTGCGATTGGGGTGATAGCTTCGGTTGAGTCGGCTCAGATGTTGCTTGATCCGTTGTTGCTGTATGCAGCGCTCTTTTTTACGTTTCCGGCAAATTTGTTCATTTACGGCGTAAATGATTTGTTTGATTATGAGACGGATGCGGTGAATGCGAAGAAGCAGACATATGAAGTGCGGGTGGATCGTTCGGATCATGTGCGGTTGAAGCGTGCGATTGCGTGGAGTGTGTTGCCTTTTGTGCCGTTATTTTTTCTGTTGCCCACTTCTGCGGTCGCGGCATTAACGGCGTTTTTCTTTTTTGGGTATTTTTATTCGGCGACGCCTATTCGTGCAAAGGCTCGGCCGTTTTTGGATTCAGCGTATAACATTTTGTATATTTGTCCTGCGCTTGTGGGATGGTTTCTTGTTTCGGAAGTCGCTCCGCCATTTGAATTGGTTTTTGCGGCGTGTTTGTGGGCGATGGCGATGCATGCGTATTCGGCTGTTCCTGATATTGAGGCTGATCGTGCGGTAAAGCTGCGTACGATTGCAACGGCACTTGGGTTTACGCGTACGTTGGTGCTGTGCGGGTTGTTGTATGTTGCGGCTGGTGGATTGTTTGCGTTACATCATCCGATTTTTGCTGTGGTGTTTGCGGGTGTCTATGTGGCATTGATGATTGCTTCGTTTGTAAAAGGTTCAGGTGGAATTTTTGCCGTGTACCGTGTGTTTCCGTTTGTAAATACTGTTATTGGCGCGATTCTTTTCTTTCTTGCTGCTGCGAAGTTGTTTTAGCGCGATGAGGATGTGGTACAGTGGAAGAGTTTGATATTAAATTCTTCGTGTATGAATAAAATTGTTCCTCATTTGTGGTTCGATCATCAGGCAAAAGAGGCGGTTGATTTTTATGTGTCGGCGTTTCCGGATTCAAAAGTTCTTGGAAGTGCGTTGTTAACCAAGACTCCTTCGGGCGATTGCGATGTTCTTTCGTTTCAACTTGCTGGTCAGCCGTTTATGGCGATTAGCGCTGGTCCATATTTTGTTCCAAATCCATCGATTTCCTTCATGGTTAATTTTGATCCTTCGCGCGACGAGAAGGCTGAAGAGCATTTGAATACCCTTTGGGAGAAGTTGTCGGATGGCGCAAAGGTATTGATGCCGCTTGATGCATATCCATTTAGCAAGCGTTACGGTTGGATTCAGGATAAATATGGGTTTTCGTGGCAATTGATTTTGACTGATCCGGATGGTGAAGAGAGGCCGAATATTATCCCTTCGCTGTTGTTTGTGGGTGATGTGTATGGCCGTGCCGAGGAGGCGGTCGATTTTTATACGTCGGTGTTTAAGCAGTCGAAGAAGGGTCAGATTGCGCGTTATGGTGCTGAACATCCACCCGAAAAAGAAGAGGGGGTGATGTTTGCGGATTTTTCGTTGTATGACACCTGGTTTGCGGCGATGGATAGCGCGCAGAATCACAAGTTTATTTTTAACGAAGCGGTTTCGCTGATGGTGATGTGCGATGATCAGGCAGAGGTTGATTATTACTGGCAGAAACTTTCGGCTGTTCCCGAAGCGGAGCAGTGTGGGTGGGTGAAGGATCAGTTTGGTGTTTCGTGGCAAATTGTTCCACGTTCAATGAACGACATGATGATTCGTGGGACGCAGGAGCAGGTGGATCGTATGACTGAAGTGATGTTGAAAATGAAGAAGTTGGATGTCGGCATGTTGGAGGAGGCGTTTGAGGGAGGGAGTAGGGGGTAGGAATGGAGGGGTTTAAAACTAAAAAGAGCCGGGTGGCTCTTTTTAGTTTATTTGGAGGGAGTCAGTTACGGAGAAAATTCCTTCTATGTTGTATTGTTGCCAGTGGTTGGTGCTGAGGAGTTCGATGGGGGTGATGGTTCCGTTTGCTGAGATGTTGTCACCGATCGAGAGTTCGGGCGCGCCTTGCGACAGCAGAGCGAGATCGAGGGCGTAGTATTCGTCGTTTTGTGTTTGTATGCCTGCGGCACATTCGTCTGTTTGCGTGCCGTCTGTGTATTTGTGCGGAAGACAAACGTAGGTGCCAGAGAGTTCTGCTTGGTAAGCTTCTGCAATGTTAGGCTGCTGCTTTTGATTGTAAATGTGTTGGTTGAGTGCAAAGAAGGCGATGATGGCGGTGACGCCAAGTGCTGTGATGATGGCAAGAATTTTCATAAGTTATGTTGTGATTGTTTTCGTTGTTGGTTTTTGTGGAGGTGTTTTTGGTTCTTTCTTTGAAGAGAATAGGTGCTGTGCGGATAGAAGGGCGAAGAAAAACCAGGTCATGACGGCTAGATCGTTTTTGAAATACGGAACGTCGACCAGTCCGTGAATTGCCATGGTGACGAGCGCTGCGAACGCGGCTAGGATGAGTGGATTGCTGTTTTGTGTTTTAGTCGCTGTCATTGTGCGCAACGCGATCCATGCGAGAGCGATTAATCCGAGTGCACCCAGTTCAGTCCAGGTGTTGAGGATGATGTTGTGTGGGTATTGGAAAATTTCGTAAAAGGTTGGGTCGTGGAATGGTTTGAGTGCGTTTGGATATTCGTTTAGTCCAGCGCCTGTGAGAGGGCGTGTTTTTAGCAGTGCGAGTGTTTCGCCCCATTGCGCCAGTCGTGTTTGGCCGGAGGTATCTTGGAGCAGGATTTTGCTTCGCAGGAATGGTGAAATGGCGAATGCCAGAATGCCTAGGATAATGATTTCGGCCGTGACACGGATTTTCATATTTGTCTGGCCTTTCGAGATAAGAAAAGCGGCAAGTAGTCCTGCTGGGATTGCGGCGAGGGCCGCTTCGGTTTGCGCGAGCAGAATTCCGGTTGTTCCGAGTAGGGCCGTGATGATCCAGAGCGTTCGATACGACTTTTGTGTCGCGAGTACGATTGCCGCTGCTGTGATTGGAGCCAGGAACAGTCCAAGGGCATTTGGATAGAGGAAGAAACTGGTCATGCGCCCGTCTGTGTCCCACGGCGGCACAACCCCGATTCCTGTTGTTGCTTGTGCGATGGCGAATACTGAAAGGGCGATTGCGCTTGTGGCGAGTGCCGCGAATGCGTGTTTCCAGTCTTGTTCGTGTGTGAATGTTTTAAGGCTGAAGTAATAAAGTGCGGCTGGAAGAATGAAGTAGGATTTCCAAATCCCAAGCGCGCTTATAGAGTCATTTGCGATGACGACACCGAAACAAGCGGCGGCAAGAAGAAGGATGAGTGGTCGTGTGAGCGGAAGAGCAAGTATGTACCTGTCACGTTGCCACGAAATTTTTGGCAGTTGTGTCACGATGAACGCAGTTGCGATAAGTTCAAATAAATTTGTCGGAAAAAAGCCGATTGAGAATTGAACAAGGTACAAAGGAAGCAATCCAAACAAAAGTGTCAGTGCCATTTTGGCGTTTTTGTAGGAGAGGAAAGCGACGGCGAGGGTGAGAGTCGTGATGAGGGCTGGAAAGAGGGAATGAAGCATAGAGGGTGATGAGGTTGCTAAGCTGCTCCCTTATTCAAAAAGGGATCGATGTCGTTATTTTATGGGTGGATTTTCTGGTAAAAATAGCATTGAAGCTTTCTTCAGGGTTGGTTCTTGGAAGAGGAGGAGACAGATGGTGTAGATGATGGTTCCGATAGTGATGGTGAAGATCACGTGCATGTTTGGCAGGGTGTAGAGAGCGATGGTCATGATGATGCTGGCGGCGAGTGCTTTGGCGGTTGAGGTGAAGTTTGGTTTGAAGTTTGTGATTTTTATCACAACGGCGGCTGTAAGAAGGAAGATCAGAATTTCTGCGATTAGCGTCCACCAAGCGGCGGCCCAGATTCCGTAGGTTGGAATGAAGTACATGTAGCCGGCGACGGTGATGATGGCGACGAGTAGGTATCCCCACGTCATCACTTTTTGTTTTTGAAGGCCAACAATGGCGTGGCCGGAAAGGGCGCCGTAGAAGACGATGGCGGCGGCAGGGCCCAGAATTGCAAGGACACGTCCGGCTTCCGCGAAGTTGTCACCAGAGATAAGTACCATTAAAGGCACCCCGGTCACGATAGCTCCGAAGGCGAATGGAAGCGCGATTAACGAAAACAGGTTGAACGTGGTTTGAAGTCGGTTGTTGAAGGCGTCTTTGTTCCCTTCTTTCCAGTCATGTACCAGTTTTGGCAAAATGAGTCCCATGAACATGACCGGTACCACGGTTACCACGTCCATTATTTTGTACGCCGCAGCGTATTGACCGATTTCTTCGAATGAACGGTAAATAGAGAGGAAGATCATGTCTCCGCGCAGGTAGATGAGGTTGAAAAAGATGGATGCGCCGATTGGCCAGCTGCGTTTAATTACCTCTATCCAGGTTGAGATGTTCCATTCCAGACTGAATTTGAGCAGTTGGCGAGCGAAGATGATGTTTAAAATGAGTTGAAAGGCGTTTCCAATAGTCATTAGCCAGATAATTTCCACGATGCCGAACCCTAGAATTGGGGCGAGAATTGCGCCCAAGAATACGGCGAGGCGGTTGATCATTTCGGCGAACGCGACGCGTCCCATGAGGAGGCGCTTTTGGAATACCCCAACGAATAGTTGAGACGTGCTGCCGAATAGGTACGAAATGGCACCGATTGCGATCGCGACGATCATGGTGTTGTCGTAGGGAAGGAAGGGGGCAGCGATTGCGATAAGTGGAGCGAGGGCGAGGAAGATGCTTGCTGAGACGACTCGAAGCGTGACTAGGTTTCCGATGAGTGATTTTTCGTCGGCTTCTTTTTCGGAAATCATCTGTGTTGTGGTGAGCGTAAGTCCAAAATCCACAATGATCGCGAACACAGATAGGTAGCTGAGTACGGTTGAAAGTTGTCCGTAGCCTGCTTCTCCAAGATGTCGTGTAAAAATGGCAACCGTGTAGACTCCGAATACAACGGCTAATACTTTTCCTCCGATTTGTACCACCGAACTGATTGCAAGCTTTTTGTGTTCACTCATAGTGTGTTTAGTGTAGTGGTTTTTGGGCTTTTTTGGTAGGTGTTTTTCCGTCGCGGATAAACGATGACGGGTTTGCTATACTTGTTTCCTATGACCTTGTTTCAAAAATTGATCGTTGTTTTGTTGTCGGTGTTGGTGCTTGTGGGAGTGGTGATTATTGTGTTGTTGGTGACGGCCCCGAACCGTCATGTAGAGAGGGAATATTTGATGCCTAATTGTGTTCCTGAACAATCGTTTTAGGAATTTGGTTAACTGTTGCGAAAAATTCATCTTCGGTGGAAAAGTCGTCTATTTTTTGAGGGTGAAATTCGGTATACTTTAGCCATAACATCTCTCTTGTTTTTGTTTCATGTTTACTTCATCTATTATTTCGACTCGACTTGTTGGCGTGGCGGTGTTCTTTGCGTTTTTTGTTAGTTTATTTGCTTTTGTTCAGCCTACGTTTGCAGCTGCGTATGCAGCGGAAATTGTAAGCGTGACGGATGATGGTGTGATTACGATGGCTCCTGGTGAAAAGGTGACGGTAGATGTTTCATTTAAAAATACAGGTACCGAGACTTGGAAGAATGATGGCCCGGGATTTGTTTCGCTGTATACGCACGGGCCAAAGTATCGTCGAAGTGTGTTCGACCCAGGGACGTGGATTTGGGGTGATCAGTTGAAGCGAATTGAGCAGGCGAGTGTTGTGCCGGGCGCTATTGCGACTATGTCGTTTGAATTGCATGCGCCGGACAAGGTTGGGGAGTATCAGGAGGTTTTTTGGTTGGCTTCCGAGAATAAGGCGTGGATTGGTGGCGCGGAATTGAAATTAGCTATTACGGTTTCGGAAGACGCCACTGCAGAGGTTCCTACTGATGATGCTGACGCTTCGAGTGCTTTGTCGGCAGAAGTGGCGATGCGAAGCGCGAATCAGGTGAAGGTGGTTGCTGGAAAGCCGGTGTTGTTTACGGTTGCGTTTACAAATACCGGAAAAACTACTTGGAACGAGTTTGGTTTGTACGAAGATGATTTACGTGTGGCGAATGCAGTGACTTCGTTTAGGCATCTTTCGTGGTCTGGGTCGCGCGTTGGACTTGGAGAGGGTGCGGTGAAGCCGGGTGAAGTGGGTGTTGTGCAATTTGCCTTCACGGCGCCGGCGACAAATGGAAGTCATGCTGCCGTTTTCGCTTTGAAGGCGAATGGTGAGTTGGTGGAAGGTGGAGAGATTCGTATTCCGGTGGATGTGACAGGTGGAAGTGGCGAAGCTGCGCAGGCTCCGATTCGAGATGATGAAGAAGTCGCGGAGGCAATTGATGAATCTCAGATTGTTGAACAACCTGTTTTACGTGTTGGTGTGTTGATTGTGGATGAAGAAACGGATGATGAGGTAGTGATTACTTCGGAGGAGTCTGCGTTTACAGTGACTGATTTGAGTGGTGCTGTGCTTGCAGAGGTGAAAAAAGGAAAGAAGGTGACGGCGCATTACCGAAACGGTGTGTATTTTTATGAGGTTGATGGCGAGATGAAGCAGACGACTTCTGGTTTGCGGTTTGTTCCGGAAGTTGATCATGCGGTTATGAAGGTGACCAATTTTGATCGCAGAGCAACACGCGGGCACATTCACGCGTTTAATGAATTTCGAAATGTACTCGAATTGCGGTATTCGGAATCGAAAGATCGTCTTTGGTTGATCAACGAATTGCAAATTGAGTATTACCTTCGTGGGCTTGGCGAGACTTCAAATAATGATGATCATGAATATCAAAAGTCAATGATCACCGCTGCTCGAAGTTTTGCTTTCTATCACTGGACCCGGAATACCAAGCGCGTGAAGGATCATGTTCATTTGGTAAGTTGGTCGGAAGATCAGGTGTATAACGGTTATGAGCAAGAAAGACGATCTCCAACTATTGTGAAAGCTGTAGAAGAGACGCGTGGTATGGCGATTATGTACCAGGGTGATGTTGCGCTTGCTTCGTACTTTGCGCGATCGAATGGAAAAACAAAGGATTGGAATCAGGTTTGGAGTGGCAACATTCCGTATATTAAGTCTGTAGAGGTTGCGTGTGACAAGGGGAAGACGCAGTGGGGGCATGGAGTAGGAATGCCGGCTTCGGGGGCGCTTTGTATGGCGAAGGATGGGAAGAAGTTTGATGAGATTTTGATGTATTTTTATCAAGGAGTTGATTTAGTGAAAAAGTGGCGATAAGTATGCGTATTACCTCAACTGCATTAGCGCTTTGTTTTTTTACCGCATTGTTTGCGCCTGGTTTTGTGCATGCTCAGGACGCGTCTGTTTTGCGCAAGGTGTATGAATCGCGAGGTGATTTGCAGGCGGCGTTTGAGATTGAAACGTTGCGGGCGATTCCCGGAACGGCGGCTGGGTTTTTGATCGATGTTGAGGATTGGGCTCGGCAGTACGGATGGCGAGAGTATCCCGAATTAGCTGCGTTTGCGCCGGCCGTTCCCTCGCTTCGGTTTGTTTCTACTCGACCCGTGCCTACGGTTACATCGGATTATTATATTGTGATCGATAATGCTACTGGTGACATTTTAGCTGCGCAGGGAGCTGAGCAGTTGTGGCCGATCGCTTCGATTACAAAGTTGATGACGTCAAAAGTGGCGATTGATCAAGGGTTGGATTTGTACGGAGTGGGGAATGTGTTGGATGCGGATGATGTTGGGGGCGCAAAGTTGTATGCGAATTCGGGAAGTACGTTTTATACAATGGATTTGTTGCGAGCGACGTTGATTGCTTCGGCGAATAATGCGGCGAATGCGGTGGCTCGATTGAGCGGACTTTCGAAAGGGACATTTATTGAGCGAATGAATAGCGAGGCGGAGCGGATGAATTTGGGGCGCACGCGGTTTGTTGATCCGACTGGAATTGAGCTTGGAAACGTTTCAACGGCGCGCGAAGTGGCATTTATGGCGCGTGAGATTTTTGAAGATGAAACGGTTCGACGATTTTCGGGGACATCAGCTTTGAAGATTCAGAGTATCAGTAATCCAGAATATGATCGCGCGATTAGTAGTACGAATTGGTTGCTGTACGATCGTGCATATGATGATGTGTATGTGACCGCAGGGAAGACTGGATATTTGAACGAATCAGGATGGAATTTGGTTGTGCGCATGCACCCGATGGATGGGACGTATGATGAGTCTGTGTTGATTGTGTTGTTTGGAGGGGATTCGCGGCGCGAGAGCTTTGATGACGCGGCGAGTTTGGCTCGCTGGGCCTGGCAGGTGTATGACTGGGACAGACAGTAGTTCCAATATGATGAATGAAAAAAGAGCCTTGATGGCTCTTTTTATGTTGCGGGAGTCAGTGGCGCGGTGGTTGGTTGAGAAGCGTCGCCGTGTCGTCGTTTATCTTCTTCCACTAATCGAGTAATGATTTTTTTTACTTCGTCTGGGTTGTCGACTGTTTTGAAGTTGAATCGTTCGCGTGTTCCGGCGGTTTGAATGTAGACGTTTCCGTAGCTCAACATCGTTGGAAGGAATCCGTGGGTTTCGCTTGTAACGTCCTGGACTTGGTTCAGGTGTAGTTCCGACACGATGCGCGAGAAGAGTCCTTTTTGTTCGATGTTGATAATTCGCTCATTCGTTACAATCCATGTGTCGAGGTAAAAATCCGTGAACTGGGTCATGGTGATAATGATAACGCAGAAGGCGTAGCAGGAAAGGAGGAGTGTTAAAATCTGCGGCCAGTATCCTGCGGGCGATTGGGTGCTTATTTCGTTTAGTAGGAACAAGAATCCAATTGGTACTCCGGTTAGTACAATGAAGTAGAGGGCGATTTGGAGAAGTTCGATCCAATGACGGCGAAGAAAGAGAACTGTTTTTTCGTCGCGTTGTTGATTTGGAAGATTTTTCAGGTTCAACATATTATTGGCCTATCGTAAGTGTTCCGAACGAAAAAATGTTTGGCAGAGCGATGACGGCGTTCCAGTTGAACGTGAGAATAGCTAGACCGCTGACCGTTAGAATTCCAATAAATGCAAAGGTGTAGATCATGATGATGATGCTTGTTTTGGTTGATTGTAATCCAAACTTTGCAATGTGAAAGACATTGAAGAACGTAAATAAAAATCCTAGAAATGCCGCAAGTGCGTAGAGAATGAGAAGGTAGGTGAGTGGGAAGGTCATGAGGTGATTATAGCATGTTGGGGAGGGAGAGGAGAGAGTAGTGTTTCGGCGGTAGGGAGTAGGGGTGGAAATTCACTTTGTCATTGCGAGGAGATGCAGTCGACGTGGCAATCTCTCGTCTCTTGCGCAATCGAATAGATTGCCACGTTTTGCTTGCCGACAAGGTGAGGTGATCGCATTTGATCAGTGCGGAACCTCCCCTTGGTAAGGGCAGGAAGTGCGTCTGAGAGGCGATGGATTCCGGATCAGGATCGAGATGACGATGATTTAAGATGAGGAGGATTCGTGCGTGACCACTCTCAACTTGCCTTGATGAGTGATTGCATTTTGTTGGTTTATAGGCAAAAACACCCCATATTTCTGGGATGTTTTTGCTAAAGTTTTTTCTTTAAATGTTCGTACGCTGCCTTTGTTGCCATGCGGCCTCGAGGGGTTCGTTCTAGTAGGCCTAGTTGGAGCATGAAGGGTTCGTGGACGAGTTCGAGGGTTTCTTCTTCGCTGTGAGTTGCGGCGGCGAGGGTTTGGAGGCCGACTGGGCCGCCTTGGAATTTTTCGATTAGGGTTTGAAGAATCATGCGATCGGTACCATCTAGTCCGAGTTCATCAACGCCCAGCATGTTGAGTGCTTCGTTTGCGATTGTGGCGGTAAGCGTTCCGTCGTGTCGTACTTCAGCGAAATCGCGGACGCGTTTTAGAAGGCGGTTGGCGATACGCGGGGTTTTTCGGCAGCGTGTGGCAATTAAGTCGCAAGTTGGTTGGTCTGCGTTTACGTTTAGAAGCTGTGCGCTTCGGCCGATTATTTTGCTCATTTCATCTTCTGTATAGAAATGAAGGTTGTAGGTGGAGCCGAATCGGTCGCGGAGTGGGGAAGAGAGAAGGGAGAGTTTGGTGGTTGCTCCGATAACGGTGAACTTTTCTAGTCCTAATCGCAGTGTTCGAGCGGATGGTCCTTTGCCGACCACTAAATCGAGCGCGTAATCTTCCATGGCTGGGTAGAGAATTTCTTCGATGGATTTGTTGAGACGGTGGATTTCGTCGATGAAGAGTACGTCGCCTTTTTGAAGGTTGGAGAGAATGGCTGCCAAATCACCTACGCGTTCCAATGCGGGGCCGCTGGTGATTTTGATGTTTGATCCCATTTCGTTTGCGATAATGTGAGCCAGGGTAGTTTTTCCTAGACCTGGGTTTCCGTAGAGAAGGACGTGTTCCAGCGGCTCTTCGCGCTTTTTCGCAGCTTCAATAAAAATAGAAAGGCCTTCTTTCAAGCCCTCCTGACCTATAAAATCTTGTAGCGACTGCGGTCGAAGTCCGACTTCGAATCGTTGCTCTTCTTCCCCCGCTTTCGGTTCAACGACACGTTCGGTTTCTTCCTGGTTTGATTCGATCATGTCTTCATTATACTGAATCTTTGATTTTATTATTAGGCAGAGGTTGGTGTTGTGTCTTGTTTGTACCTCTGCCATTTGCTATTCTGCTAGTATGAGACTTAGAAAATGGTCGAAAATTGATTTGGATAAGGCCGTGAAGGAATCGAGAAGCATTCGTCAGGTTTTGACGTGTCTTGGATTGAAGGAGGCAGGGGGTAATTATTCTCAAATTAAGAAATATTTGCAGTTATATAATATTGATATTTCCCATTTTGTTGGTCGATCTTGGTCTAAGGGTGTTAGTAAACAATTTTCTCCACGTATTCCATTGGAGAGTATTTTGGTCCAGAATAGTTCGTACCAAACGTATAAATTGAAAAAAAGATTGTTTCGCGCTAGACTTAAGCCGCAAAATTGTGAAGAATGCGGGTGGGCTCGGATTTCTGCCGATGGTAGGCTGCCGTTAGAGCTTGATCACATTAATGGAGATTCGCGAGATCATCGTTTGGAAAATTTGCGCGTTCTTTGCCCCAATTGCCATAGCTTAAAGGCGACGCATAGGGGTGCGAATAGAAAATAAGGGCCGGTGGTGGAAGGGTATACACGGGAGACTTAAAATTTCCTGGTCGAAAGACCTTGCGGGTTCGAATCCCGCCCGGCCCACCAAAAAACGCTGATTACTCGGCGTTTTTTGTTTGGGTTGGTATACTTTGTGGGTATGACAAAATTGGTTCGTGATTTCATTCCGCGGATTATTGAAAGTAAGGGTGAGGCGTGCGTGCATCATGTTGCGGAGGATGTTGAGTATTGGGGGCGGTTAAAGGAAAAATTGATGGAAGAGGTGGGGGAGTTTTTGGAGGCGGAGAGTGTGGAGGAGATGGCGGATGTGTTTGAGGTGATTGAGGCTATTTTGAAGTTTAAGAACATTGAGCGCGAGGAGGTGGAGCGGGTGCGAGTTTCGAAAAAGGAGGAGCGAGGAGGATTTGAGGGGCGGGTGGTTTTGGATGAATATTAGTATGAAAAAAGTTGTTGTGGCATCGAAAAATCCTGTGAAGATTGGGGCGGTGGAGGAGGCGTTTGGGTTGATGTTTCCGGATGAGAAGTTTGTGTTTGAAGGTGTCTCGGTTAATTCGGGTGTTGCGGATCAGCCGAAGAGTGACGAAGAGACGTTGCGTGGGGCGATGAATCGCGCGAAAGGGGCGAAGGAATTGGTTGCTGATGGAGATTTTTTTGTTGGACTGGAAGGTGGGGTTGATTGTTTTTATGGGGAAATGTTTACGTTTGCTTGGATGGCGGTGTTGTCGAAGGGTGGTGTTTGGGGAAGGGCGAAGACGGTGATGTATGCGATTCCAGTTGCTGTGCGTGATGGGATTGATTCGGGGTTGGAGATGGGGGATGCGAATGATGTTATTTTTAAATCAGATAGCTGCAAGACGCAGGGTGGGATTATTGGTTTTTTGACCGATGACGCGATTGATCGGCGTGGTGAATATGTGCACGCCGTTATGCTCGCGCTTTCGCCGTTCAAGAACCCCCATTTATTTTGAAAAAGAAGACGCACCGCGCTGTTGGGCGGTGCGTTGAGGGGTGCGGTTACCATGCTTGACGCTTGAGAAGAGGGAGTGTTTTTTCGTCCACCGCTTCTTGCAGCTTTGGGTAACCATAGGTGAGTTCTGGTTTCACGTCTCCTGTTAGCCATGCCAGGAGGAGCAACTGGTGTGCCTCGAGAGGACTCCAGAAGTAGCGTTCTTTTACCATGTCGATCCAGGCCGGGTTGTTCGGGATCTGTCTCAGCACCGTGTTTGTTGCTCCGGCTGCCGGTCCGAGACACCTGAATCTCCATTTCTTGAGATACAGCGGTGTTTCCCCTAGCTCACGCCTCAGGTAGGCGAAGAGTATTCCACGTCGGTAGTTCTCTGTTAGAATCACCTCAATCAGTCGTTGGATGTCTGGGAACTCGTCCGGCAGACTGAGTTCGAGCTTGTGTTCGTCGCTGAAGAGTGGCTTGCCGATTGCCGTGTTGCTGAGCTTACGCTTCATGAAGGCTCCAAGGAACGAGTTGCCATTATAACACTCGAAAATAGCGTGTTTGTCAACGAAATTGATCACTTGCTCGTTGACGACGGTTTTGAGCCTTGCTACAATCGGTCCACATAAGCGGTAGTAGTTCAGTGGTAGAACGCTTCCTTGCCAAGGAAGAGGTCGCCGGTTCGAACCCGGTCTACCGCTCCAAGCGTAAAAAAAAGAAGATGCACCGGTTTGCCGGTGTGTTTTATTTTTGTGAAAATTTGTTTATACTTAGCGCATTATTTAATTATCTTTACTATGTTATTGGAAACGTCTTTACTCGCTATTGTGCTTGCGGGTCTTTCGAATATTGTTCTTGGAATGACTTGGTATTCGCCTGCTTTTTTGGGTAAGCCTTGGATGAAGGAGGTTGGTGTCAGCATGGGTCAACGATTGAGTGCGAAGGATATGTTTACACGCGTTTTCTTTGCGGTCGTTGGGAGTATTCTTGTTGCGTATGTATTGGCGTATGTAGCTGCAATGTCTTCGGCGTTGGATGTTGGAAATGTGTTTACTTCGGCGTTTTGGGTGTGGTTGGGGTTTGTATTGCCGATTTTGTTAAATACGGTGCTTTGGGAAAAACGTACGTTGAAGCTGTACGCGATCAACTCTTCTTATTGGTTGGTGAGTTTGATGGTGATGGCGTTGATTATTCATTTGATTGGTTAGATTCCTTTCGAGAAGGGTCCCGATGTTTGTCGGGACCCTTTTTTGTTTACGCACGTTCACCGGCCATTTGTTTTTTGATCCACGAAATTCCTGAGCGGTTGCCAGCCATGTATTGGTCTCGGGCAACGTCGATAAGGAGGACTTTGAATTCGTTTGAGATGCTTTCGGGAACTCCCATCCGTTCCATTAGGTGATTAAATTTATCCATTAATTCCATGTACCATTTTGCTTGAGGATTTTTTACGATGTTCATATTTATGCTGGCTGTTGAATGAAGTTAAGTTTTTTGTGTTTTGCGTACCAGAAGCCGAGGGTGCCGAGCGCTAGCGTTGCAAGGCCTCCGCCGATCCATGGTGTTGTTGATTGAGTTCGTAGTACCGGTGTTGCTGGTTCGGTGTTTTTTGATTCTTCTTCGGTGATTGGTGATTCTGCGTGTTCAACATCTTCTTCGCTGCGTGGGTAGAGTTTTCGTGTGCCGTCGAAAACGCGTACAACACCTGTGATGTTCATGTAGCTGCCGGCGAGTTCTGTTGACTTGATGTTTGTGTTTGCATGAATAACTAGTTCGATTTCGCCGTGCTGATCTACGAGGTAGAATTTTCCTTCACGTTTCAGGACATCACCTGTCATCGTGATGAGTGATCCTGCTGTTTGTGCGTGAATGGTTGATCCGTCTACAAATGTTGGGCGAATTTCTTCGGAACTGATGATTTGAATGTCGTCCTTCTTTGCGATTTTGAGTCGTGTTTCGCCGCGGTTGCTTGAGTATTCGCCTGTTACTTTTACTGTGTCACCAAGTTTTAGTGTTGGCCAATCTGCATAGTAAAAGTAGAGCTGCGTTCCGTTGATGTAGGCGATTTGTGAGCCGAATATTCCTGGTAGTGCCGTGACGGTTCCTTCTACGATTGATTTGTTTGTGCTGCTTGTTGTTCCAGAAGAGCTGTTTGATGATTGATTATTTCCGGTAGCGGTAGCGACGACTGTTTGTTGGTTTTGGGATGAATTGTTAGTTCCCGAAACTGTTTGTGATTCAGCTGTTGAGCTGTTTTGACTAGTGTTAGTAGACGATCCCACTCCATTGTTTGTTGATGCATAGGTTTCTTCCGACTCGTTCGCGGAAGCGCTTGTTAGTTCCGCTGACTGATTTGCAGCGGCTTTTGTTATGTTTGTTGTTACAATCCATTCGTTGTTTACGCGCGCAAGGCTTTCACCTTTTTTTGGCGCGGCGAGCGATTCGGTGCCGTAGTGTACTTGGTCAACCGTTTCGTTGTTTGCGTTTAGTAAGAAGACAGATTCGCTTGCGTTGTTTAGGTTACCGGCTGGATTTTCTACGATGTGAAATGCTCCTGGCGCAAGTGTTATTTCGGGTAGTAGTGTCTTTTTATTCGCTGCGTCTTTTAGGTTCCAGCCGAGTAAATTGATTGGTTCGGTTCCGAAGTTGTAGATTTCTACCCATTCAACACTGTCGGTTGGGTTGCTTACTAATTCGTTTAGACGAAGTGTTTGTGCGTTGTTTGTTGTTGATTCTTCGTTTGATTCTGTTGTTTCGGATTCAGTTGTTGGAACGGGTTCGGTTGTTGTCGTTGTTGTTCCGTTGCTTGAGGTGCATGTGCAGGTAACGGTTTCTTCTTCGACTTCTTCTTCCTGTTCTTCCTCGACTACTTCTGGTTCTGTTTCGTTTGATTCTTCTTCGGTTGGTTGTTCATTGTTTTCTGTTTCAGTTTCTTCCTCTGTAGGTTCTTCAGATTCTTCGGTTGGCTCTGGAGTTGTTTCGGATGATTCTTCGATTTCTTCACCTGTTTCATTTTCTGGTTCTTCAACCGGTTCTTCCTCTGGTGCCGGTTCAGTTTGGTTTGCCAGTTCTGCGCAGAGTGCTGCTAGATTTTCGGGAATGGGTTCGGTCGTTTCTGCTTCTTCTTCTGGTTGTTCAGACGGTTCACTTGTTGCGATGACGTGTTCGCCTGGCGTGCCGAGTTGGTCTGTGTTCTTCAAATTTTTAGAAGTTGTGGACGCTTGCCAGGTTGATTCATCTACGCGTTCCATTGATGTGAACGGATTGGTCGAACCGATTACTTGGTCTTTTGTCACTTCATCTACCACTAACCCGGAAGCGGTTGTAAGCATGATGTTTAAATCGGAATTGGAAAGCGAGAGCGAGCTGGAGACAAGGTGTGGCTCGCTGTTGAGCGTTGTTTTTTCGTTGTCGCTTGCGTAGTTACTTATGAGTAGCGTGCTGTTTGGCGCGATAACGGTTTCGTCGGCTAGTGCAAGTGCGTCACCTGATGTGGCAGCGCCGGTGAGAACCCACCCGCTGATATCCACGCTTTGGCTAGATGCGTTAGTGAGTTCGATCCATTCGTCGGCGTTGGAGAGAGCTGACCCTGCCCAGTTGATTTCGGAGATGAAGACGTTTCCGACGTTTTCTCCTTGGGCGGTGAATGTTGTTTGCGCGCTGGCGGGTAGAGCAAGCACAGCGGACAAGAGCGCGAATCCGAAGACATAGGGTAATTTCATAATTGGTTTTAGTTGTTAATGTACGAAGCGCTTCGAATACAAAAAAATACTCCCGAAAGGAAGCATGAAAAGCTGCCCGAGGAGTATTTCTTCGTACTTTTATTGGATCAGAAAATGGTGTTCAGTTCAAGTTTTGGTGTGGGGATAAATGGGAAAAAGTGAGCGCCTGCCGATGTAGAAATCGGCAGGCGCGAGAAGAGGTGATTACGAAATGAGATAACAGCTTAGTTTGCTGTTGCGACCTCGGTAACGCGTTGGGATGCGCATGAACTTGGTCGTTCGCCTGTGTGCTTTGCAGAGCTCGAACACGATGCTCCAGAATCTCCTTGCTTCCTCGGTGTGTTGCAGGTACCAGCCGTGCATGATGTGGTACACCCTCTGCTTGTTGTGCGGGATGCACACGACTTCAACGTGAAGCCCGGGGAACTCAGCGTTGAATTGCGTCTTTGCCAGGGCGATCAGTTGTTCAGGCGTCAATTTATTCTCTCTTTTTTTGGGGAGAAATTTCCCGTCTAGTAGACTAGCATTTGTGTGAAATAAATCAACCAGCTATGACGCTGGTTGATTGTTTTGTGGATTTGGATTTGCTGTCGGCGTGTTGCAGGCTTCGGCAACTTGGTCTGCCGGGAAGGGAATGCCTCTTGTGTCGATGCGTTCATTTATTTTTATTTGTGATCGACTTGCATTCCAGGTGTTCCACTTCTTCTCGTTTATTTTTTCGTACCAATTGTTTTGGAAGTCTGCGATTTTTCTTCTTTGTGTAAATTGTTTGCTTATTGTGTCTGGTACGGTTGCGTTTACACTTAGTGTGTATGCAAAGGCTCTTTCGTTTGCATAATGAACATCCACGTATCCGCAGTAGTCTGTGATCTGGTGGTTTGTAAGATCGCTTTCGAGTGATCGGATCATTGCGGGATATGCTTCGGCGCTGAGTTCTTCGAAAATTTCGTCGAGGGGTTTTTCTTCTGTTGCCCGAGCCTCATTTAATCGTACCGTTAATGCGTCGGGGGCTGATGCGGTGAATAAGAGCATCGCGATTGCTGTCACGATTAGTGCTTGATTGATGTATTTGTACTGCGGAGTTTTCTTTAGAATGTGAGCAATGAGAAGCGCAAGTAGAATGACCGAAAGAAGAATGAACCACAGTCCCGCAAGGCGAGCTGGAGTGAAGTTGTATTGAGCGATGTACAGGCTCATTCGCTGCCAGGCGGAAATGGCGATGAGGATGGTTTGCGCTAGCAATCCGATTTCGAGCGCATTTAGCCACGAGAGGTTTTTTACGTGTGAGTTGAAGTATCGGATTGATAACACGAGTAGGATTGCGAGCGCTGTGATAGCGGCGAGTTCGTTGAATCCTTGAACGGCGTATTCGGAATAGGTGATTCCTTCAATTTTTTCCCATGCTGATTGACCGCCGAATAGATAGACGGCTTGGAAGAGAATGAACGCGAGGAAGAGGAAGTTGGTTCCAGCGAGCACGATGACGCTTTCTGTTTTGTGTGTTCGGATGAAGGAAAGTTTATCTTTGAACTTGATCGGCTTCCAGAACGCGGTTGCGAAAATTAAGCTGAAGGCAAAGGTGAAAAATCCAATTAGAAATACGTGAGCGATGATCATTTGATTTTCTATCCAGTCGCCTATGTTGCCGAACCAGTTGTCGATGTTGGTGGTTTTTTGCTGCAAGATTAAATCTGATTGCACGAATAGGATGGCGAAGATGAATACGATGGGAAGTAAAATGAGAATTCCTTTTACGACAGACCCGCTTAGTGTGACGCGTTTTTTTGGAAGTCGTAGGTGATTGAAGAATTGCAGTCGCCCAAGAGTTGCTTCTAGTGCAGCGATGATGGTGGTTGAGGCGATGTGTGCTGGGTGCGTGAAGTGACCGTGGTGACCGAATAGGTAGAGGAGTAGGAAGATGTTTGAGGCAAATAGACCAATGCCGCTTAGCATGAGTCCAAGTTCGGATGTCCAAATAGCGAAGGTGCCTGCGAATGTGAGCGCGAAGATGCTGGCGATGAGTGATTTTGTGGTGATTTTTTTGCCGGTGTAGTGGGTGATGCCGAATAGTACGGCAATGAATGCACCTTGCATGAGCAGGACGTTGATGCCGACTTGATTTGTTTTCCAGAACAGCAAATCGAATAGGGAGGCGAGTAATAGGGCGCTTCCGAGTAGTTTCCACTCAAGGTGAGGTTTTTTCATAGTTCTTTCATTAGACAACGAATTTTTGGAAAAAGCAATCAGGATTTTATTGACATTCGTTTGGTAAATTGGCATAATCGACGCACAATTTTGGGCGAGTGGTGAAATTGGTATACACGCATGCCTTAGGAGCATGTGCCGCAAGGTGTGAGGGTTCGAGTCCCTCCTCGCCCACCAAAAAAACCGTCTGCTATTTGCAGGCGGTTTTTTTGTTTGACGAGAATGCGGGCGTATGGAACTATAATTTTGCATTCAGGAGGCTGCATGACTGTTGATGAGATCTTGGGCAAGCTGCCGAAGACGAGGTACCTTGAGAGTGGATTCTCGCCTGTGGATCTGTCCTGGTTCTACGATCAAGACGGCAAGTTCGTCTGTCGCGCGGACATGAACGAGGCTGACATCGATCGCGTCTGCGCGGAGTTGCCCGAGGGTTCTCGGGTGATCGTGCTGGAGCATCGCGTCGCCGAGGAGTTGATGTTCAAGCAGCGACAAGCTTTCCTCGCATCGGGGGAACTTCCGCCTTCCGACTACTGTCGTCACTGTCATCTGCGACAGGATGCGGAGGGGCGGCACTTCGCCGATCGCGCTCCGCCTCTCGAGGTGTTGCTCGCGCATGCGAGTTACGTCTTGGAGCGTGGACGCTTCGAGCTTCTGCGCGGACATCCCTTCGGCCTCGAGCGCGTGAACGAACGGTTCGCGCGGGAGGGGTGCGCGATTCGCGCTGAGTTGGCTGGGTAGTTGTAGGAGGCGATCTGAATACTCAGGGGCGGCGTCAACTGGCGTCGCTCCTTTCCATTTTAGGTAATCATTTGTTATTGTTTGATTGAACGAACGTTGTTATGAAAGTCATTCTTATTCATGGATACAAGTCTTCTTCCCAAGGAAATTTTTTTCCGTGGCTTTCTTTGAAGTTGCGTGACTTGGGTCATGATGTTGTGTGTGTTGATTTGCCTGGAGGCGAATCGCCGGACCCGGATGTTTGGATTGAGACGTTGCTTGGACAGGTAAAATATATTGATAACGAGACGATTATTTTGGGTCATAGCCTTGGTGCAACAACGGCGCTGCGGTTTTTGGAAGCGGCAGAGGTGCGATCGACTCCGAAGGGATGCATTTTGGTAGCTCCTCCTTGGATGATTAAGAATGAGATTTTTTCGGGATTCTTTTTGAGTGAGTTGGATTTTGATGTATTGATGTGGAAAGCTTCGCGTTTTGTGGTGATGCATTCGAAGGATGACAAAGTGATTCCGGCTGATCATGCGAAGAAGTATGCGCGTGTTTTGCACGCGAAATTGGTTGAAACCGAGGGTGATGGGCATTTTCAGGGTGCGGAGTATCAATCTATTTTGGACGAAATTCAGTTGTTGGTTGGAGATAAAATTGTGTATGCGCCGGGTAAATCGCTCGATGATGCATACGGTGAATTGCACGAAAGATAAGTATGTTTACAGGAATTATTCAAGCAACGTGTGTAGTGGAGAGTATTGAGGAAAGACCTGGTTTGAAGGTGTTTGGTATTCGGTTTTCGGAACAGCTTGTTAACGGATTGCAGTTGGGCGCCAGCGTTGCGGTAAATGGCGCGTGTTTAACTGTGGCGAAAATTGATGATACGTTTGTGTCGTTCGATATTATGGACGAGACATTGCGTAAGACGAATTTGGTTGCTGTGCGTGAAGGTGGACGCGTGAATATTGAGCGTTCGGCAAAAATGGGTGATGAAATTGGTGGTCATGTGATGAGTGGTCATGTAATTACAACGGCTGAGATTATCGCGATCGAACGGCCGGAAAATAATCATGTTGTACGGTGTAGAGTTGATGTCGGTTTTTCGAAATATCTTTTTGAAAAAGGGTTTATTGGTTTGGACGGAGCAAGTTTGACGTTGGTGAACGTAGATAAGGTAATGGGGACGTTTGAAGTTTGGTTAATTCCCGAAACGTTGCGACTTACGATGTATTCTGAACGAGTTGTTGGGGATTTGTTAAATGTTGAAATCGATTCGCGCACCCAGGCAATTGTTGACACGGTTGAGGCAATGATGAAAAGTGGAGATGTATGAAAAAAATTGGAATCGTTTTAGGGTCTTTTCATAAAGACATGGTTGGACAAATGTTAGAAGCTGCAAAAGAGGCAGCTGCAGTGCATGGTTTGGAAATTGTTGAGGAAATTTGGGTGCCCGGCTCTGTCGAGAAGCCACTCGCTTTGCATCGATTGTTGAAGCGCGAGGATATTGATGGAGCGATCGCGCTTGGGATTATTGAGCGCGGTGAAACGAAACACGGATTTGTGATGGGGCAGGCGTTTATGCAATCGGCGATGAATTTGATGATTCAACACGAAAAACCGATTGGCGTGGGTGTGCTTGGGCCAGAAATTTTGCCGAGTCAGATTCCTGTACGATTAAATCCGTACGCGAAAAAAGCGATTGAAGCGGTGGCGGTGATGTTGAAATAAAAACGACCCAGTTGGGTCGTTTTAATAATGATATTTTTTCCCTTTGTTTATTGTGCAGGCGCGGTAGAGTTGTTCGAGGAAGAAGAGGTGGGCTAGGTCGTGAGTAGTGGTCATTGGTGAGAGCGAAAGACGTAGGTCTGCGCTCTTTTTTAGTTCGTCTGAAAGTCCGTGTGCGCCGCCAAGAATAATCGTTAGATGTGTTCCGTTGCTTTCTAGTTCGTTTAGCGTGTGTGCAAACTCGGTTGAAGTCATTGTTTTTCCTGCTTCGTCCAAGACAATGGTGAAATTTGTGGTTTCGAGGTGTTTTTGGAGGGCTTCCGAGTTATTTACTACAATGTGTTGCATTTTTGTGAACAGTTGTAGTTGTTTTTTGAAATTTTGTCCGATTTCTTGGAAGGCCTTTTTTGGGAGATCGCCCACCGAAACGAATGTGATGTAGAGCATATTTTTTCTAAGAATAGCAGAATTTTTTGTTTTGCCAATTTTTAAAAATGATCAATCCAGTCAAGGCTTGACAGGTTTTTCTAGTTGTTATAATATGCCCGCGTTCATTAAGAAATTCAGATTGCCACTCCGCTTGTTCTTACTTGTAAGAACTTCAGGGAGATTGGTGGGAGTCTTGAGCTCTGCTCGAGATGTATGGTTCGGGAAACCAAACTCCTTTACGCGAATGTGGGATCGTGTGTATTTTATGATCTCGCTTCAAAACCAATTGGCGAGAATTTTTGTTTGTTGAGCACCTGCTCGACATCAGAGATGAAGAACTTTGAACAGTTTTTTTCTCTGATCTTTCACAATCGAATAGCAAAATGACGCAAAGTAGAGAGATAATTAGATACTCAATAAGGGTATACGGCGGATGGCTTGACAGAATATGCCGATGAAGGACGTTGCAACTTGCGAAAAGCTCCGGTGAGGTAGTAAGCAACCTTTGACCCGGAGATGTCCGAATGGGGAAACCCAGCCAGGGGAATGCCTGGTTGCGGTGCCATGAATACATAGTGGTATCGCGGGAACCTAGTGAAGTGAAACATCTCAGTAGCTAGAGGAAAAGAAAATACTGTTCGTTTAGTAGAAACTGCTCTGTTTAGACAGGTAGTTTCTACGTAAATGAACCCATTCCCTAAGTAGTGGCGAACGAAAAGGGAACAGCCCAAACTTATGCTGTGAAATCTGCTTAAGCTTCTCTTCGGAGAAGTGGCGGCTAGATGAAAGGTTCGAGCCGTTGCAGTGTAGGTGTTGTAAGCGTTTATGATCACAGCTCGACTCTGTGAGATGTGATGACTCTGAAATTAGTGGAATTCTATTGGAACGTAGAACCAAAGAAGGTGATAGTCCTGTACGCGAAAATTTCAGTGCACGCATGATAAATTGCTTGAGTACGACGGGACACGTGAAATCCTGTCGGAATTTGCCG
>CAZMTL010000002.1:7193-138815 GCA_964569575.1 uncultured Gammaproteobacteria bacterium | reverse complement strand
ACCTTCGCGTGATTTTGTTACAGTGCCTTTGTCACAGTGCGTTGAACTCCCCGCCAGAGGCGGGCACAGCGTTGGCGTTCGGCTTTGCCTCTCTTCGTGTAGGAAGAACATCAGAACAAACCACTTTGTCATTCTGAACGAAGTGAAAAATCTATGCACCTCGACTTGGTCATTGCGAGGAGTCCTATGACGAAGCAATCTCTTGGTGAGCGTTGAATGTGCTTCCTCTCATTTATGCGTCTCGTGCTATAATTTCTGCATGTGGGAATTTGATCGGGTGGAATTGCAGGATGGATTGAAGAGTAGTCGCGAGACTTGGTATTTTTTGGATTGGATGGAGAAGTTTGTGGTTGGGAATGAGGCGATTCGGCGGGAGGTGGATGATCTTTTTCAGGAAGTTGCTGCGAAGGTTGGGGCGGTGAAGCGATTTCGGAATACGCCGCAGTCGGCGCCTTGGCATTGCGAAGGAATTACGGTTGATGTGCATGTGAAGCGGATGCTGGGGACGATTCAGGCGGTGGTTCAAGGGGCGGATTTGTTAACGATTGAGGAATTTTCGCGCGAAAAAACATTGCATGAAGGATTGGTGGAGTTGCAGGAAGTGATTCGTGAACATGCGGGGTTTTTCCTTGCGTATGCGTTTGTGCACGATATTGCAAAGCCGGATGTGGTGTTTTTGGAAGCGCTGCCTGGTTCGAAAGGGGCGAAGGAGGGGTTTGTGGAGGCGCGTCGAAAGGGATTGGGTGACGTGGAGCAAATTCAGCATTATTTTAAATTGTTTAAATCGTTTTTAGTGAAGCACGAGGGGAGTGAAGTGCCCGAATCGATGGCGAATTTTTTTGATGAATACGAAATTCAGGTGCATTATTACAATCACGATCGCGTGGGTTCGGGGGATTCGTTTGCTAGCGTGCGCGAAGTGATCGCTTCGCAGTTTCGGGTTTCGGCCGATCATGTTGATTCACTTCGGTTGCTTACAAAGCGGCACATGCAGACGATGTCGTTCTTTTTGAATGGAGTGAATGTCGAGAAGTATGACTTTTTAGCGCAACAGGCTGGACGTGACGGATATGATGCAGATGACTATCTCGATTTAGCGCTTGGCTGTTTGTTTTTAGATGTTACCGCGGGTAGTTTGGCGTACGAGCACGGGCAATTTTCTGCTCAATATCAACCTGTGTTGAATTGTTTGCGTTCAGAATTGATGGCGCGCGAAGAACGGAAACATCGACGGAGCAAAAAGCGCGAAGAGGCGTTTCGACGCAGGCGGAAGCAGGTGCTTGAAGAAGTTGGTTTAGCGGGTGATGTTCTTTTTTCTCTTTTGAATGTTCCATTCGGTCCCGGACGTGCGGACGTTGTTCAAAAAATTTCGGATGCGGTAGATGGTCGGGGTGATTTACGAGGATTTAGTTCGCATGTGGATGAACTGCAAAAGCGGGTTGATCAAGCGCGTGCGTTGTTGCGAGAGTAGTGACGTAGACAGACGCTTGTTTGCGTGAGAAAATGAATGTCTATGATTGCCTATTTAACAGGGAGGGTGATTCGGAGTGGAATTGGATGGAATGTGGTTTTGGTTTCGGGTATTGGATACAAGGTGTTTCCTGTGGGTTGTATTCTTTCTATCGGAGATGATGTTGAACTGGAGGTAGTGGATTTTTTGCGCGAAGATAGGCGGGAATTGTATGTTTTTACCGATACTTCGGTGTTGGAGTTATTTGAACGGTTGATTGAAGTTTCGGGAATTGGGCCAAAGTTGGCGCAGAAGATGTTGAGCGGAGGAAGTGTTGATAAATTGAAAGCGGCTATTTTGAAAGGCGACATTGCGTTTTTGACCACGATTCCTGGGGTTGGGAAGAAAACAGCGCAGAAGATTATTTTGGAATTGAAAGGCGTATTGGTTCAAACTGAGGAGGATTCGGTGGAAGATATGGATACGTTGGAGGCGCTAATTTCGCTAGGTTATGCGCGAAAAGATGTGCTAGAAGTGGTGCGAGGCTTAACAGGACGCGATGCCGAAGACCGATTGCGCGAAGCGCTTCGAGCGCTTGGTCGGTAGGTGATTGAAAATGGTATAGTGAAGGAAGTTATGGAAAAAGCCTATTGGAACAATTTAGTACAAGAATACGCTCCGTCGTTTGGGGCTTTTTTGCAGTCTTGGGAGTGGGGAGAATTTCAGGAACAGCTTGGACGTGATGTTCGGCGTATTGATCACGTAGGGCCAGAAGGTCGTACGATTGCTCAGGCGATTGGGATGCCGCTTCCACTTGGACAGCGATATTGGTATTTGCCCAAAGGTCCGCTTGGGAAGGCGGTATTAACCAAGCAGGTAACGGCGTTGCGTGAACAGCTTTCGGATGCCGTGTTTTTACGCATGGAGCCCGATGCGGCTTCGGATTTTTTGCGGATTAAAGATGTTCAACCAGCCGAGACGTTGGTGTTGGATTTGGAAAAGGGGGAGGAAGGCTTGCTTGCCGAAATGAAGGCGAAGACCAGGTATAATATTCGGTTGGCAGCGAAGAAGGGGGTTGAATGTAAAATTGTCGGGTTTGAGTATTTTGATGATTTTATTCGCTTGTTTGAACAAACTACTCAGCGCGATCGCTTTGCCGGTTGGCCTCCGCAGTATTATCGTACGATGCTAGAGGTTCTAAAGGGCGAAGCGCATGCGTATTTAGCGATGGCTTTTTACGAAGGTCGCCCGCTTGTGGCGAATTTGATGATCGATTTCGGGGACACGCGAACCTACCTGGTTGGTTCGTCCAGCAACCTTCACCGAAACGTCATGGCGCCCTACGGATTGCATTGGTTTTTGATTCAAGACGCAATCGCGAAAGGATTTAAGACGTTCGACTTTTGGGGCATTGCACCGGAGGGAGTCGAGAATCATCCGTTGGTTGGTGTTACTCGTTATAAAAAAGGTTACGGAGGTCGAGTGGTAGAAATGCCAGGGACATTTGATTTGCCGCAAAAACATTTGTGGTATGCGGCGTATAAGGGGATGAAAAGGGTGAGGGGGTAGAAGAATTATGAATGTTTGTTATTGGTGCGGAGAATTAGTTTTGCCTGGTTTAGGGGGTAGAGAGCATTTAGTTCCGAAAGCGATGTTGCAGGATGCGTTATCTGTTGATCTTTCTGACTTTATAGTTTCCAAAAAGAATTCTCATAAGAAGTGCAATAACGATATTGCCGCTAAATATGAGCATGATTTTTGTCAGATTTTATTTCATTCTGCCTTTGGAGATGTAAATGCAGAAAAACATTCCCAATCAAAAATACGTAATTTGGAGTATCGACCTAACTACTTGTTGAATCAGTTTCGAAAAATTATTGTCCGAACAGACTCAGTTGCTTTTATTTTAGGTGATTCAGAGAAAAAATCGTTTGAACAGTGTATTATTAAGATATTGAAAGGATTATATTTTAAGCATTTTTCTCGATACCTAGATTTAAGTTCTGAATATAAAGCAAAAATAATTTGGTCAACTATTAATCTTGAGCGCGATTCTTTTCAGTTCGAAAATGCTAGTAGATTGAGTTCTTTATTAGGAGGTGTGAATTTTGTTGGCAATGTAGTGTTTAAATTTCGATTTCAGAAGTGTCGTGATTCTAATTCGTTTTTTTGGGAGTTTTGTTTTTATGATCGATTTCCAGTCTATATTTATTTGATTAACAAAGACGATGGTCATTTATTTCATTTTAATTATTTAAAAACACCACTCTAAGCGAGTGGTGTTTTATTATTCGATTACGATTCCTTTTCCTTCTGCGAAGTCATCTTGGGGGAGTTCGGTGGTTTCTCCTTCGATGTTTGATTCTATGTTGCTTTGGTTTTTTGTGTCCTTAGCTTTAAGTGTTGATTCGGAGGTGAGTTTTAGGAATTTTCCGACGTCGTTTGCGGAAGGGGTGACCGATACGGTGAAGTAGGATTCTACTTCTGGGATGTTGCTTGCGATGCGATCAATCGTCCAGCGTACCGTCTTGGTACTTGCGTCGTAGCGGAAGGTACCGATTGGGGTCGAGGTTTGATCTTCCCAGGTCACGTTCGGTGGCAGGGTTGCGGTGACTTCGACTTGTTCTAGGTCGTGCAAGCTGTTTTCGATGTTCCAGTAAATTCGATAGCTGGTTTTGCTTCCGACTTCTGGAGGCATTGGACCGTTTCCGAGTGCGCCGCCGTCTTCGTTGTAGTAGCGAGCGGTTGTCGCAAGATCGCCTTCGGTGTTGATTTTTACTTCGATTGGGCTTGATTTGATTTCGAGGTTATCCCGTTTTGCGATCGCTACTAGTGTGAACGCATCCGCTTGTCCTTCGCCGATGGTGCTGTTGAGTGGAAGGATGACGTTGAAGGTTTTTCGCTCACCTGGGGCGATTGGGCTTACGAGTGCGGTGTCGAATACGATCGCTTCGCTCGTGATTCGGCCGCCGGCTAGTTCTGCGCTGTTCCAGGCGATTGGGAGGGCGTTTGCGGCTTGAAGATCGAGTAAGATGCTGGCGTTGTCGATCGCGACTTCGCTGGTGTTTTCGAAGCTGATGGTTGTACGGATGTTGCCGCCGGCTTGTTCGAATACGGTTTCGGTGCCTCCGTTGGCGACGATTGAAACGGTGAGGTCGGTTCCGAGTACGTCGACAAATCCTTCTGTGCTTGTTTGTTCAAGCTTGCGGTCGTTGTGCAGAATGCTTGCGCGGGCATCGAAGTATTGGAAGCCTTTTACGTCTGCGGCAAATGTTCCGCTTAGTTCGATGATTTCTTCTGCTCCGGCTTCGATAGATTCCAGCTTCCAGATTGGAGCGATGCCGGGTTCAATCTCGGGATCGCTTGCTTCGAGGAAGAATCCGGTTGGTAAATCTAGTTCGATCTGCGGTTGTGCGATTGGTCGGTTGCCGGTGTTTTTTACTGTTAGGATGTATTCAAATAGTTCACCTGGTCGGATCTCTTCTTCGCCATTGAGGGTGATTTCAAGAGCGCTTTCGGTGGTGCTGATGTAGACGGTTTCGATGTCTTGGAAATCTGCGTTGAAGTTGGCTGGTTTGTAGTTTGCGAGGACTTGGATTGGTGTTGATGACGGGTTCTGTGCAATCCATACACCGCGAATCACAATGGTGCCGTCTGAACCTGGTGTAAGGGTACCGATGCTCCAGATTTGGTCTTCTTGATTTGCGGGAGCAGGAGATAGATCTTCGACAACGAAGGTTTGGGGTAATTGTAGATCGAGTTCTAGGGCGGTGATTGGGACGTCGGTCGGGTTGTTGTAGTGAAGAAGGATTTCGGTCATTTCTCCACTTTTGAGCGATTGTGGTGCTTCGATCGCGATGGTGAACCGTTCGTCGCTTTGTGGCGCAAGGTATTTCTGATACGCGAAGTAGCCGCCCCAGCCGATTACGGCGAGGACGGCGAGGGTGATGATGGCGGTTAAGAGCAGGCTGGTGAGGCGATTTTTTCCTCGTTCGAATGTTTCGAAATCTTTCTTTTCTTGATTTCCGTAAATCGCTCGAAGCCCTTCTTCCATCAATTCTTCTTCGGTTTTGGTCTGTTTTTCCTTGCGCATACGAATGTTATTCAATCACGTTTTCGATCAAGAGCTGAGCGAGGGCGTCGTGCGTGTTTTCGAAGGTGAATCGCGTTTCGTTATTTTCACCCGATGTCCATAGAACCTGTTTTTGACTTGGAGTTACGAGTTGGTAGGTGGTCGTTCGAGTTTCTACTCCTGGTTGTTTTTGCAGGAAGAACGTGTGTGTTTCCAAGTCTTTGAATCCAAGACGTGATTTTGCAAGTTCAAGTAGTGTTTGTTCTTGTGCGAGTGGTTTAAGCTGCTGCGGAAGTTTGTAAGTGAAGGTGATTACTTCTACTTCGCCTGGTTTTGTTTGGATCCAGTTTCCGAAGACTGTTTTTCCAGATTCTACCCAAATATCGGTTTGACTTGGTTCGTGTGTTTCTTGATTTGTGACAAGCATTGCCAAATCTGGGTCGGGTGAAAGGGCGAGAGTTGATTGTTCGAATAGTTCCGCTGGGGGAATTTCGAAGCCGTTTGCGCCGAGCAATTCGCTGCCTTTTGGTACGTAGAGACGAATGTAATCGACGTTGTTTACTCCTTCAAACAAGGTGGTTTGCAAGCCTCGGTGTTCTTTTGTAATCGTGACGGTATTGATGATGGAGCCGTCTTTTTGTACTTCGGAGAGAACATCGATGGTTTGGTCGATTACTGTGTCGGTTTTTCCTCCTCCAAGATTTGTGTTCACTACCATTAGGTAGTCATGTGGAGCTTGTTTGATTTTTCCTGACCAGTTTAATGCTTCGATGTCTGACTGTAGTTCGTTGTCTTGCATGTAGATGAGCACATCTTTTTCCTCTAAGCTTTGTCCCAAAAGGGCGAGCATGGAAAGGGTCGTGTTCATGTCTGCGGACTTGAGCTGTTCGAGTACTTTGGGCGCTAGGTCTCCGATGAATTGCTTTGGTGCTTCTTCTGGTCGTTCTTCGGTTGGAAGGTTGAACTGTTCGTGTTCGATTTCGACAATTTTTTGTGTTTCGAACAGGAAGTTTTCGCTGTCGATGACTCGGCTGTATTCTGGCATTTCGATGGGACCGGTAATCTGTAACAAATCCGGCATCACGGTTGCGTTGATCGCGATTACTCCGTCAACTGTTGGGCCGCCTGCGTGTTCGTAGAACCAGAGTAGTTTTTGGGCAGATGTTGGAAAATCGGGGAACCAGGTGCTGTCGTGGAATTCCCAGCGGTCGTTGAGGAGGCTGAGTGGTTGTGGCGCTTCGACGAATTGAGAGAGTTGGCCTTGAACGTCATATGTCCCTCCTCCTGGAATGCTAACGTTTACGATTTCGCCGTTCAACACATCAATTTCTGCAAAGCTGCCTGGGAATCCGCCGGTGGCTCGTAATTCGGTGTTGTTTTGGAAGATCACGAGGTAGCGCATTTTCTTTCCAGAACCGAGGATGGTGGTGAGCGCGTCTGAGAAGGTAACGAATTCTTTCATTGAACGTTCGAGTGCTGGGCCTTTTTGTTGAAGTTCGAGAATTTGTGTTTTGTATTCTTCTGGGACGGCGTTTGCGTCTACGTTCGCGAGCGCTTCACTTGCGGTTGTAAGGTGAGGGAGGGCGTTTTCGATGTAGGCGGTGAGAAGCGTGAGTTTTACCGAAGCGCTGATTGATGTGCGTTGTTGAATTTCGTTTGCGGCACGCGTCATTAGGCTTGCGGCACTCGAGATTTCTTTTCCAGCTGTAATCAATCCGGTAGCAGATTTGTAGGCTCGTTCTGTTTGCGGCAGGATGGAGGCGATAATATTGATGGCGCTTCCCATGTTTTGCAACGATTCTTCAGCAGTTTTGAATGTTTCTGCAGCTTCGGCAAAATCTCCTTCCGCTAAATCGAGCTGTTCAGAGCCGAGTGCGCTCGTTCCTTGCATGAACTGGTCGATGGCTTGTTTTCCGCTGTCGGTTATGTGTACCTGTGTTGATTTTACGGCGTAAGCTTGTTGAATGGCGTGAAGCGGAAGGATGAAGGCGAATGAAAGAAGGACGAATGCGAAGACTGCTCGTAGACGAATGCTTGGTACGAGGCGGTAGATGAATCCGTGGCGTTCAATGTATTCTGGCTCGACGATTTGTTCGATGGGCTCTTCATCTTCGAAGGCGATGTGCGCTATCACCTGTGGTTCCTCGATTACTTCGATCACTGGTTCGGTTGGCTCTGCAGCTGGTGCGCTGTTTTCTTCGATTGTTTCCTGCGAGAAAAGAGCTTTGTGAATTTGAACACCTTTGTGTTTGTTTGAATGAAATTCGGAAGGGGTTGGTGGTGCTTGTAGGGTTGCTTTTTCTGTTGATTCGAAGAGTTGAACCGGTTCGACGTTTGTGTCTGATTCGGTAAATTGGTGGACGATTTCTTCAAAATTGAGTGAGAGTTCGTTTTCGTTGATCGCTGGTTCGGTTTCTGAAAAATCCTGATCAATAATCAGGGACTGGGCTAATTTTTGTAAATGACTTGGGGTTGTTTTTGTAGGCGCTTCTTCTTCGTGTGAAAGATGGATGATGTATGGAGAAAGGGGGGCGTTTGCGTTTGAATGGAGTTTTGGTTTTTGAGTAGCGTTAATTTGGCGCTTTGGAGCGTTTTGTTGGTTGTCTGAATTGTGTGAGTTGAATGCGTTCATGTGCGTTTACGCAGAGGGAAGTGATTGTAGGCGTGAAGGGTTTGTTCTGCGGTTTTTCGCCAGTCGTATTTTGCAGCAAAGGCTTTTCCTTCGAGTGCTTGTTGTTTTAAGCGTTTTGGATTGTTGATCGCTTCCGTCATGTGAAGTTGCAGCGTGTCGATGTCGTCCTGTTCGAAGAAGAGCGCGTGGTTTTGTAGTACTTCGGGAAGTGAAGCGGTGTTTGCGGCCGCGACTGGTGTGCCGTGCGTGAGCGCTTCGAGCGGAGGCATGCCGAATCCTTCAATGCGGGACGGGTAGATGAAGAGTGATGCGTGTTCGTAGAGAGCGGAAATTTCTTGATCGGTTGGAAGGTGCAGGAAGCGGATTTGATGCGTTGGAATGTTTAATTCCTTCGCTTCTTTTTCGAGCGCTTTCGAGAAGAGGTCGCGATTACCGGCAATGACGAGTTGAACATGAGGAAATTTCTTTGCGAAACTTGCGAACGCGTGGATCATCATGCGGAGGTTTTTGTGCGGGTAAGCATTTCCTACGTAGAGAAAGTAGGGGTCGTAGACGCCGAGTTGTGAAAGGCTGACATTTTTGAAATCTGCTGGTTTGATGATTCCGTTTAGCGTGACGGTGATTTTGTTTTGTTTGATACCAAAGTGCTTTAGAATACGTGACTTCGAGTATTCGGAAACGGTCAGGATGTGTTTACTTCGGTGAATGGCGTGTTCGAGCACGGTGCGAAACGCGGCGTATTTGAATCCGTGGACGAAGGCGTTTTTGGTCGAGCTTCGAGCGCTTGCACTATCTTCCACAAGGATTAAATCGTGGATGGTTGTCATGAACGGTACGCGATTGAGCAAAGGCACGTTCCAGTGAGGGAAGTGCATGAAGTCTACGCTGGTCCTGTTGATGATTTGTGGAAAATAGAGTTGTTCTTTTGCAGTGTACCAATGAATGTCGGCCAGTTCTTTTGTGAATCGTGCATTGGTGATTCGGCATTCGTGGAAATTTTCTTTTTTTAAAAAAAGAACGTATTGATTTTTCTGATCAATTTCTTGCAAATGGGTGATGAGTTCGGACACATAACGTCCAAGTCCGCCCCCGCCCACTCGAGGTCCGTACATCCGTGCATCAATCCCGATCTTCATGCTGTTATTTTAGCAGTTTTTTGCACTATTCACGAGGGGATTTGTGGATGGATTTTTCTTACCTTTCGATTGCTTCCCAGGTTTTTTGCGCGGTTTTTGTCCAGCTGAATTTTTGCGCTTGTGCGGTCGATTTTTCTTTGAGTGATTTGATGATGTTTTGGTCTTGAATGAGCGTGAATGCGTTTATGAGGTCGGTGAGGTTGTATGGGTCGATGTAGAGCGTGGAGTCAACGTCTATTTCGTGTAGTGAGCCTGTAAACGAGGCTACATCGGGTGTTTGGCTTGCGAGGGCTTCGAGCACGGGTAGACCAAACCCTTCGTAGAACGAGGGAAAGAAGAGGGCGTTTGCGTGTCGAATAAGGGCTGGTTTGCTTGATTCGGGGACGTAGCCCGTGCGGATGATGTTGTCGTTTTGATGGTTGGTTGATGTTTTCCAGCCTTTTCCTCCCGCGATTACAAGTGTTGTTTTATTGTTTGGATGTTTTTTTTGCCATTCTTGGTAGGCAATAACAACGGAATCGATGTTTTTTCGGGGTTCTTGTGTTGCAAGGCAAAGAAAGTAAGGGCCAGTGATTCCAAGATCGCGCAGGTTGTTTTGGTCGGCTGGTGTTTGTTTTGGATTGAATTTGTTGCTCACACCTAGGTGGGTGACGTGTATTTTTTCTGGCCGCTGTTGGAAAAAATGAGTGATGTCTTGTTTTGTTGTATTCGAAACGGCCAGAATGGCTTTGGCTTCTGATAGCAATTTAAATGGACGTGTTGTTTTGTGCCACAGAAGGCTTTTTTGGGTGAAAAATTCTGGATAGAGCACGAAGCTGACATCGTGAACGGTGATAGTGTAGGGAAGTCGGGTGCGGATGTGGTTGAGATTTGGGAACAGCCAGTGATCAATCTTGACGGGCAAAAAATCTTCTAGTGCGGAGGTTGTTTGAAAGAAGAGTTTTGCGGAGAGAAGTTTGTTTGGGAGTGTTTTTGTGTGAACGGTGATGTTTTTTTGTGGAAAGGGAGGGAGATTTTGAAGCGCCTTGTTTGTTCCGCTTGCGAATAAGTGCAGTTCTGCGTCTGGTTTTGTTTCGGCAAGCGCCTGAATGAGCGCAATGGTGTATTGGCCAATGCCTGAAGGATTTTTTTGTGTGAGATGGCGAATATCGATGCCGAGCTTCATAGCGTTAAGCCTTTCCTAGGTGTGTTCGCTTGTGTTCTTCCCATTTCTTTTGAACAAAATTGTAGATATTTTTGTGAAATAGTTCGGTTGAGAATTTTTTTGCGTGGTTTTGGATGTAGGTTGGGTCGAATTTTTTTTCATCAAACTGAAGGACGGTGTCTGCAATTTCTTCCCAGGTTTGTGAATGGAAAAAGACACCCGTTTTACCGTCAACTACTGTTTCGAGTGCGCCGCCGCGAGCGTAGGCGATCACCGGCCGGCCGGCTGCCATGCTTTCGAGTGGGGTGATGCCAAAATCTTCTTCTTGCGGGTGCATGAAAGCGATCGCGTTTGCGAAAAGGGTTGCGCGTTCTTCGTTCGAAACTCGCCCGAGGAATTGGATGTTTGGTCCGGCCATGGCGCGTAGTTTCTTTTCGTTTGGTCCGCTGCCGTAAATTTTGAGAGGGAGTCCTAGCTTTGTAAACGCTTGAACGACTAGGTCGTACCGTTTGTAGGCGACAAGTCGTCCGCCGATGAGGAAGTATTTTTTTGGTTTTTGTGAAATCGAAAATTCGTCGATGTTTACCGGCGGGTAGATTACTTCGCTGTCGCGGCGGTAGTAGCGTTCGATTCGGCGTTTTACGGTTTCGGAATTGGCGATGAAGTGATCAACACGGTCTGCTGCCGCGCGATCCCACATGCGTAGACCGGTGAGTAGTAATGGGAGGAGCTTTTTGGCGATTCCTGGTGCGTTTATTTCTTCGCGGTAGTTGTGTGTGTCGCTCCAGAGGTAACGCGTAGGTGTGTGGCAGTAGGTAATGTGAAGTGTGTTTGTTCCTGGAATAATGCCTTTTGAAAAAGCGCTTGAATTCGAAAGTACGACATCGAATTTAGACAGATCGTAGAGTTCTGTCGCGGTTGGCATGAGGGGGAGGTACCAGCGGGATTTTTTGAGGGCAAACGGAAGTTTTTGTAGGAAGGAGGTGCGGATTTCTTTGCCTTTGAATTGGCCGTTCATCGTAGATTCGTCGTAGAGCAACGTGTACGTAGGTGCTTCGGGCCAAATTGCTTGCATGGCTTCGAGCACGCGTTCTGCGCCGCCGCTTTGGACAAGATGATCGTGGATGAGGGCTAACCGCATAATGTAGAGAGGTTACCTTTTCAGCGCGGGTCTGTAAATAGTGGGTCTTTGGTTGGATTTATTTCTTTTTCTCTTCTAGCTTTTCGAACACAGCGAGGGGGGTTTTGGCGAGAATAATAATGTCGAGCCACGGAGTCCAGTTTTCGATGTAGTACTGATCGAGTCGCACCTCTTCGTCGAATTCCAAATTTGCTCGGCCACTAATTTGTGCCATGCCGGTGATACCTGGCTTGATTGTGAGAACTTGGCGTTGGTGCGGTTGGTATTTTTCGACTTCTTCGGGCATGTGTGGACGGGGTCCGACTAAACTCATTTTGCCGCGTAGAACGTTGTAGAATTCTGGGATTTCGTCCATGCTAAATTTTCGCATGATTTTTCCGATGCGTGTGACGCGTGGGTCATTTTCGAGCTTGAACAGGGGAGAACCTTCACGCATATTTCCGTATTTTTCGATAAACTTTGGATCGAATCGGAACTTGTGAGCATCTTTTTTCATCGACCGAAATTTGAAATAGGTGAACGATTTACCTCCCTGGCCGACGCGCTTTTGTAGGAAGAAAATAGGTCCTGACGAATCAAGTTTTACCAGTAATGCGAGCAAAATTTGCAGAGGAAGGCTTGCAAGGATGAGGGCGCTCGCGCCAACGATATCGAAGACACGTTTGTAAATAGCGCCCCAGCCGTCGAGAGGGGTTTTTGGTACTTCGATCACTGGAAGACCGGCGAATGTATGTAAAATTGGCCGAGTTGTGCCACTTGGGGCGATTTCGGATGAGTAGATAAAACGGAGGTGTTCTTGGTCGGTGAAGGCTTTTATTTTGTGAAGTTCGTGGTTGGTAATGTCTGGATTTGCAACTAGGATTGCGTCGACTTGGTCTTTCTTTTTTAGTGAGCGAATGTGTTTTTCGGACTGTTCGTTAAACGATTGAACGTGCATGGCGACTCGGTATCCGAAACGGGGAAATCGAGTGAAGAATCGTTCAATCTGCCAGCTTGATTTTGTTTTTCCGATAATCACTACATGCATCATGCCTATGCCTAGCGTGCGTAGTGAGCGTTGAAGAAGTCTGACAAGCGTACGTTCAATGACAAGGAAGATGGTTGCAAAAATCCATGCGGCGAGCACGATGAATCGCGAATCGAATAGTTCGCGTTGGAAAAAGGCGAATGCCAGAATGACGGCCATCGCGGCGGCGGTTGCAAGAAACACGTGGCTGATTTCGGTGGCGATGCGTGTTGTTTCGATTCGGTACAATCCCGCGAGTGTAAATACGGCGAGTGCTAATACGATTGCTGGTGAGACAACGTTTAAGTATTCGGTGTAGGTGAGGTTGAACGTAATAGGTCGGATGGAGGCGAAGAAGGGAGAAAATCGAACCGAGTAGGCAGCAGTTGCAGCAGCTAGAAGGGTGATGAAGTCGAGAGGAATTTTCGCTACGGCAAAATAGAGATCGATTCGTTTCATAGTGTAGGTAGTATAGCAGAGGAAGGGGGTAGGGGTGGAGGCTTCGTTTGTTCAAACAAAACACTCCGGACTAGCCGGAGTGTTTTGTGGGGAACATGTAAGCCGAATTCTGTTCCTAGACCGAAATCTAGGCAATGATCATCTATCTAGTTTCTTTGTTGCCAAAGAATTCAAGCGAGCTACCAAATTTGCTCTTGCACCAAAACGGGTTTACCGCGTCATTCCGTCACCGGAAGACGAAAGATGTAGCGGGTCGATGCTTTTGCTCGAGCACACCATCTTGCTTTTCACGTTTCATTTTACGAAATTACACGTTTGCTTTGTTTGGGGTCATTTTGTCTTTCGACGAAAGACCCTTCGACTTCGCTCAGGTTAATTTTGCTTCGCAAAATTAGTATAGTCTCTGTGGCACTTTCCCTAGGATTCGATCAGGCAATCAAGAGCAGTTATCCAACTCTTAGTTGCCCGAGTTCTCCTGGTCGCCGTTAGCGACGTTTTTTGTTTTTGTACGTTGCCGCACAAAAGGTGTTCGGACTTTCCTCTGTCGAAAATCAACAGCGATCATTCTGTTTCCCGCGCGAAGTGTAGCAAAAAAAGCGGGTTTTGTCAAAGGAAATGGAGGGTATTTTGAACGAGTTGGGTCTTAAATATTGTGAAAAAGAGGCTTAAAACGAATGCCGACCACGGTGAAACGTGGTCGGGAGGTGCTCGCCTGCGGCAGACGCCGCGGCGAGCGAGTTCTAGGTTGTCATGCTACCGGCCCGAGGCGAGCCGACGGCCGTTGATCATGCCGACCTGGATGGGTCGACGCTCGAGGGTCATGCTGGGGTAGTTGCGCTGCAACCACCACCTGGGCACGATCTCGGCGATCCGGTTCTTCGGTCGTGCGATCAGTTCGTCGATGGCTTCTTCCAGCGCGGTGACGTCCTCGATGGTGGCAGCGAGCCATTCCTTCGAGAACTCCCGCAGGATCTTGAGCGCGTGGTCGTTGAGGCCACCTTCGGGCTTGATGAGCTCGAGACGCTTGCAGAAGAGCAGACGTCGCTTGGCCACCTCTTCGATGAGGCCAGGAGGGACCTTGAGCGCCTTGATGCGCTCGATCTCCTTCCGTACCGCCTTCTTGGAGGGCTTCTTCACGACGAGCATCGAGAAGCGGGTAGGAGCGGGGGTGGTGTCGAGGTCGAGGTCGCTGAACGAGACGGGCGTCTCGTTCAGTGCGAGGTTGGATTCCATGATGGAATTCCTGTGGTCATGATGTTGTGTCGCAGGCGGGGTGCCGGGACGTGGGTATACTTTCAAAAAAATGGGGTTTTGTCAATAAACTGGGGATAAAAAGTGGCTTGGTTGTGCGGAAAAATTTTTCTAAATAAAAATGCTCAGATTTGTTGGTCTGAGCATTTTTTTATAAACCAATGGCTTTTTTGGCGGTTTTTAGTGTTTTGTCCGCGATTTCTCTCGCCCCTCCTGCTCCAATTTGGAGTAGTTTTTCTAGTTCTGTTCGGTTATCCATCCAGCCTTGGATTTCGGCTTGTAGAGGAGTGAGGTAGATGATGAGTAGTTCGGCTAGATCGTCCTTTAGGTCCTTCATTCCACGGTTTTCATACTTAGCTACGATTTCTGTTTCAGACTCTTTTGTAAGGAGCTGATAGATGGAGAGCAGGTTTTTGAGTCCTGTTCGGCTTTGGTCGTTTGTGATCCCTGGAAGTGAATCTGTTACCGCGCTGCGGATTTTTTTGCGAATGATGTCTTCGTCGTCCATGAGGGAGATGAAGTTTTTGGCGCTGGCTGCGCTTTTGCTCATCTTTTTTTCTGGTTCGTTGAGTGCCTTGATGCGCGCCCCGTTTTGGCCGATGAGGGGTTCTGGTACAACGAATGTTTGGCCGTAGTCGCGGTTGAAGCGTTCGGCTAGGTCGCGTGCAAGTTCGACGTGTTGTTTTTGATCTTCGCCGACAGGTACGCCTTCGGTTTGGTAGAGCAGAATGTCGGCTGCCATAAGCACCGGGTAGGTGAGTAGCCCGACGCTTGAATTTTGGGCGTTTCCTTTTTGGGATTTGTCTTTAAATTGCGTCATGCGTTCTACTTCGCCAATGCGGGCGACACATTGCAGAATCCACGCAAGTTCGGTGTGAGCGGATACGTCAGATTGCTGGAACAGGAGTGTCTTTTTTGGATCGATGCCTGCCGCAAGGTATGTAGCTGTGGCAAAGAGGATGTTCTCTTTTAGGATTTTTGGATCGAATTTTACCGTGATTGCATGGTAATCAACCACCATCATGTGGAGTTGATGTTGTTTTTGCAGTTCAACGGCTGGCTTTAGAGCGCCGAAGAGGTTCCCGATGTGCAGAATGTTCGTTGGTTGAATGCCGGTCAAGATGTTCATACGTGTATGCTAATGCGTTTAGTTTAGCAAATCTGTTGGTTTTAATCGAGTTTTCTTGTAACAAAAAAATCGCCACGAGGGCGATTTTTTTGTTTATACTTCTAGAATTACTGGAAGAACCATTGGGCGTCGTTGTGTTTTCTTTAGTAAGAATTGACCAACTTCGTCTCGAATCTTTCCTCGAATAATGTCTCGATCTGGTCCACCTTGCGTTAATTTTGTGCTGCAAGTTTTTTGTACCAAGTCTCGAACGTCGTTTATTAGTTTTTTGTTTTCTTTCATGTGAACGAATCCTCGGCTAACGATGTCTGGTTTTCCGATCACGCCACCAGTTTTTTCGTCTAGCTGAACGATTACGACTACTACTCCGTCGTCGGCAAGGGCTTGGCGGTCGCGTAGCACGACTTCTGAAACGTCTCCCACTCCTAGTCCGTCAACAAAGACGTATTCGGTTGGAACTTTTTCTTTGGTCATTTGTGCTTGCGAAACGCCGTTCTTGTCCTTCCAAAGTTCGATGACTTGTCCGTTGTCTGCTACGAATGTGCGTTCTTCTGGGTATCCCATTTCGAGTGCAACCATTTGGTTTTCGCGCAACAAGAAGTGGTTTCCTTCGATTGGCATGTAGTACGTTGGCGTGAAGAGCGAAAGCATCAATTTGATGTCTTCTTTCTTCGCGTGTCCGCCGGCGTGAACATCCATCAAGTCTTTGTGGATTACTCGCGCTCGCTTTCGGTAGAAGATGTCTTTTAGGCGCTGTACAGACTGTTCGTTTCCTGGAATGACTGAACTAGAGAATACGATGGTGTCTGTTTTTTGAACACGGATGAATCGGTGTTCGTCGCTTGCGATTCGGTTAAGCGCTGCGTTTTTCTCTCCCTGTGCACCTGTACAAATTACCGTTAGTTTTTCGTCTGGAACGGATTTTGCTTTTTCCATTGGAATAATGGTGCTGTCCTTTACTTTGATATATCCGAGTCCTCGGGCGATTTCGACGTTTGCTTTCATCGAATATCCTTCAAGTGCTACTTTTCTTCCCATTTTTTCCGAGATTTCGAGCACCTGCTTTACTCGTGAGAGAAGGGAGGCGAATGTTGCGATAATGACACGTCCTGGTGCTTTTTCGATAATGCGTTCAAGCTCGTCGCCGATTACACGTTCCGACGTTTGCTGACCTGGACGATCGGCGTTTGTTGAATCTCCCATTAAAAGAGCAACGCCCTTGTCTCCAACGCGTGCGATTTTTTTCAAATCGGCTGGAGGTGCTCCAACTGGATGATAGTCAAATTTCCAGTCACCTGTGTGACAAATCGTTCCAGCTGGTGTTTCGATGACGATTCCGGCTGAATCTGGAATGTTGTGGTTGATGTGGAAGAAGTGCACTTTGAATGCTCCAAGTTGCAATTCGGTATCGATGCCGATTGTTTTTACTTCAATACGCGAACTTCGGAAGTCGTCCTGACGTTTTTTGATAATTCCGGCTGCGACTGGAAGGGCATAGACGATCGGGCTTCCGATGTTTGGAACAACGTGAGGGATTGCACCGATGTGGTCGTAGTGACCATGGGTGATAATGACTCCGCGTACGTTCTTTTCCTTTCCTTTCAAGTACGACATGTTTGGAATGATGTAATCCACTCCAGGCATGTTTTCATCTGGGAATTGAAGACCAAGATCGATCAAAATGATGTCGTTCTTGTATTCGATTAGGGTACAGTTTCGGCCAACTTCTTCTAGTCCTCCGAGTACCATTACGCGCACTTTGTCGCCGGTAGGCGCATTGAATGTGCGTGTGTGCTTTGTATACGGTCGTCGAGATTGTTCTCGTCGACGTGGCTGTGTAGCTGGACGGTTAGGTCGGGGGCTACGATTAGGTGTATCAATCATAAAAACCATTACTGTTTGAGCGATGTATTCGCTGATTAAAGTTAAGATGTAAAAGATAAACAGTTGAATCAATTCAATTTGCATTGAATTGACGACAAGTATTTAGCTTTGGATGCGCCAGGTGAAGAGGAAACTATACCACGCTTTTTCGGTTTCGTCAAACGTAGATTTAGGACTCGATTTCGGTTTCCTCTAGTTTAGGCGCATGTTTTTTAAGGATTCGCTTTGTTTTGATGTACCATTCCTCGATGCTACTCCATCGATCAGCCGGAGTAACAATTTGGCCTGCTTCGATGCCTTTGATTTTTCGCGGAACAACAAAGGTGTACGTTGGTTGGTACAAGAATACAGCTGGTACGGTTTCGTTTACGATGGTTTGAAGTTCAGAATATGCCGTTGCGCGTTCTTCGCGGTTCATCGTTGTTCTGCCACTTTCGATTTTTTCGTCGGCGTTCCGGTTGCTAAATCCTGATAGGTTTAGTCCAGGGTAATCTGTTTGTGACGAATGCCAGAATGCGTATGGATCTGGATCGATTCCGTAGAGTTCTCCGGAAAGGAGTACGTCGTAAGCTCGATTTCGCAGTGTATCTGATTGGAATGTGGCGTTGTCGACGGTTGTGATCTGTAGATCTACTCCCACAGCAAGCCATTGGGATTTAAGTAATTCTGCGGTTGCGAGCAGTTCTGTGTTGTTCAAGGTCACTAGTTGAAGAATGAGCGGTGATCCGGCTTTTTCTCGAATCGTTCCGTTTTCGTTTAGTGTCCAGCCGGCTTCTTCTAGAAGGGAAGCTGCTTGATTTTGATCGAATGAACGAATTGTTTGATTTGGATCTTCGCCGATCATTCCTGGGAGAATGAACGATTCAACTGTTTTCCCGTGTCCGTTTAGTGCCGTTTCGACGATTGTGCTTTTGTTTGTTGCGTAGGCGAGTGCTTCGCGTACTTTGACGTCAGAAATTGTTGTGCGGCGAAGGTTGAAAAATGCCGCGGTGTATTGCTGAAGTGCCGGTGAAACGAGTTGCAAATTGTTGTCTTTTTCGAAAGCAGCTATGCGATCGGTTGAAAGAAAGCTCACTCCTTCGATATTGTTGTTTCGGAGTGCTTCCGCTGCACTTGCTGAATCTGTGTAGAATTTGAAACTTAGCCGTTCGATTGATGGTGCTCCTCGGTGGAAGTTAGCATTTCGCTTAAGTGTGTAACTTCGAATGGTTCCTTTTGAATCTTTGATTAGCTTTTCGAATTTGTACGGACCTGTTCCTATTGGCCGACGATTTAGTTCGGAGAGGTACGTGTTTGCACCTGGGATTTCAGACCACAAATGCGATGGAATGATTCCTACTGTTAGAAGTGAGAGGAACGGAGCAAAAGGCTCTTCTAGTGTGAATATTATTGTATTTTCACTTTCGCCTTGTTCTACTTTTACTCCTGCGAAGCTGACCGCGAGCGGTGAGGAATACTCGGGTGATTGAATTGCTGTTGTTGTAAAGATTACATCTGCCGCTCGGAAAGGCTTTCCGTCATGCCACTCAACATCGTTTCGTAGGATGAATGTGTAGGTTTTTTGATCTTCTGAAATAGTATAAGACTCTGCTAGGTCAGGAATTAATCCTAACTCTGCATCGTATCGCATTAATCCGTTGTAGATTAGTCGCGACAAGTCCGTATCAACATCGCTCGCAATCGCGTAAAGGGGGTTGATTAACTGAGGTGTACCAATTAGTCCCTCGGTATACTGGCCGCCAACAGCAGGTACTTCGGATCGTTGAGTATTGAAAAGTTGAATTGCGAGAACGCTTCCTGCGACAAGAATCAGAATGATGGCAAATGAAGCGATTCGTTTCTCGTTTTCGTTTAAAAGAAGGGGAAGGTGCTTTAATTGAGCGCTGTTTGGAATGCGCTTAGTTTCTTTTACGGTAAGCACTTGATTCATAGCGAGTTTACTTCCTCGCTTTGCTTCTCCGCGTTTTTTGAAAATTCCTCGTAACGATTTATTCGCACGACGAACGGGTGACATGATTGTCTCGCGTATCCCTGACATGATTTGGGATGATGGTGACGTTAGAAAGTAAACAACACGTTTGCAAGCGAAATTCCAAAGAAAAGGATCGCGAGAACGATTGTTGTGGTATGAAGCTTCTGTTCGATGCCTCGTTTTGTGCTATATACGTTGCCGTTTCCGCCAAGTCCAGCGCCAAGTCCTGTTCCTCGTGATTGAAGAAGAATAGCTGCGATAAGGAGTCCTGAGAGAATGATCTGGAGAATATTTAGAATCATATTGTTCACTAGTGTATCAATAGAATACGTGTTCGTCAATTATTTTTTTGCGTCTATTTGTCTTTTTTTTGCGCAAAATAATAGAGGCTTTCGCCTCGTATTATTTGATTTCTTTCATTTTTCGCTTGAAGCGAGTTCGCAAGAAAGAAAGTTTCTTTCGGTGCGTTTGGTACTTTCGGACAACTTCGATTTTGTCGATGTTTGGTGAAGAAAGTGGGTAGATCTTTTCTACAAGTACTCCTCCAGAATCCTTTTGTACAGTGATTGTTTTTGCAACACCAGCGCTTTTTGCGTGAAGGATCATTCCTTCAAATACCTGCACACGATTTCGTTCTTCGCCTTTTGCGTTCACGTCTTTGATTTTTTCGTGTACTCGAACAATCATTCCTGTTCGTAGTTCGCGGTAAGGAAGGACCGTTACTTCTTCTTGAGGAGCTGTTTCTGCCGCTGCATCTGTTGCAGTTGCTTCTGCTGCCTCGTTTTTCTGTTCTTCTGACATAGGTTTAGATTACTTCACCTGCGAGAGGAATCCATAAATGGATTCGTGCAGAGGTTGTTGATGGGGCGGACTATAGCCAATTTATGCTTTTCCGTCAAGCGTATTTGATTTGTTTTTGTGCAAAAATGCCGCTATTTGCAAAATTCCGTCTTGGAATACTTCTTCTAGGGTTTTCTCTGACGTATCTATAATGATATCGAAGTTTGATTGGTCGTAGACGTCGATGCCGTAATAGGTTTGATATCGTGTGATTTCGGATTGTTTTCGGCGCTTGTTGCCTTCGAGGACTTCTGTTTCGGTTGCGTACTTGTCTCGTAGCGCGTTTTTGTCCGAAAAAATACGTTTTGCGGCCTGTTCCTCGCTTACTGCTATAAACACCTTTACGTCTGGGTTTTCTACAAAGTGCCAGGCGGTTCGGCCTTCGAATACCCCGCGAGGGGTTTGGCGCGCTACTTCTTGCTGGTGAGCGTCCATTTCGCGGTCGATGGCGTCGTCTTGTTCGAGCAGTTTTCCGAATTCTTCCAGCGTGATTCCGCGCTTGGCTGCTTCTTCGCGCATGAACTGTCCTATATAGATGCGCGGAATGTTGAGCGTTTCAGCGAGTCGTTTTGCAAATGTTGATTTGCCGGCCCCGATATCGCCACTTACTGTGATGCGTAAAGGTGAAGTCTGATTTAGTTGATCTAGACTTTCTTCAAACGTCATATCTTTGGAATGTCTTTTAATGTTTGTTCTAATTCAGCTGGAAGTGCTGAGCGGAATGTTTTTTCTTCACCGCTTGGAAGTGTGAGGCTTAATTCTGTTGCGTGCAGGAATACGCGTCCTAGATCCATGCCTTTTAGCGTTTTTTGTTTATAGATTGTGTCACCTGCTACTGGGTGTTCGATTGCGTAGAAGTGCGCGCGGATTTGGTGCGTACGTCCGGTTTCGATGCGTACTTTTAGAAGTGCATGATGTGGAAATTGTTCAATCACTTCGTAGTGCGTGATCGCTTCTTTTCCTTCTTGTGACGTTGGTCGCGCGGCCATTTTTCCAGAATTTTTTGCTCGTGAAATAGGTAGATTGATTGTGCCAACAAGTTCGGTCATTTTTCCGTGCACAAGTACCACGTATATTTTTTGCACACTTCGTTCGCGGAATTGTTGTTTGAGGTGTTCGAATGCTTCCTGTGTTTTGGCTACAATAAGTAGTCCCGAAGCTTGACGATCGAGTCGATGAACGATTCCCGGACGATCTTCCGAGTCTCCAACAGTTTTCATTTCTGGGTGTAGCGCGAGTAGTCCATCTACCAGTGTTCGCTCGTTGCTTGTTTGGGTTTTGTGAACGAGTAAACCTGCTGGTTTGTTGATCACCATGACATCATTATCTTCGTAAACGACGTCTAGAACCGGGGGTGGGGAAGTGATTTCTGGAATAACGAAGAACGATTCATCAATTTGAATTTCGTTTTCCGCGGTTACGGGAAATTTTGACGTTACTTTGTTGTTGTCTACCAAAACGGCACCAGCTTCGATGGCTTTTTGGATTTTTGATCGGCTGTGGCCTAGTTCTGGAATAAGAACTTTATCGAGGCGTTCAGGCGTTTCGTTGGTGGGGCGAAGGTGTTTCATTGGGCGAGTATTGCACAAAATGGCTTATTTGTGTAGTATACTTTGTTTCGAGGGGGAATGTGTTAGACTGTTTTTCGAGAGAGTTTTGTTGGTAGTTTGGGTCTGTAGCTCAGCTGGTTAGAGCACCGAGCTTATACCTCGGCGGTCGATGGTTCGAGTCCATCCAGACCCACCAGTCGGTGTTGAAGTCTTCATTCCGCTCACGGTTTGCCGTCGGCGAAACGAAAGAGAGTTATTTTATCAATTTGGATACATTTGAGTTTAGTTAGCGATTTTTATGTTATTTGCGGCTGGAATTTTTCTTCTTGTACTTGCTGGTGCGTTTTTATACTTCGGTATTCGCGCTCGAGACACCGACCGTATTGTGCTGGGTGTGACTTTTTTGCTTGGAGGAATTGGTGCTGAGTTGACGTATTATTTATTGAGTCGCGCGTTATGATCGCTGAATGGATTCCCTATTTACTTATTCTTGGGATCATTTGGTTTATTGTGTATTGGATTGTTGGTGGTGTTTTGTTTGCATTGGTTGCTTTTTCGCGCGTCACAAAGTTGCGGCGAGCGTTGTTTAGTACCTTGTTTACGATTGAAAGTTTTTTATTGGGATTGTTGGTGGCATTTGCTGGAACGTATTCCGCGGAAGAACAGATCGCGACGTGCGTGGCAGAATCGCAGGATATTTTTGGTGATTTAGCGTCGGTGATTGCTTGTGGCGTGTTGGAGCATATGGTTGCAGGATTTATCGGCTTTATCGTTTTGATTATCGCCGGACTTCTGACGTACTTCGCTTCGCGCGCAACCAATCAGTCGTGGTTGGATTCGGATGTTGACGAAGATAGGCAGGAGCAGGTGTTTTTTTAATGATGGCCATTTCTTGATAAACAAAAATCACTTCGTAAAGAAGTGATTTTTGGTGGACGTGAGAGGACTCGAACCTCTGACCCTCACAATGTCAATGTGATACTCTAACCAGCTGAGCTACACGTCCATGTGGCCGGTATGGTACGAATTTGTTGATCGTTCGTCAATTATTTCAGAAAGTGTGTTTTTACGAAGGTGAGGGCGTCTTTTTTTGATTTTATTCGGCCGGTTAGTTGGGCGTCGCGGGTGAGAGATTTGATTTCTCGGTATTGTGGGCCTTCGGGGATGTTGAGTTTTTTCAAGTCTTCGCCGGAGAGAAGGTGTTTTAGATTTTCTCCTTGAGGGCAAATGGTTTTCATCATTGATTCGTGAATGCGGCGAGCTGTGTGGAGGCGTGCGCGGGCTGGGCTGTGGGATTCGCTTGCAGCGTAAACGGCGTTCATAAGAATGAGAAGTTGCTGGCCGCGTTCGTTGCAGAACAGACTTTCGAATTCACTTGGGCGCATGGTGCTTGGGTCTTGTTCTTCGAAGTGGTGGATTTTTTCGACTAGCCACAGCACGTCACTGCAGTTTACATGCGATGGATGTGATTTTGAAAATTGGTGGAGGAAGAGATTTTGACACACTTCGAACGCTCGGTGTTTGAGCGGTTGTTCGGTAAAGCAAAACAGGGCGGCTAGAAGGGTAGTTGCCGAAGTCGTGTGCGTTTTGTGGATTCGGAGGAAGGATTTTTTTTGAAGAAGGTGGAGAAGATTGATGGTTTTTTCAAATGCGGTTTTGCCGTTTTGTTCAATGACGCTTTGTGTTTTGTGGACTTCGGGCAAGAATAGCTCTAGAGCGCCGACGTGGTTCCAGAGCATGAGTGTGTGTACGGGGTGAGCTGTGAATGCGAGAAGGAATTCGCGTCCAATCAGTTCGCGAGCAATGACGTATTTGTGAGTACCGTTTTCTTCCATGCGAGTCGAGTTGAGCGTTTCGATTTGAGATTGCATGGCGTTCCAGGTGTGTTCTTCGATGCTGAATTGTAATCGACTTGCAAATCGAAGCCCGCGCAAAATGCGTGTTGCGTCTTCGTGAAAGCGTTCTTTCGCGAGCCCGACCGTTCGTATAATGCCGCCGTGTAAATCATCGATGCCGTCGAATGGGTCGATAATGTTGTTGTGTTTGTAGCTGTAAGCGATGGCGTTTACGGTGAAATCGCGTCGTGCAAGATCTTGGTCGATTGGAAGAAAAGCGTCGAATTGGACATGTAAATCGTTTTTTCCACTGTAGTGATGTTCGCCAATTGATTCGACTCTTGGGAGCGCGATGTCGATTGGTTGAATGCCTTTTTGATTTTTTGGGGTGAACTTAATTGTACCGAAACGTGTTTCGACTTCTTCAGCTTTTCCGTTTTTTCTAAGCCATTTTACAACGTCGTCTAGTTCTGTGTTCGTAATTACTAGATCGATATCAGCCGGATGTTTTCCGAGAAGGATGTCTCGAACGGTTCCGCCGACAAGAAGCACATCAGCGGTGCCGTGTGCTTTTAAGAAAGCGCGAACCCACGTTAATTTTTTTTCTTGATCACAAAAATGCTCCACTTGTTTTTGTGGTGGCATTGATTTGTGCGCGTAGCGGGTGAGGAGTCCTCCGAACATGATTGTATTATAGCATGTTGGGGGAAGTAGGTAGGAGGATAGGGTGTAGGGGGCAGTTTATTTATATTGTCATCCTGAACGAAGTGAAGGATCTCTTCACTTCGAGTGAATCTTGTAGAGATGAGCGATGGAGCCCGGGTCGGAGCCCGGGGTGACGGAAATAATTTATTGTGCAAAGCAAAAAAAGTGCTGAGGCACTTTTTAGCGGAGGTGGTCGATTTGGTTTTCGATGTGTTGGATGACGGCTTTTTCGGCTTGCACGATTTCTTTGTGGGATGGGTGAATGATTGCGCGTTCTTTTGTGCCGCTTGCTCGGAAAGGGGCGCCTAGGTAGAGCGCGTCGAATGGGTGGTTGGTTTGAATGACGGCTTTTATTTGTTTGTTTGGAAGTTCGAAGAAGAGGACGCCTATTTTTGCGTTTGGAGAATTCATCATCAGTTCTTCTACAACGTCTTCCGCACTTACGTCTTCGGCACCGGCGCTCACAAAATCTTGTCGAGTTACCATGCTCCACACGATTTCATTTTTCATTGAAGATTTTAGGCGGGCAAGTGCTCGACCCCATAATCGCAACGTTTCTACCGTTTTTGTTTTGTAGAGATTTTCGACAATTTCTTCCCGTCGGGCGCCAAGGGCGATTAAATCACCGGCCAGTTTGAGGGTGCGTGGAGTGACGTGATCGGCGCGGAAGGATTTTGTTTTCGAAATCATCCCGGTTAATAGGTGTGTCGCTGTTTCTTGATCGATCAGGCTTTCATCGATTTTTTTCATGATATCGAAACACACTTCGGTGTTCGAGACGGCTCGGATGTCGACCAGATTGATCTGTCCAAAATGTTCGTTTGTTGTTTGGTGGTCGATGTTGATGATTGGGGTATCAAAAATAAAGTGTGAATACTTTGTGAATAACTCACCTAAACTTTCGAGGTTTTGAAGCCCGATTGTAATAATTAAATCGTATTTGTAGCCGTCGGTAGACACGCTTACATCTTCGTTTCGCCATTCGCCGCTTTTTGGCGTGAGGTGGATGTGTAGAGCGTTTTCTTTTATTTCGTACGAAAGCTGGTCTACTTTTGTTTGTTTTAAATCAACTTGAAGGGTCATTTTTCGTACGTGCTCTAGATCGTTTTTGATGATTGGTGTGTGTTTCAAAAAAGAGAGCGACTGCGGGGCTCTCCCTTTTTCGGTCACAATCGTGATCGTTTTTTGCATTTTCGCCATAAGCGAAGCAATGCTGAATGCTGCCACGAAGTCGTCGACATGTGCCTGTTCGGCAAGCAAAATAATCGGCTGCTTTGCTCGTTCAATGATTTGCAAGAATTGTTCGTAATTCGAGTTCGACATGTACGTGTAGAGGCGACAGCATGGGAAGAGAGGTAGCTTACTTGCAATTTATGTTCGAGTCAAGCAGCCGGCGATTTGTGTTTGCTTTGGTGGAACAGCTTTGAATCATTGATTTTGTTTGATTTTTTGGTAGCATGTACGGGTAAAACCTCTGCAATCATTTCTGATTTTTTATGGAAAAAGCGTACGATTCTAAGCTGGTCGAAGATGCTATTTATGCCGCTTGGCAGAAGAGCGGTTATTTTACTCCCGAAAATTTGCCTAATTTGGAAGCTCGTACCGAAGCTTTTTCGATTGTACTTCCGCCGCCAAATGTAACAGGAACGCTTCATTTGGGGCATGCGGTCATGTTGGCGATTGAAGACGCGGTTGTGCGGTTTCAGCGTATGCGTGGAAAGCGAGCGCTCTGGATTCCGGGAACGGACCATGCGGCGATCGCGACGCAGACAAAGGTGGAAAAGATTTTGCAGGAAGAAGAAGGGAAGACTCGACACGATTTAGGTCGTGATGAATTTTTGGGTCGTGTGCGTGCGTTTGCTCAGGATTCGCATGACACGATTGTTGATCAAATGAAAAAGATGGGAGCGAGTGTGGATTGGACGCGCGAAGCGTATACACTCGACGACGCTCGAAATACGGCGGTGAACGAAGCGTTTAAACGGATGTATGACGATGGGTTGATTTACCGAGGATACCGAATTGTAAACTGGGATCTGGTTGGGCAGACAACCGTTTCGGATGACGAAGTGGTTCATAAAGAAAGTAAGGCGAAGCTGTATACCTTTAAATACAGTAACGATTTTCCTATTGCGATTTCGACTACTCGACCTGAGACGAAGGTGGGCGATACGGCGGTTGCGGTTCACCCCGAAGGTCGGTGGAAGAAATTTATTGGGAAGGTAATTGTGGTGGAAGATTTTTGTGGGGCAAAATTGACGTTGAAGGTTGTAGGAGATGAAGCCGTGGACGACGCGTTCGGAACAGGTGCGCTTGGAGTAACGCCGGCGCATTCGCAGATTGATGCAGATATCGCGAAGCGACATGAGTTAGAGATGATTCAAGTGATTGGAGAGGATGGATTGATGACGTCAGGCGCAGGTGCGGTTGCTGGAAAAGCTGTGAAGGAAGCTCGAAAAGAAGTGGTTGCCTGGCTTGAGACGCAAGGGTTGTTGGAATCAACAGATGAGGTGGATCAGAATATTTCGGTCGCAGAACGAACAGGTGCTGTGATTGAACCGCTTCCGAAGATGCAGTGGTTTGTAGACGTGAATAAAGCATTTGCGTTTAAGAAATCGCAACATGCACCAATGGAAGGAATTGAAGATGGGGAGATGGTGACGTTGAAGCAGCTGATGCGGCATGTGGTTGAAAAGAATCAAGTGGAAATTTTGCCGGATCGTTTTAATAAAACGTACTTCCATTGGATTGATAATTTGCGCGACTGGAATATTAGTCGTCAGATTTGGTTCGGGCATCGTGTGCCGGTTTGGTACCGTGGTGATGAGATGAGCGTTGGGTCTGCGCCCGCTGGTGACGATTGGATTCAAGATGAAGACACACTCGATACTTGGTTCTCGTCAGGTCTTTGGACATTCTCTACTCTTGGTTGGCCGAATGTTGAGGCGGAGGATTTTAAGCGTTACCACCCGACTAATTTGCTTGAGACGGGGTATGATATTTTGTTCTTTTGGGTTGCGCGGATGATTTTGATGTCGACGTATTTGGTTGGCGAAATTCCGTTTAAGACGGTGTATTTGCACGGATTGGTGCGTGACGACAAGGGACGAAAGATGAGTAAGTCGCTCGATAATATTATCAATCCACTAGACACGATTGCGGAATATGGGGCCGATGCGACGCGGTTGAGTTTGTTGATTGGTTCTAGTCCTGGGAACGATTCGAAGTTGTCGGTGGAGAAGATTGCGAGTTTTAGAAATTTTACGAACAAGTTGTGGAATATTTCTCGATTCGTACTTACAAGTGTGGAGAAGGTTGAGTCTGTTTCAGCATTACCGAATGATTTAACCGATGCGGATGCGTGGATTCTTTCGCGATTGCAAGCGGTGACGCAGGAGGTGACGGAGCATTTTGAGAAGTACGAACTTTCGTTACTTGGGGAGAAGTTGCGGGCGTTTACGTGGAATGATTTTGCGGATTGGTATTTGGAGGTGGCAAAAATTCAGAAGCGCGACGAGCGACGTTCGGCTTCAACCGATGCAGTGTTGTTGTATGTATTGGAAGCCGTATTGAAGTTGTGGCATCCGTTTATGCCGTTTGTGACGGAAGAGATTTATAAGCGGTTTGAGAAGGATTTGTTGATGGTGGCTTCATGGCCTTCCTTCGCCAAGGCTACGGACGGCACGGCCGCGATTGCGCGGTTTGATGAAGTTTGTGCGGTGATTACGGGAATTCGGTCGTTGCGGGCTCAATATAAGGTAGCGCCAGAGAAGAAGGTGGAGGCGTTTATTTCGGGAGGGGAGCATCTTCAGGATTCTGCGGAAGTCATTTCTGCGCTTGCTCGACTTTCTTCACTTTCGTTTGATGCAAGTTCCGAAAATGGAAAGAGTGCGGTGTTTGTGGCGGGAAGTGTTTCTGTTTCGTTGCCGCTTGCTGGTATGGTAGATTTAGCGCAAGAGAAAATTCGATTGCAGAAGTCGCTTGATGAAGTTCGGAAGCTTGTTGCTTCGATTGAATCGAAGCTGTCGAATGACTCCTTTGTGCAGAATGCGCCGGCGAAGGTGATCGAAATGGAGAAGGCGCGTTTAGCAGAAGCGCGATCGAAAGAAGAGGTGTTGGCACGCGAAATTACCCAATTAGATTAATTTTATGAAAGAAGATGTTTCTCGATTATTAACGCATGCAGTGGACGCGGTGTACCCGAGTTCGGAATTTTTAGCGTCGCGTTTAGAGAAGGGTGAGAAATTGCGTGTGTATCTTGGGGTGGATCCAACGAGTGAAATACTACACATCGGTCATGCGATTCCGCTTCAGAAGCTGCGGGAATTTCAGGACATGGGGCATGAAGTGATTTTGCTGATAGGTTCGTTTACGGCCATGATTGGTGACCCAACCGACAAGATGGCGGCGCGCGTTCAGTTAACACAGGAACAGGTTTTGGCAAATGCGAAGTCGTATCAAGATCAAGCGGCGAAGATTTTGCGGTTTGACGGCGAAAATCCTGCGCAGTTGAAGTTCAATCACGAATGGTTGTCGGCGATGAAATTTGAAGATGTGATTCAGCTTGCGAGTCATTTTACAGTTCAACAAATGGTTGAGCGTGACATGTTTGAAAAGCGACTGGAAGAAGGGAAGCCAGTGTACCTTCACGAATTTTTCTATCCTTTAATGCAGGCGTATGATTCGGTGGCGATGGATGTAGATGTCGAGATTGGGGGGAGTGATCAGACATTTAACATGTTGGCAGGGCGTACGTTGATGAAATCGATGACCGGAAAAGAGAAGGCTGTTGTGACAACTCGATTGCTTACGAATGATGAAGGGAAGAAGATGAGTAAATCGGAAGGCGGATTGATTGCACTTACGGATGCGCCGGAAGAGATGTACGGAAAAATTATGGCGATGGCGGATGATGTGATTGTGCCGTATTTTGAAATTGTGACGCTTCGCAGCGAAGCTGATGTTGCTGATGTGAAGAAGCGATTGGCGGACGGAGTGAATCCTAAGGAGGTGAAGATGGAATTGGCGCGCGAAGTGGTGACTATGTTTGTTGATGCAGATGCGGCAACGCGTGCGGAAGCTCATTTTGAACAAGTGTTTTCGCGTGGCGAATTGCCAGAAGAGATGCCTGAATTTGTGATGACTGGCGCGATGAATGTGGTTGATTTACTTGTGGCGGCCGGATTAGTTTCTTCAAAATCGGAAGCGCGCCGAGCGGTTGATCAGGGCGGCGTGAAGATTGACGGTACTGTTGTTGAAGGGCAGGATGTGCAAATCGAAGCGAAAGAAGCGGTGCTTCAGAAAGGAAAGCGGCATTTTGTTCGATTGGTTAGGGGGTAGGGGGTTGCGGACGTGAGTTACGGTTATGTGAATTTATTTTCATTATGTATACAAAACAAAAAGCGGCGCTGGATGTGGTGAAGGCGCTGAAAAAATCGATTGGAAAATCATTTACCGTTTCGGTAGATATGCTGGAAGATCCCCCAAAGAAAGAATTGGGAGATTTTGCGTTTCCGTGTTTTGAACTTGCGAAGGGCGCGAAGCGTAATCCGAAAGAAATCGCGACCGAACTTGCGGCCAAAATTGCTCCAACGGATTTGATCGACAAAATTGTGGCATTAGGGCCGTATGTGAATTTTTATTTGAAAAATGAAGCGGTGACAGAAAGTGTGTTGAAGGAAATTTCTGTTGCGAAGGAGAAGTATGGAAATGGGACTTCTGGAAATGGACGTGAGATTTTTGTGGAAGGAATGTCGCCGAATACACACAAGGAATTTCATATCGGACATATTCGTAATACCTCTTTACCGCAATCACTTGCGCGTGTTTTGCGTGCAAATGGATACAAGGTGGTGTTAGGTGCTTATATCGGAGACATTGGTGCGCATGTTGCGAAAGCTTTGTGGGGAATGAAGAAATTTCATGATGGTGAAAAGTTTGAAAAAGCGACACGTGCTGCAAAGTTAGGAGAAATTTATACAGAGGCAACTCGTTATGTAGATGAACATCCTGAAGCGAAGGAAGAGATTGCAGATGTGCAGCGGAAGTTAGAGGCAGAGGAAGAGCCTTGGTATTCACTTTGGAAAGAAACTCGTGAGTGGAGCTTGGATTCGTTTCGATCCATTTATAAAGAATTCGATGTTCAGCCAGATGTTTGGTATTACGAAAGTGATGTAGAAGAAGAGGGTAAGGAAATGGTTAAGCGGTTGTTGACAGAGGGTGTTGCGAAGAAAAGCGAAGGCGCTACCGTTATTGATTTGGAAGATGAAGGGCTAGGCGTATTCTTGATATTGAAGTCTGATGGTTCTTCGTTGTATGCAACGAAAGATATTGCGCTCGCCTTCCGAAGACAGCGAGATTATGATCCTGACCGGCAGATTCTGTTGGTTGATGCACGTCAAAGTTTCTATTTTAAACAGCTGTTCGCTGCGTTAAAGCGCATGGGATTTTCTGCGGAATTAAAGCATTTTGCTTTTGAAATGGTAACTCTTCCGGACGGAGCAATGTCTTCGCGGCAAGGGAATATTGTTCGATATGAAACATTTCGTGATGAAATGATGGCGAAATTTGCGCAAGAAACACGACTGCGGCATGAAGATTGGAGTGAAAAGAAGGTAAAAGAAGTGGCGCGTGTTCTTACGATGGCGAGTATTTCGTTTACCATGTTGCGACAAGATCCTGAGAGTGTGATCACGTTCGACATGGAAGAAGCGATGTCGTTTGATGGCTACACGGCACCGTATATTTTGTACACGGTTGCACGTATTTCGAGCATTGAGAGGCAGGCGAAAAAGAAAGCGAAGGTAAATGCTGCGCTGCTTACGCATCCGACGGAGCAAGAATTGGTTCGTGCGTTGATGGAATTTCCGGTGGTTGTTCAGCGAGCGAGTGCTACGTTCCAGGTTTCTTCTATTGCCATGTGGGCGTTTGAAGTTTCGAAGTTATTTGCAGAGTATTATCACCAAGTGAAAATTTTGAACGAAGAAGAAGCGGACAAGATTCCAGCTCGACTTGCGTTGATTGGTGCGGTAAGGACGTCGCTCGAAAATGCGATGGACTTACTGGGAATTGATACGTTAGATGAAATGTAATGAAAGAGAAGTTAACTCTTTTGAAAAGCTGTACCTTTTGAGTACAGCTTTTTGTTTGTTGATGAATGTTCTTTTAAGAAGCGTCCACAGGGTTAGTTGCTCAATAAAATAGGCTTCGATACACTTGATGTATCGAAATTAACGATGAAGTATGGCTAAAAATAGTTCGGAAGAAACGGTTATAGCACAGGGGGTAGTGCTTGAAGGAGATTTTGCGAGTGAGGGGGATGTGTATGTGGAAGGAGAGATTAAGGGTCATGTTCGGACGGCGGGAGATTTGCGCCTCGGCGGACACTCGCGTGTAAAGGCAGATGTTTCTGCGAATAATGCTGTTGTGAGTGGTGTGGTTGAAGGCCAGATTATGGTGCAGAATCGTTTGGATATTTTGGAAACGGCGACCATTTTGGGGGATGTGACTTGTAATGTATTAACGGTTGCTGCTGGGGCAAAGATTCAGGGGCAGATTTTGATGAATGGAACTGGAAAGACAGTGCAGGAGGAATAACAGGAGGCTTTACCGGCATGTATTACTATATTTACGATGAATTTGTTCAGGATTCGAAGTACGAACGCGAACTTGCGCAGATCGAAACACGACTTACCGATTTAGGTATTTCGGGCAAAGTGGCGCGTTTGGCGCTTTTTCGTGATGCTTCAGAGCTGATTAAGGACGAAATTCGTAAAGGTGCGAAGAATATTATTGCTGTTGGAAATGATTTGACGTTGCGTAAGGTAATTGATGCGGCAGGAGAGAGTGGGGTTGCGATGGGGATTATTCCGCTTGGAGGTGAGAATACGATTGCAGAAATGATTGGGGTGCCAAGCGGTATTGCGGCGTGTGAAATTGTGGCGGCGCGTATTGTGCACAAATTGGATACGGGGGTGGTGAATGGGAAGAGGTTTATTCACAAATTTTTTTTCGATGCTCCTTCGATGGTGAAGATTGCTTGTGGGGAAACGTTTTCGCTTCAGTGTTTGGCGGGTTCTCGAATTGAGGTGCGGAATTTGGATGTGCAAGAAGATGCAATTCGAGCAGCGCGGCCGACAGATGGAAAGTTAGATTTGATTATTCAAGTGCCTGAACGGGGATGGTTTGGCCGGAAGCAAATACATTCCAGTGTACTTTCGATTACGGATGCGCATATTTCTATCGCAGAACCAGTTCGTGTGTTCGTGGACGGTGAGGAATTTTCTTCGGCTGATTTGCGTGTTCGGGTGATGAAGAATCATCTTACGTTAATCACCGGGAAGCAGCGTTTATTTGTTGATTAATGGTTGTTTGTAGTGGCGTTGTTTGGTTGACGGTCGGGTTCTTTTTTTGTATAGTCCTGATCGTGTTAGGGGTTATTGGGCGAACGTGGCGGAATTGGTATACGCGCTAGCTTGAGGGGCTAGTGCCATTCGTGGCTTGAGGGTTCGAGTCCCTCCGTTCGCACCAGGTTGGATGATTGCATGGTTGACATGATTCATTTCAGGGACTATACTTTCACTCGTTAAAGTAAGGAATTGTAAGGGCGCTTAGCTCAGCTGGCTAGAGCATCTCGTTTACACCGAGAGGGTCGGGGGTTCGAGTCCCTCAGCGCCCACCACAAAAACACTCTGTTTTACAGAGTGTTTTTGTTTTTTTGTTGAGAGTAATATTGTGTTTTTGACGCTCTTTTGACTAAAGTTTATTTCTGCTCGCAAGGTGCTGTTTCATTTTTGTGGATAGATTCAAGTTTGTTTAGCGAATTTTTGTTATACTGTTTTCAGAAGTCATTTTTGTTTATTATGAAATATCAATATTATTTTTTACTTGCTCTTGCTGTGTTTCTTATTCCTGTCGCGGCAATCGCTGCATATGGCGTTGATCCACGCATTACCGTTGTAGATCAGATAAAATGGACTGAGCTTGAAGGAGAATCTGCAGGATTAATTGTTTCTGGTGGAAACTTTGGGGACGGCATGCAGGAAATTGGTGATTTGGACGATAACGGCGTTCGCGATTTGGTTATCGGGGAGTCTGGTGATGGGGATGGTGGCGGTGGTCGAGGAGCAGTGCATATCTTTTTTATGGACACAGACGGAACTGCTCTTTCTACTGCAAAGATTAGTGATACAGCAGGTGGATTTTTGGCTGTTCTTGATAACAACGATGTATTTGGTAGCTCGATTGCTGATTTGGGAGATATGGATGGGGATGGTGTGCCTGACATTGCAGTTAGTGCGCCTCAGGACGATGATGGTGGTGGCGGACGAGGAGCTGTCTATATCTTGTTCTTGAATGCTGATGGAACGGTGAAGGCTGAACAGAAGATTAGTGATTTAGAAGGTAGCTTTGATGGTGTATTGGGGAATAATGCTGCGTTCGGAACTTCTATTGCAACAATCGGTGACGTAGATGATAACGGTGTAGTTGATTTGGCCGTCGGTTCGTCAACGGATGCTGATGGAGGGGCGAACAGTGGAGCTGTGTGGATTTTGTTTATGGATGATGACGGAACAGTGTTGGCTGAACAGAAGATTAGTTCTTTGTCTGGTGGTTTAGTAGGTCTTGCGGCAGGAACACGCTTTGGGCAATCGGTCGCTTCGATCGGAGATTGGAATGAAGATGGTGTTGAGGACCTTTTCGTTGGTGCTGTTTTGGACGGTACTCAGGGGGCGAATGGTGGATCGGGTTGGATTGTGTATTTGAACGATGACGGAACGGTTGCGGACCAAACAGAGCTTTCGGGTATTGATGATATTGCCGCTGGAGCATTGTTCGGTTTTGATGCGGAGGCGATGGGGGATTTGAATAACGACGGTACGATGGAAATTGCAGTTGGTGCTCGAGGACAGGATTCTGTTTATCTCCTTTCGATTGATGAAGATGATCAGGTTGTTGCTCAGCGACGTATTACAACTGGACAGAGTGGCTTTGGAGAAACAATTCCTGCTGGAAGTGGTTTTGGAGACGCTTTAACGCTTCTTGAGGATAAAGATGGGAATGGTCTTTCTGAATTAATGGTTGGAGCTCCGTTTGATGATGATGGAGGTGTTAACTTTGGAGCTGCTTGGCTTGTGACGTTAGAAACAAATTATTTGTATATTTCTTCAGATGGTAACAATGGAATAGTCGTGTATCCAGAAGAGGTATCGTTTACGCACTCTGTAGTGGGTGATGTTTGTGCGGATCAGGTTGAGGTGGATTTCTATTTCGCTGCTCAGAATACAAATCGAGTTGTACTTGCGGATAATGCCGATTTTTATGAAGCAGAGGTGTACTCGATGAGTAATTCTAGCATGGTTGTTTCACGCGACGTTGCTGCTTCTGATACGTTTTATGCCTTTTTCGAAACAGGCTCTGGAAACCGATCGGCTATTTTGTCGCAGAGTGTTGTGATTGATCGCTCTGACTGTGAAGGAGTGGATGAAGAAGAGTCGGTTGATGAAGAAGAGGGTTCTAATGATTCAGAAATGGGAGAAGAGCTTGATTTGCCACCAACTGGAGTGAGTCCAACGACTGGTGTTGTGGAGATGGTTTCTGATGTTCGTATCGGCGACTTGATTCGTGGAACTTCTTATGATGCTGTTTACTATATCGATGTAAATGGTACGCGACGTCCGTTTATGAATAGTCAGACATACTTCACGTACTTTGCTGATTTTGATGACGTTGAAGTGGTGACAAACGCAACGTTGTCTGTGATCCCGTTAGGTGCGCCAATGCTTCCAAAGGCTGGAGTCGTGCTGATTAAACTTCAGAGTGATCCAAAGGTATACGCTGTAGCAATGCATTCAACTGATATGACTAAAGCGGTACGACGACATGTTCCAAGTGAACAGGTTGCGGCTGAGTTGTACGGATCTGATTGGGCAGATTATGTGATTGACGTTGATGCGACGATGTATTCTCGATTCGAAGAAGGTGCGCCGATGGCGTTTGATTCGACGGTGAATCGTTCTGTGATGAAAAAGCGTGGAGAATTGAATTAGTCTCGTTGAATATTGAAACGACCAGATGAAATCCATCTGGTCGTTTTTGATTAAAGTTTAGAATTAGTTTATAATCTCGCCGCGTAATGATGCGCAGATGACAGAGAGACTTCGAGATGCACTTGTTGATGATGTTCTACATGATCTGCTTCACCGTGTTCGGTGGGGTGGCGAAGGACTGTGATCAGGCCCCTTCGGGTTCTCCGATCGAGCTCTGGACCGATCCCTGTGAGTTCGGCGGCGCGCCTGTGTGTGAGGTGGTGGGCGATGAGCTCACCTGCGAGATGAACTGGGCCGGTGCGACGGTTCCCCCCTCTGCTGCCAACTGGTCGATCGTCACGATGGATGATCAGGAGCTGTTGGTCTTCGGGTGGGGTGGCTACGCGCCTGCTCTGAACATCGAGCTCTTCTGCTGCTACATCGACGATGACGTTGCGCCTCTGGGCGTGAGCGCTGTCGAGATCACTGGCGGCACGATGAACGATTACGTCTACACTCGTAGCGAGCTGTCCGTACCCGGCGTCTTCTACGACCTCGAGCCGTGGGATTCGACTGGTACCAGCTTCACGGTGTACGGCAATGCCGGCTGGGACGTGATCAATGGCTCGCTGTACGCGAGCACGGTCAACCTCCCTCACTTCCTGTACGGCGGTTCGCAGCCGAGCATCATCTACGGAGCGCCCGCGCAGTACAACCACATCGAGGGTGGCAACGATGTAGACGAGCTTCATGGCGGAGAACTGGACGACACCATCTACGGCTGGGACTACGCCGATGAGTTGTACGGCCATGGCGGCAAGGATCTGATCAAGGGCGACTACGGCAACGACTACATCGACGGTGGCGACGGCGACGACTTCTTGTACGGTGAGTACAACGACGACACCATCTACGGTGGCGCTGGCAACGACTTCATCTACGGTGGACCCGACGCAGATCGGATTCACGGTGGTGGCGGCAACGACGAGAGCTACGGTCATGCTGGCATCGACGTCGTCTACGGCGGCCTTGGCAACGACGAGGTCAACGGCGGACCGGGAGATGACGTTCTGTGCGATACGTCCTGGCCTTCGGACGTGTCCAACCTCGCGACCTGCCCCCAGACGGCCTACTTCTTCGGTGCCGTCGGTACCGACAAGGCCTGGATGGAGCAGTACATCGTCTCTGGGAACCAGGTGTGCAAGACCGATCTCTTCGGCAACGACACCGTCGAAGAAGCGCGGCATGCCGTCTGGGACTGGGCCGACGTGTTGACGCCGACGGGCGTCGAGCAGAGCAATTCGGCGGCCTACGCTGAGTGCTCGAGCTTGATCACGGAGTTCGGTCGCTAGACGAGACGGCTTCTGCGTGTGACTTCTGGCCGGTGGTACCCAAAGGTGCCACCGGCTTCTTTATTATTTGTAAAAAAAGGAAGAACCGGAGCGCGAGGCTTCCGGTTCGAGGGTGCTCGTCCCGAGGGACGAGCGAGTTCAGGTTGTGCGCGCTCTAGATCGCGCAGGTCTCGCGCCGGCGCAGCAGCGCGAGCGGCAGGAGCAGGAGGGCGCTGCCGAGGGGCAGGTTGCCGATCGACGAGCACCCGCGGGGCGCTTCGTTCGGCAGGCCGTCCGGGTCGAGCTGCGGCTCGTCCACGGGCGGCACGTAGTCGGGGTTCTCACCGAAGAACTCGCCGGCCGCGTTCATCAACATCGGACCACGACGCGTGTTCGTCAGCTCTTCGGGGCAGTCCGACTCGTACCAGTATCCGTAGAAGTCGGGATTGGAGGGGATCTCCATCTCACCGAAGTACTGGAAGCTGCCCACGGTGGGAACCGTGCCGTTGTAGATCGCTCCGGTGCCCTGGTACTCCAGGTCCAGGGTCTGTCGTCGACTGCCAGCGTTGCCCGGCTGGATGACGCTGAACGTCACGCTGCCGTTCCCGCCGTCTCCGGTGGTGAACCCGCTGTTGCTCAGGTTCTCGCGACACAGGTTCGCGGCCCACCCCTGCGTGCAGAGGGCGTCGATCCCCGTATCCGCGGTCGTGACGAACTCGAAGCTGGTCGAGCCGCCGGCGTAGAATTCACCTTCCTCGTCGAACCACTCGAAGTCGAAACACAGCCCGTCGGGGTTCGTGTTGATCGGCCCGTAGGCCATCGCCGCCGAGGACGTCAGGGAGAGGCCGATGACGGCCAACCACTTGCGCATGTGCGCCTCCAGTGCTTGAGCGGGATGCTCAATATTGCACCTAGCAGACTATCAAAAAATGGGAAAAAGTCAAGTTCGTTTATCTGTTTTATGTTTGGTATACTGTTTTTACTATGTTGAAGTCATTTATTTTAAAGAAGCAAACGCAAGGATTTGTGCAATTTGTGCGCGAGCAGGGTGTTGTTGGATTAGCAATTGGGTTTATTTTGGGGACGGCTGCCAAGGATTTGGTGAATGCGTTGGTGGAAGATATTTTTCAGCCTTTGATTGGGTTGTTGTTTGGTTCGACGGAAGGACTGGAGGCAGCCGTATTTGTGATGCGCGGAGCGGAAGTTCGGTACGGGCATTTTCTTTCTACAATGTTGGATTTCTTTATTATTGCGGCCGTTGTCTACTTTGTCTTTAAGGGGCTGAAGTTGGATAAGTTGGATTTGAAAAAAGAGTAGGGAAGCTGCGCGAATCGGTGTGCGAAGTGTGTTATACTTTTTGTATATGTCATTTATTGTACGTATTTTGATTGGGGTGGGAGTTGCGGCGATAGGATTTTTATTTGTGTATAAGACGGCGTTTATTTTGGAGATGATTGGACGAATCGAATTTGCGGAACGAAAATTTGGTCCGGGTGGGACGCGGTTGTTTTATAAGTTGCTGGGGACGGCGATCATTTTGGTTGGATTTATGTTTATTACCAATTTGTTCGATCGCGTGATTGGTGGATTTTTGACGAATATTTTTAGCGGAGGAATATGAGGTTTGGAAATGTCCTTATCGATTCGACGGCGCTACTTCGACGCATTCCGGTTCGCGCTGGAATGCATGTCGCGGATTTTGCTTCGGGACGCACGGGGCATTTTGTATTCCCAGCTTCGCAATTGGTTGGGGAAGATGGACGCGTCTACGCCGTGGATGTTCATCGACCGCATTTGGATTATTTGCATGACTTGTCTCGCATGTGTGCGCGACCAGTTGAGACGATTTGGGGCGACATTGAATGCCGAGATGGTGTTGGTATTCCGCCCGCTTCTTTAGATGTCGTGTTATTGAGTAATGCGGTGTCGGTGCTAACTTCACCAGACATTGTTGCAAGCGAAGCTCGGCGGTTGTTGAAGGCGGGTGGGGTGTTTGTGATGGTGGATTGGAAGCACGATTTGGCGCATCCTGTGGCGCCTCCTCGGCATCTTCGGCAAAGTCAGTACGATGTTGAGCAGGTGTTTTTGCCGCATGGATTTGTGAAGAAAGATGATCTTCCTGTTTCACCTTCGCATTGGGGTGTTATTTTTCATCGCCTTGACGGGTAGGCTTTTTGTTGAGTACCATCTTCGGCAATTGTTATTTTTACCCCTTTCAATTCTATGAATTTTTTCCTTCCGTTGCTTCGTTTAGACTTCTGGTTTGCGTTGGTGCCTGATTTCATGAGTCCGTTCTTTCAGACTTCATTCTTTTTACTATTTGCTCTCTTGCTTCTTTTTGGAGCTGTTTTACGTATTGTGAGTCGGCAGAAGAAGTATGATGTGTATACGCGTAACACGTTTGTGAAAGTTGGTACGATGTTGTTAACGATGGGTGCGCTAGGTTTTTTGTGGCTCTTCTTTAGTCTAGAGGGTGTGTATTTTTTGGGAGCGCGGTTTTGGTTTTTGGTGTGGGTGGTTGGGTTTGTTGCGTGGATTGTTTCTATTCGACGATATGTGGTGCGTGATGTGCCTGCGCTTAAGGCGCGACAGCAGAGTCGGGCCGAGGCGAATAAGTACTTGCCGCGACGAAGTCGATAAGTATGAGTTTGGCGAGGAGGTTGTTTGGTGCGAGTGGCGAACGGCAGGCGGAAGTGTTTTTACAGAAAAAGGGGTATCGTATTTTGGATCGTAATTTTCGAACGCGTTATGGAGAAATCGATCTTGTTGCCCGCGACGGCGACGAGATCGTTTTTGTTGAAGTGAAGCATAGGAAGACGGCGGATTTTGGGTACCCGGAAGAATCTGTGACTGCGTCAAAATTGCAGAAGATGCATCGGACGGCCATGCAATATTTAGAAAAACACACATTATTGCAAGAATACCGTATTGATGTGATTGCGATTTGTGGCACCGAACTGGTGCATTTGATTGGGGTGGCAAATTGATCTTTTTTCTTTCGTGTGATATTCTTCGGTTATTGAATGACTCGGCTGTTGCCGGGTCATTTCTTCAATAAAGATTTATTTTTTACTTTTATGGCATCAGATATCGAGTCAGCAATTCGGCAGATTTGTGAAGAAAAAGGACTTTCTTACGAATCGGTTGTAGAAACCATCGAAGCGGCGCTTTCGGCGGCGTATCGAAAGGATTTTGGAAACAAAATGCAAAATATCGAAGCAAAATTCGCTCCAGAAACTGGTGGCGTGCGTTTGTATGACGTAAAAACGGTTGTAGAGGATTTGCCAGAGGAAGAAATTGAAGCGATGCGAAAAATGCAGGCGGAAGAATTGGCCGGAAAAGAAGCGGCGGAAGCGGCGTCTAAATTTGCCTCTGTGGAAGAATTTCAGCGACCTGTGGATGAATCTGTGGAAGAAGGGGAAGATGGTCCGAAGTTTAATCCGAAGACCGATATTATGATTTCGGATGCACGTGTGTTGAAGTTGAGCGCACAGGTTGGTGATGTGATGCGAACGGAATTGCCATTAAGCGGAGAATTCGGCCGAATGGCAGCAATGACAGCCAAGCAGGTGATTACACAGAAATTGCGCGAAGCGGAACGTGAAATTGTGTTTAATGAGTATAAGGAACAGGAAGGCGAAGTATTGATTGGAACAATTCAACGACGTGAAGGGCGTGTTGTATTGGTCGACATTGGTCGAACCGTTGGTGTGATGTTGCCAGAAGATCAGGTGAAGACAGAGCGATACGAATCTGGAGCACGAATTAAGGTGTATGTGCGCGAAGTGAGTTTGAGCGCGCGTGGTCCGCAGATTTTGCTTTCGCGTACAAGTGAAGAATTGGTGCGCGTGTTGTTTGAGGTAGAAATTCCAGAAATTGCCGATGGTGCGGTAGAAATTAAGCGAATTGCACGAGAAGCTGGTTCTCGAACGAAGATCGCTGTGTTTACTGCGGACGAAAATATTGATCCAATCGGTTCTTGTATTGGTCAGCGTGGAACTCGTATTCAGACCATTATTTCGGAATTGGGTGGAGAAAAAATTGATGTAATTGAATGGAGTGATGATGCGGAAACGTTTATTAAACAGGCGCTTTCTCCTGCAAAAATTCAGCGTGTCGAGATGAATGAAGAAACAAAAGAAGCGACGTTGTTGGTAGCGAATGATCAGTTGTCGCTTGCGATTGGAAAGGGTGGTCAGAATGTTCGTTTGGCAGCAAAGTTGGTTGGATGGAAGCTTTCTATTAAAGAAGATGAATCTGGAGTAGCAGAAGAATCAACTGAAGAAGAAGCTTCGGATGAGGTTACAGAAAGTTCTGCTGAAGCGGCCGATGTAAGTGTACAGGAATAGTATGAATATTTTCTTTGTCGTGTTGTACCAGCCTTTGTATAACTTGTTGGTTGGTTTGTATGATTTGATTCCGTACGCTTCGATTGCGATTCCGATTATTTTGATCACCGTCCTTGTCAAAGGAGTGTTATTTCCGTTGACGTATAAGTCGATGAAAGCGCAAAAGGAGATGCAGGAAATTCAGCCGAAAATTGCCGAAATTCGAGAGAAGTATAAGGATGATCGCGAAACCATGGCGAAGGAATTGATGGCGGTGTACAAGGACCACAATGTAAATCCACTTGCTTCTTGTTTGCCGTTGTTGATTCAGTTGCCGATCTTTTTTTCATTATTTCGTGTACTAGAAAATGGTTTAAAAGAAGTGAATCCTGATCATTTGTATTCATTTGTTTCAAATCCTGGCGTGATTGATACAGTTTTTCTAGGGATGGATTTGGCGAAAATTTCTATTCCGCTTGCGATAATAACGGCCATTGCTCAGTATTTCCAGGCGAAGCAAACGGTTTCGCGACGACCCGACCCAGCTGTTCGAGAGAAGAAGGGAGCGGCGGATGAAGACATGATGGCTTCGATGAATAAGATGATGTTGTACTTTATTCCAGGATTAAGTTTGATTTTGGGATGTGTGTCGCTGCCTGGAGGTGTGATGTTGTACTGGCTTGTAACAACGTTGCTGACATTCTTGCTGTACGCGGTGTTTCTTCCAAACAAAAAAACTCAAACTCAAACGCAATAGCACGCGAAAGCGTGTTTTTTGCTATAATAGTCTTTGTATGACGATTCGTAGATTTCTCCGTTTTGCTGCAATTTTTCTTTCGTTTTTTGGTGGAATTGCGTTGCTTGTGTACTTGTTGTTAAAGCAAGACCCGGCGGCCGTTGTCCAAAGTGTTCGTTCGTTTGGATTAATTTCATTCCTTGGATTTTTGAGTATTTCAACGACGAATTTTATATTGTATGCGTTCCGATGGCAGTTGATTATTAATCGTTTGTTGCCGAAGGGTGATCGTGTTGGGTTGTATAAAGTGTTTATGCATCGCATGACGGGTTTTGCGATGAGTTACTTGACCCCGGCTGCGCAGGTTGGTGGAGAGCCGGTGCGTATTGCGATGTTGAGTTCGGAGAAAAATGTCACGGTTAAGCAGGCGACCAGTTCTGTGTTGCTCGATATTGCGTTCGAACTGTGCGCGTATGTGCTGTTCATTCTTGCCGGCGTTGTTCTTGCGATTTTGACTGGACTTGGAAGTGCGAGTTCGATCGCGGTGATTGTGGTTGGATTGGGTTCGCTTGCGTTATTCCTTTTGTTATTCTTTTATTTTTTGGCAAAGGGGCACGGATTTTTTGGACCGCTGTTTCGGTTTTTCCGGCTAGATCGTATCAAGCGATTGAAGCCGTTTGAGCAAGGCATTTTGGATACCGAAAACATGATGTCGGAATTTTTAGCCAAGAATCCTCGTTTGGTGGTTGTTGTAGCGCTGCTTTCTGCGGGAGTGATTTCGTTTCGTGTGGTTGAGGTGTTTTACATTGCGAAGTTTTTTGGTGTGAATTTTACGTTTGCACAGGCGTTTTTGGCGAGTACACTTCCGGGTATCGCCTTACTTCTTCCTGTTCCAGCAGGTGTTGGCGTGTTCGAAGGTGGTTTTGCAGCAGTGTTTGCCCTTGTTGGTGTTGCGTTGAATCCAGTGGCGTTTGCGTTGATTATTCGTGGTCGTGATTTAGTGTTTATTTGTGTTGGATTAATTCACTTAGTGCAAAAAGGTTCGTCGTTTTTAAAGCGAAAAATTATCGATCCATTGATTGCGTAGTATGCCTACGCCTCTTGAATCAGCTTTGTTTCGGACATTCGCTTTCTTCTCCTTTTTCTCGTATCCGTTAACCGTGATGGAAGCTTGGAAGTGGTGCATGAGTGAAGGGGGAGATGTGTATTCTTATGCGCAGGTACTTGAGTGTTTAGAGCAGTCTGATTGGTTGCGCGAACAGGGATTGGATTCGTTTTGCGGACAGTATGCGGTTGCGGAACCGGGTGTTGTTGCAGAGTGGTTTAACAAACGACAGCTTCGATATGTTGAAGCGGTGAAAAAGTATCGCAAAACGAAGTGGTACTTGGCGTATTTGCGTTTACTTCCTGGGGTACAAGGGATTGCGTTTTGTAATTCGCTTTCGCTTCATTTTACGCGTGCGTTGAGTGATGTGGATTTGTTTTTGATTGTACGCAAGTCGTCGTTGTGGAGCGTGCGATTGTTTTCGTTATTGCCATTAATGTTGCTGCGATTGCGTCCGGCGCCTGGTCGTGTGAATGCGATTGATACGAATTTTTTTCTTGCCGAAGATGCGTTGAATATTCATCGTCTGCAGCTTGCGGGCGGGGATCCGTATTTAGCTTGGTGGGCGCGTGCGCTTGTGCCGATGTTCGAAACAGGAGAGCTTTTTCCTTTTTTTCTGCGACATAACGCTTGGGCGGAGTTGGTGTTTCCACAATCAGTCTTTGCACGGCGTGCGCGGCTTGCTCGACCGTTGCTGCCGTTTAAATTGCTTTTTCTTCAGTTGCCGGAATCGTTTGCACGGTTTTTGCAGCAGTGGAAATTTCCGTCTGAATTGAAAGCTCGTTTTAATCAAGATTCTACGGTGGTAGTAAGTGATTCGATGTTGAAGTTTCATAAAAATGATCGTAGACGCGAGGTAAAGGAATGGTATGAATCTAAACTTCAAAAAGCCGGATTGGTTTCGTAGTGTTGTTGTAAGTACTCGTCGTTTTTTTGAACGCGATGCGCTTTTGATTATTTTATTTCTTCTCCCTTGGCAGGCGCGTTACATTTTTGGAACGGTTTCTTACTCGCAAGGCGTGGACGGGGAATATGGTGTGTTGAGCTTGTATGCGGTTGAGGTATTTATCTGGTTGGTGTTTTTCTTTGGTGGGTTTTGGAAGCGTGTGAATCGAGAGATGAAGATCGCCGTTGGTGTCACGATTATTTGGATGGCATTGATGGCTTTTTTTGTTTCGCAACCGTTGATTTTGTTGAATCAGTTTGTGCACTTGTTGTCAGCGGTGGCTTTGTTGCTGATGATTGTTTGGTACGCTTTTTCGATACGTCGATTACTGTTTGCATTTTGCGCTGGTGTTTCAGGGTCTGCTTTGATTGGCTTTTTTCAAGTGATATTTGGGTTTAGTCCTGCTTCTACTCTTCTTGGACTTGCTTCGCGTGATGTCGGTCGGTTGGGGGATTCGGTGGTCGAACTTGGTACGATGCAGCGCGTGCTCCGTGCGTATGGGTCTTTTGCGCATCCGAATATTTTTGGTGGCTATCTTGCGGTTTGTTTAGCAAGTATTGGAGGTTTGTTCTTTTTTACAAAGAAACGGCTGGTTTTTGTGCCGATGTTGTTGTTTTTTGGATCGGCTCTTTTGGTGACCTTTTCTCGCTCTGCCTGGTTGGGAGTGTTGGCGGCATTTGGTTGTTTGACGATTGTTGCGTTGGTTCGAGTGAAGCGTATTCAGGTAGTTGCGCAGAGTGGGTTTTTGATGTGTTTACTTGTTGGTTCTTTGATCGCGAGTTTCGGATTGGATTTGGCGGTTCGACCAGGAAGTTCAGCGCAGTTTGAAGAGCGTAGCGTGAATGAACGTGTTGTTCAGTATCGAGAATTTCCTTCGATTGTTGGGACGACGATGCTGTTGGGTATGGGATTAGGTCAGTATACGTTTGAACGCGATCGTCTGCATGTTGTTCAAAATGCTTGGGAGCATCAGCCTCTTCATAACGTGTACTTGCTTGCGTTGTTTGAAGTTGGAATTTTACCGTTCTTATTGCTGATGTTGGTTTTCGGTAAACGTGTTTGGATTTTTTTCACCAAACATGCGCGTGGAGTGTTTCTTGTAGCCGCATTGCTTCCGATCGCGCTTTATGATCATTATCTTTTTAGTCAGTGGGCGGGGATGGTGTTGGTTGCGGTGGCGTTTGGATTGTTTGCGCGATCAGGCGAATTTTTTCGTGAAAAATCAAATTAGCACTGATTGACAGAGACTGCTAATTTTAGTAATCTTATGCTCGTAATAATTCATTTATTTCTTCGTTTCTATGAAATTGAAACCCATTGGTAATCACTTGATTGTAAAAGCAGTTGAACCTGAGACGAAAACGGCTTCGGGTATTTTTATTCCAGATACAGCAAATAAAGAACGGCCAGAAAAAGGAGAGGTGCTGGCGGTTGGACCAGGACTTTTGCTCGAAACGGGCGCGCGGCGGCAAATGGATGTAGCAGTTGGTCAGGTGGTGGTGTTTAAAAAATATGCACCAGACGAAATTAAAATTGATGGAGTGACTTATTTAATTATTTCTGACAGCGATGTCATGGCGATTGTAGAATAATATGGCAAAGACTATTACGTTTCACGAAGATTCTCGGAAGGCATTGAAGGCTGGAATTGATGTACTTGCAAATGCCGTAAAAGTGACACTTGGACCAAAGGGTCGCAATGTGATTATTGATCGTGGTTATGGCGCACCTTTGGTGACAAAAGATGGAGTAACCGTTGCAAAAGAAATTGAATTGGAAGATCGTGTGCAGAATTTGGGAGCAGAATTGGTGAAAGAAGTTGCTTCGAAAACAGCTGATGTGGCTGGCGATGGAACGACGACTGCTACTGTGCTTGCGCAGGCGCTTGTGGAAGAAGGATTGAAGTTGGTGACGGCGGGAATTGATCCTCAGGCATTGCGAAGAGGGATGGAAAAAGCCGCGTTAAAGGTGGTGGAAGAAGTAAAAGCTCTTTCGCAACCGGTGACAGGGGATGCGATTCAGCAGGTCGCTTCTATTTCGGCAAACGATCCAGATATTGGAGCGGTGATTGCTGAAGCAATGGGAAAGGTTGGGGAAAACGGTGTGATTACGATTGAAGAAGGTCAGTCATTTGGTGTGGAAGTTGAGGTGGTAGAAGGATTTCAGTTCGACAAGGGTTACATCGCACCTTACATGATTACCAATTCGGAACGCATGGAGGCGGAATATCATGATGTGCCAGTATTGGTTACAGACATGAAAGTGTCTTCTGTGCAGGATTTGCTTCCTGTTTTGGAAGGAATTGCCGGAAGTGGAAAGAAAGATTTGGTATTGATTGCGGATGATGTTGATGGGGAAGCGTTGACGACATTGGTTTTGAATAAATTGCGTGGAGCATTTAATACACTTGCCATTAAGGCACCTGCGTTCGGAGATCGGAAGAAAGAAATTTTGCGAGATATCGCGATTGCAACTGGTGCGACGTTGGTAAGCGAAGAAACTGGCATGAAGTTGGAGGCGGTAACGCTTGCGCACCTGGGTCGAGCGCGACGTGTTATTTCGACAAAAGATACAACGACTATTATTGAAGGCGCTGGAGAAAAAGCGGATGTGGAAGCACGAGTTGCTCAGATTAAGCAGCAAATTGATCAATCTAGTTCGGACTTTGATCGAGAAAAACTTCAAGAACGTTTAGCGAAATTGAGTGGAGGTGTTGCGGTGATTAAAGTTGGCGCAGCGAGCGAAGTCGAGATGAAGGAAAAGAAACACAGAATCGAAGACGCGGTTGCGGCAACCAAGGCGGCGGTTGAAGAAGGAATTGTGCCAGGAGGGGGTGTTGCGTTGATTCGAGCACAAAAAGCACTCGAAGCGTTGCACGATTCGTTGCAAAAGGATCAAAAAATCGAAGCGCTCGGTGTGAAGATTGTGCGTGATGCGATTGAAGTTCCGTTAAGACAGATCGCGGAAAATGCTGGAGAAAAAGGTGACGTGATCGTTGCGAACGTACAGGCGAAAACGGGATCGTATGGATTTAACGCAGCAACGGGAATGAATGAAGAAGATATGGTTGCTGCAGGAATTATCGATCCAGCAAAGGTGACGCGTTCGGCTGTGCAGAATGCGGTTTCGATTGCGGTTATGGTGCTTACCACGGAAGCAGCGATTACCGAGATTCCAAAATCTGATTCATCTGCTTCTGCGCCGCAGATGCCAGGTGGCATGGGGTTCTAAATTGAGTGATTTGGAAGAAAAAGTCTTGGCTTGCGCCAAGACTTTTTTGTTCTCGCTTTTTTCGGTTGAATACGGTAAAGTGGAGAAAAGATTTATTTATGCATGATACTCATTCAAACGAACCCTCTAACGAAAAGAAAGACGCTGAAAAGCCAGTAGAAGCTACAAATGCTGAATGTTGTGGCGTTGGTGGTTGTGGTGATGCCTGTGTTTGTGGCGACACGTGCGACTGTGGTGATAAAGATGCTGGTTCGTGTGGAGGCGATTGCGCGTGCGATGATGCTACTGAGTCCACTGACTCGACGGCGACAGCGAATGAAGCAACTGATTCTGATATTGATCAGAATCGTGTCGTTGCGGCTGTGAGTTATTTATTCTTTCTTTGCTTGGTTCCGTTATTTTTTGCGAAGGATTCTAAATTTGCGATGTTTCATGCAAAGCAGGGGATTGTTGTGGCGATTTTCTGGGTATTAGCGATTGTTGTTTCTAGTATTCCGTTGCTTGGATGGATTGTTGGATTTTTCTTGATTCCGTTTATGACGATTGTTTCGATTATTGGTTTCATTCAAGCGATTCAGGGCAAGTGGTACCGTATGCCGTTTGTGGCTGATTGGTCTGATCGCATGAAATTTTGATGTTGATGGGTGAGTGGAGTGGTTTTCTTTTTGAGTGCGGAGGATGATTATTTTTCAGGTACGGATGTATGTCGTTTAAATTAAAGGCGGAAGAACTGCAGATGCGACTCGATGCTCTTTGGCCTGTTCTTCGTATTGATGAACAACGTGAGCAATTGAAGGTCCTTGAGGTGAAGATGAGTTCACCTGATTTTTGGTCTGATCAGGAAAAAGCAAAGACGGTTTCTCAGGAAGCGGCAGATATTTCTTCCGAAGTAACGGCATGGGAGACGATGCGAGATGATTTACGGGACGCGAAGTCGCTTTTTGATTTGGCGGACTTAGAGCAGGATGAAGGAATGATGAAACAGGCGGAAGAGGAGCTTGATGTATTGAGTAAAGCGTTTAACCGCATGGAAATTGCGGTGTTCTTTGATCAGCCGTACGATAAGAATAATGCGATTGTGACCGTGCACGCTGGGGCAGGTGGAACGGACGCGATGGATTGGGCGGAGATGCTGTTTCGAATGTATGTGCGATTTATCGAACAACAGGGGTGGAAGATTGAGATGTTGCACGAATCGCTTGGTGAAGAGGCAGGGTATAAACATGCGACGTTTCTGGTGAAAGGACGTTACGTTTACGGACATTTGCGAAACGAAGCTGGAGTGCATCGATTGGTGCGTATTTCGCCGTTTGATGCGGAGAAGATGCGGCATACGGCATTCGCTTTAGTGGAGGTGTTGCCGGAGTTGGATGAAATGACGGAAAAGAATATTGTGATCAATCCCGAGGATGTGCGTATTGATACATTTATGGCGGGCGGAAAGGGCGGTCAGTCGGTGAATACGACGTATTCGGCGGTTCGATTAACGCATATACCGACAAATATTGTGGTGAGTTGTCAGAATGAACGTTCGCAATTGCAGAATCGAGAAACGGCATTTCGCATTTTAAAATCTCGATTATTTCAGCGGATGCAAGAAGAGCGTGCCGAAGCCGTGGATCAGTTAAAGGGAGGGCACAAGAGTGCGGAATGGGGGGCGCAAATACGTAGTTATGTGCTTCATCCTTATAAAATGGTGAAGGATCATCGAACGCTTCACGAAACGCAGGATACTGATGCGGTTTTGGCCGGCGATGTGTTGCCATTTATTGAAGCTCAGTTGCGTGCTCAGAAGGGGTAGCGACTTTGTTCTTTTGGGGTTAGTTTGATACGATAGTTTAGTAGTTTTGATTTTATGAAGATACAAAAAGCAATTGTTACTGGAGGGAGTGGATTTATCGGAAGTCACTTGGTAGATGCTTTGGTGAAAGCCGGAGTTAAAGTGACCGTGATTGATAAAAAGAAGACCAGAAAAGCCTACCGACACGAAGAAGTGAAGTATCGGTTGTTTGATATTCAATCGCCCGAAGCAGCGGAAGTGATTCGAAAAGCGAAGGCGGACGTGGTGTTTCATTTGGCGGCGCATATTCACGATCGCGAGTCGGTTGCTGAGCCGATTATGAACGCTCAGAATAATATTATGGGGACGTTGAATATTTTGGAGGCGATTCGTGCGGTTGGAAAGGGGCGTGTTGTATTTGCGTCAACGAGCGCGATTGTGGGTGAAGCGGAAGAATTTCCGGTTGCTGAATCGAAGTCGTTGTTGCCTGTTTCGCCGTATGCGATTTCGAAATTTACTGCAGAGCGCTATTTGCATTTTTATCACCGTGTATTGAGTGTGCCTTATGCGGCGCTTCGTTTTGCAAATGTGTACGGCCCTCGTCAGGATTCGAGTGCAGAAAGTGGCGCGGTAGGTGTATTTGCTTCGCGGTTATTGCGTGGCGAATCGGCTCTTGTGAATAATGATGGATTGACGACTCGTGATTACGTGTATGTTGGGGATGTCGTTCGTGCTTTGTTGCTTGCGGCGGAAGCGAACGTGTGTGATGTGTTTCATATTGGAACAGGGTTAGAAACAAGTACACTTGAACTGTTTCATGCTGTTCGTGAAGAAGTCGGTGTGCAGGCTGACCCTGACTTTCGGGAAGAGGTAAAGGATATTGTAAAGCGAAGCGCGCTCGATTCTGCGAAAGCGAAGAGTGTTCTTGGATGGGAGCCTGAAGTTTCGCTCGAAGAAGGTATCGAAAAAACTGTCGCTTGGTACCGAGATAATATTTAGTATGCGTATTCTTTCTGTTGCTGAAGAAACGACCTTAGCATCTGCTGTGCAGGTACTACGAGAAGGTGGGGTGCTTGTTTTTCCAACAGAAACGACGTACGGAATTGGTTGTGATGCGCGCAATGCCGAGGCGGTTGCGCGTGTTTTTGCGATCAAAGGTCGTCCGACAGGAAAAGGATTGCCGGTGCTTATTCCTTCGCTTGCGTTTGCCGAGTCTTTTGTTGAAGTAGATGATTCTGCGCGTGCGCTTACGTCGCGATTTTGGCCAGGAGGTGTGAATATGGCCCTTCCGGTTAAATCAGATAGTGTGCTTTCGGAAGCGTGTGCTCAGGATGGTTTTCAGTCTGTGCGCGTTTCGTCGCATCCGTTTGCTGCGCGATTAGTACGCGAATTTAACGGTCCGGTTGTTGCGACAAGTGCGAATGTTTCTGGAATGGATCCTTTGTATTCCGTTGAATCGGTTGAGGCCAATTTTGTAGATCAGCCTGACGCGCCAGATTTGGTCGTTGATGCTGGTATTTTGCCTCCGCAGCCTCCCTCTACCATCGCGAAGATCGTGGGAGGTCGAGTGCAGATTTTGCGCCAAGGGTCGGTTGTGATTCCTTCCATTTTTTTATGAACGTAGGGGCAAAGAAATCATTTGGTCAGCATTTTTTGAAAGATGAGAGTGTAGTTCGTGGGATTGCGGACGCTGTTGCGGCTGGAGGGGAGAAATTGATCGTGGAAGTTGGCCCAGGTCATGGCGCATTAACTGATCACCTCGTTCGTCCAGATGTGAGTCTTGTTTTGGTTGAGGCTGATCGAGATTTGTTTCAAGAATTGCGTGACCGTTTTCCAGAGGCACGATTGATCGAGGGTGATGCCGCTCGGGTCGAATATGATGATGCAGTTGGATCGGACAAGTGGGTGTTTGTTGGAAATTTACCGTATAACGCGTCGGCGGCTATTTTGGCGCAGGTGGTTTCTTCACAAAATTTACCAGAACGGATGATCGTGATGGTGCAGAAAGAGCAAGGAGATCGTTTACGTGCAAAGGCGGGTGATATGGGATTGCTTTCGGTGGTGGCTCAGCTTTCGTTTCAGCCTTCATTGCTGTTTCATGTTCCTCCAGGCGCCTTTGTTCCTCGGCCTCGAGTGGATTCTTCGGTATTACAGTTTCGCAAAAAGGAGGTTTTGTATACAGCCGAAGAGATTCTTGGGGCGATTCGTGTTGCAAAGGCCGGTTTTTCGGCAAGAAGGAAGCAGTTGCATAAGAATTTGGCAGAAAAAGGATTTGGTAGTTCGGACGAGATAAAAGTCGTGTTAGGTAAGTTAGGATTTTTACCCACAGTTCGTGCACAGGAATTGCATTCGGATGATTGGGTACGATTGTGGCACGAGTTGCGCCAATAGATCGTATAGGACGAATTGGACCTATACGACCTATATGTTTTCCCTTGAGCGTCTCTGAATTTAAAAAAAATACCCCACTAAGTGCCAATCGGCTTTTGTGGGATCATTTTTTTTCTGCATGTTGTACACAACTTTGCTTAATAACTTACATCTTGTTTTTCGAATGTTTGTTATAATGAAGGGGACATGCAGGAGCAAGATGCGAGAATTTTGATCCGACGCAAGAAGCCGGCTTTTTCTAAAGAGCAGAGGGTTGGATTTGGTTTGGTGGTGGGAATTGGTGTCCTGAGTTTGTTGATGGGTGTGTTTTATGTGAGTGGTTCGATGATGAAGGCGTTTGAATTGAAATATGAAGGTCCACCTGTTCTTACATCTGCTCAGCGACAAGAACAGGCATTATTGGAATTGCAGTCGACCGATTCGGATGAAGACGGTTTGACCGATTACGAAGAGTTGTATGTGTATCGAACTAGCCCGTATCTTGCGGATACGGATGCAGATGGCGCGAGTGATTCGTTGGAAATTGAGGTTGGAACAGATCCGACGTGTGCTGGAGAAGAGTGTTTTGGCGATGAAGATGCATTTGAAGTCGTTCCAACGGTAATCGATGTTGGTGAGGCACCGGAATTTCCAGAGGAAGATTTGGAGGCGTTGAATGGTTCTGGCACGAGCTCGCAGCCGGTGACCCCTGATTTGGTCGACGTGACCGCTGGGGAAGTGCGTCAATTGTTGCTCGAGTCTGGAATAGATGCGGCAACGGTAAATTCGTACAGCGACGAACAATTGCTTCAAATTTACCGCGATTCTGTTCGTGAAGTTTCTGAGTCCGATACTGATTTATAATTGTATGTCGATTTTAAAAAAAATCCTTCCACTTTTATTCGTTGCAGCCTTCGCGATTTCGATCTCGGTTCCGAGGAACGCGTATGCGCAGCCTATCCCGGTTATCGCTACAAATCCTGACATTGTTACAAATGACATTGCTCGGAATATTCAAGAAACAACGGATAGAACGGTTTTTGGTTCGGTTGTTGGTTCTGTTACTACTTCGTTGATCAATATCATGACGTATTTTGCGAATACGGCAGCGCATGATGCGGCTGTTTGGTTGGCGAATGGTGCCCCTGGTGATCAGCCGCTTATTGAAGTTCAGCCCGTTGAAGATTATTTTATTTATGCAGGTGCAAATGTAGCAAGCGAGGTTGTGAATGGATTGGTTGCTCAAAATGTGGATGAATATGGACGGCTTGCTGGGTTGAATGTATGTGCTCCTCCGAATCTTCCTCAGCTTCGGGCGGGTATTCGTTCGAATTATCAACCTACTTCTTTGGGTGGTGGTGCAAATGTTAATTTTTGTGGAGATTTGAATAATTTTAAAGACAATTGGATTGGTTTTTTTGCGAACATTGGTGACACGATTACAGATCCTGGACAGGCGAATGCAGTTATTTTGGAGACGTTAGCAGATTCTTTTGATCCAAGTGTGAGTGATTTTAGCGTTACCTTGGGTCTATATACAGATACGTTGCTTGCTGCCGAAAATCGTGGGCGTTTGAGTGCGATGGAGTTGTTGGAGAAGGATGGAGTTTGGGATGTGACGGATTTTATTACTGGTCAAACCACTACGCCTTCTTCGTTTGTTCAAAATTATTATCATAATGCAACTTACGCAGCGACTGATCTTCCGGGTGCGATTGGAGTAAATTTAATTGGTAATTCTGATGCATTGGTACAGGTTGGACTTAGTGCCGGTTCTATTTTTGCAAATACTCTTCTTTCGCGATTGAGTGAACGTCTTGCGGATGGACTCATTAGTCCTCGTGTTATTCCGAATCCATTCGACGAATTTGCTTCTGGAACCAGTGGGCGGGGGGAGGCGAATGATCCGTTTCGTAGTTTGCTGACGTTTACGCCGCTTGATGCTTCTAGTTATAACTTTTTAGCCGAGCTCTCTACCTGTCCAAATACGCTACGAGGAACGCCGCGACGTTTGTATAATTGTGTATTGAATACCAACTTTGCGACGGTGTTGGCGCGAAGTCAGGCGGGAAATGGTTTAACGGTGAAGCAGGCGGTTGATCAGGGATTGTTGAACGGAAATTGGGCGTTGATTCCTTCGTCTGATCGTTCTGCGAACCAGGATTCGGGATGTTATAACTATGCGTTTTGTCATGGGAACTTGGTGAAGATGCGTAAGGCGCGCATTATTCCGGTTGGTTGGGAATTAGCAGCGGAATTACCCGAAGCTTCTCAAGGACGATTGACGTTGGGGCAGGTGATGAATGGATTTAATGATTGTAATGCTGAAGGTGAGCGCGATGGCGATCATCCGTTTTGTCATTTAATCGATCCAAACTGGGTGTTGAAATTGCCGGAAACGTCGTGTCGAATTTTGGCAAATGGACAAATTCTTTCAGCAGCAGGTGTTGCGTCGCGTGCGGAAGAATGTGTGGATTTGCAGACGTGTATTGAAGAAGATGAAAATGGTCAGTGTGTTGGTGGGTATGGGTACTGTGTTCAAGAAGAAAACGTGTGGAATTTCCGTGGGGAATCGTGTTCGGCGGAATACGCAAGTTGTTTAGGTTTTGAAAGTCGCACTGGTCAGCAAGGTCAGTATTTAACAACAACGCTTGATCAAGCTGGCTGTTCGGAAGGGAATGCCGGGTGTTTGTGGTACCAGACAGAGAAGACCGCTCAGACGGATGGATTTGATTGGCCGGCAGTGACGGATGTTGCAGCGGCGCTCGATGCTCCAGATGCGTACCAGACCAAATCTTATTTTACCGCCGCTATTTCTAGTTGTGATTCGGCTTCGGGTGGATGTACGGAATTGATCGAAGCTTCTTCTTCGCGATTAAACATGGTGAATAATCCTGGATTTGAACGAGATACAGATGCGGATAATCGTCCGGACGGATGGATTTCGGTCACTCCGACCTCGCTTCAGTATCAAGATTCGCAAGCAAATGCGCGTTCGGGTGGTCGGGCGTTGATGTCGGGTGGAACATTGGTATACCAGCCGGGAATTTTGTTGAATCAAGGTAGTATTTACACGCTTTCGTTTTACGCAAAGCGAGGTGTAGCAAATGCTGCACAGGCTGTACAGGTTTCACTTCGAGTGACGGATGAAGATGGAAATGAAGGGAATTTTGCGACAACTAGTTTTGATTCGGCGAATTGTACGATTGCGAATACGAACGGACTTGGTGGCGCGGAAACAATCACTCTCTCTGGAGTGCCGGCAGGACAAGATTATGAACGATTTACTTGTACGTTTTCGGTGCCGGTTATGCCAGGGGTGTCTTCGGTTGCCTATGCAGAGTTGAACGTGAATGGTCAGGGTGTGATCGGTTCTCAGTCGTGGATTGATGACGTTCAGTTGGAAGCAGCTGGTTCTGCAGGTGCGTGGATTGACGGGTATGGAATTTCGCCAACGTCTATTCCTCGAACATACATGAAGCTCGCACCTGCTTACTTAGAGTGTGATGGTATTAATGACCCTGAAGAATGTGCTGCTTACGCGCCTTCGTGTGCGGAGGGAGATGTTGGTTGTACGTCATACACTCCGGTAAATGGTGACCCTTCTGTTACAGGTGTTGCTTCGGCGCTTGATCGTTGTGATGAAGGATGTGTTGGGTACGATACGTTTAAACAAGAACCAACTCGATACGAACCAACGGGTGATTTTCCGGTCTACTTTATTCCGTCTACGGCGGAGCAGTGTCGAGCGGAAGCAGTTGGATGTGACGAATTTACAAACCTCGCGACTGAAGCGACGGAATACTTCACGTATCTTCGAGGCTGTGCGACTGAAGCTCAGGCTGGCGCAGATGCTTCGATCTTCTATACATGGGAAGGTTCAGATGTAGAGGGGTATCAGTTGAGAACTTGGAATTTGCTTGAATCGAATATTGCTTCCACTGCTTCTGAAACATATCCGAGCGGATTTACCGAGACGGCGGTTGGAAGTGCGCCTTGTATTGCTTGGGATGCTACCGCGGATGGGGTTGTTTGTAATGAAACGATTGATGATGTTCGTTTGGCTGCAGCAGAAGCGAACTGCGATGAACATAATGATATTTTCGTGAATCCAGATTGCCGTGAATTTTATGATGCGCTTGGAAATATTCACTATCGCGATTGGCGAAATACGGTGAGTGTTGATAATAGCTGTACGGTGTATCGAAAGACGGATTTGGCTGGATTGGGATCGGATTCGAATGCGGACGCGATTGATGATGGAGCCGCGAACTGTTCTGGTTCGGGTGGATATTTCGATACAGCAACGAATGCGTGTTTGTACTTTGGTCTTTCGACCGAAAGTGCTGTGTGTTCGGCGGCCGAAAACGGATGTCGCGAATATACGGGTGGTCAGAGTCGGAATAGTCGCGTGGTATTGAATGATAATTTTGAAATTGATTTAACAAACTGGACAGCAGCGAGCGCAACGGCGGTTACGTTGAGTAATGAATCAGTGGCGGCAGGAGGGCAGTCGCTTTATTCAACTGGCGGAGTCACTGTTTCTACCCATGTATTTAACCTTGGTTCGGCGTGTACCGATCCAGCTGGTTGCGCGAGTCCGACTGGTACGCTTGGTGGAAACTGTACGGTAGTAAATGGTCAGCAATATTGTGGAGTGTTGAATAATGAAATTTTTGCTGGAAAAACGTACACACTTACATTCTGGGCAAAAGGAAATGGGGCAATGGACGTGGTCTTCAATAATACGGTGAATGGCCCTGGAGTTGATGCGGTGTTTGCGGATGATCTGCAGCTTTCGCCGGCATGGGAACGTTATAGCGTTGGTCCGGTTGTGTTGTCTGCGGCGCAAGCAGCGAATTTTGATGTCGGTACTATTCTTTCCTTCGATCCTACGACGGCAAGTGAGTTTTATATCGATAACGTAATTTTGCGAGAAGGTGAATCGAATATCACAATTATTCGTGATTCTTGGGTGACTCCGGCGATGTGTGACGAAAATTTTGAAGGTCAGGTGGTGCCGCAATTCCAGCTTGGATGTCAGGAATATACAGATCAGTTGAATAATACGCATTTCTTGAAGTCGTTCTCGCGATTGTGTGGAGACGATATGGTGGGATGTCGAGCGTTTTATGACACTTCAAATTCAGTAGCGGTAAATGCTCAGGTGTTTAATGCTACGTGTTCTACGTTGAACGGATTGCCGGTTTCGACTCGAACTGCGTGTCATTTGCAGACTGTTGGTACTGGTTACGATTTAAATTCTCCGAAAGCGTGTGATATTGCGCCAGGAGCTTCTTCTTGTCAGTTTGATCTTGAGTATTATCTTCCAGATTTCCAATTAGGTTCAGGTGCCTACGCGCATATTTCTTATGACGCGCATACGCAGGTTGTTCCACAAGATCATGTGGTGTATGCCGTGTACGATGCTTCGTATACGTGTGCTGCCGGAGTCGCTGGTTGTGAAGAAGTGGCATTGCCAAAATTGAGCGCCGATCAATCGGTGGTGGAAGAATGGCAGTCGACATTTGTATTGAATGACCCGGATCGGTATGCCGATATTTTGTGTGATGACGAATCGTTGTTCTGTGAAGAATGGAGCGCTGGAAGCGAAGGAACTTGGTATTTCCGAAATCCGCTTGCGAAGACGTGTGAATACAAAGAAAATGTGTCGGTGAATGGTGTTCAGTATAATGGGTGGTTTAGAACTGGAACGACAAATTTCTGTTACGGGACAGGTGTTTGTTCGGACAACACGGGCATTTCGTGTTCTCTCGATTCGGAATGTGCGGCTGCTGGAGCTGGTACGTGTCGAGTGACTCAGAGTAATTATTTGATCGGTGGCACGGATGCGGGAGTGTGGCGAAATGGGGATGCTTCTTACTCTGGTTGGGTTGGGACATGTCCGGAAGGAGAAGATGGATGTAGTGAATTTATTGATACATTGGATGTCGCGAGTGCGACTGAATATGCAACGCCAAATTCGGGTGCTTCGTATTACTTCCTCGACGACGACAGTTTGGACGACACAACATTGCTTTCGAGCGAGCGATGTAATGGGCGCGTGAGCCAAACGCTTGGTTGTGTGTTGTTTGAAGATACGGGGAATACTTCACTTACGTTTAACGCAAGCGCGACGTTGGTGAAGAGTGAACATGCAGATGCGTTTACCGGTGGTCAGCCGTTTGATTTGGTAGACCCGGTTGATTGTTCGTCTGGCAGCAGTTTGATGACGACTTCGACAGGTGAGGTTGTGGATTTGTGTGCACAGCGATGTGTGTACGATCGTTCGCGATTGCAGCCTTCGTTTAGCTCGAGTTCAGCTTCTGACTTATACACGCTTGGTGGTTCTTGTTATGTAGATACAGATTGTTTGCCAGTCGAATCGTTTACAGGCGATTTGGTGAGCGGAACGTGTGAAACGTCATTGGTTGATCCTTCAGGAACATTTGCTACTCAGGCTGTTCCTCGATTGCAGAACGATACAAATCGCGTGTTGAAGGTGAATCGCGATCGTGAATGTAGTGAATGGTTGGCACCAAGTGATACTCGCCCGGTGTTTGATCAATCAATCGGCGCGTGGCGCGAAATTTCATCTGGACTTACCTTGTGTTCGGAGTCGAATGAAGAAGGATGTATCAATCCGGTTATTAACGATCCTGCGGTTGTGTTGGATGTTAATCGATACGCAGCGCGAAATGTTGGTTGGTATGGGGAAGAATATTCTGGTTATTCATTGCCGAATTCTTACCCAGTTCAACATTTGGATCAGGTGAATATCGCGCCGGCTCAAATTTGTCTGAGCGTAAGTGGTACTCCGTTTGTTTTCAATGGTGAGGTGACTGTTTGTGAAACGGATGCAGACTGCGGTTCGACGCTTGTATGTGGATCGAATCCGGAAGAAGATTACCGACTCGCCTTTGATGCTGGTTCGTGTTCTGCTGGATTGAACCATGGAGATAGTTGTACGGTTGGGTATTGTTCAGAAACTGGTTCGCCGTGTGCGGGCGATGGTCAATGTGGCGCGGGTGGTGGAAGTTGTATTATTGGTGAATATTATTCAGTTGGATCAACGGGTGCCGACAGCCAAGCAGATTGTTCGGCTGGTCAGGTGTTTGTTGCCGGAACTTGTTATAACGATGTGGGAGATTGTAGTTTGGCGGGAACGTGTATTAATGGATCGTGTGGAGCGGGCGTGTGTTTCCAGTCGGTTGCGACTACGGAAGGAACTTGCTACCGCGATAGTTGTGTTGTGGGAGTAGATGGTGAGCAAATCGCGGAAGATAGCGGTGAAGTTCATATTTGTCGCGCATATCCAGAAGCGACAAGTCCGTTTGATTCTTCGCTTGTTACACAATGGATTGGAAAAGATGGCGTGCCTAAGTCGTCGTCGGAAGTTGGTGATCCAATTGTTGGCGGTGGTCTAAATCAATCTTCTGTTTCGCCGTTCTCGACAGTTTCCGGCTACGAAAATGCGAATTTCTGCGCGCCGGGTGAAGACTGTATGTGTTCGTATGTGAAGATTTCGGATTCGAGTAATCAATTTGCGTACTTAGATTTGGATACAGATCCATACGATTCAACAACTCCGTATTCTGGAGTGTGTAGCGGTGGAGCGCTTGCTGGTTCGATTTGTACCGAAGACACTGACTGTGGAGATGTTGATTCTGGAGCCGTTTGTCAGCCAATTAACCGACTCGATACCCTCTATGGAATGGAAGGATTCTGTTTGGAGCGTGATACGTCAATTAATATTGATGGAACAACAGATGTTGGAGCATGTATTACTTGGTACCCAGTAGATCAATTGCAGGGAACAACTGATTTGTACGCAAAATACAAAACAGCCGGATTCTTCGAAGACACATTCGTGTGTTCAGACGTTCGCCTGTTCGCGAATTTGAGGACGAGTGATATTCAGTTGTCGAATAATGCGAATCAGCCAGGCGTTGCCTGTGCAGAAGCTCCAGGAGTTCAAGGAGTCAACGTCAATAATAGTTATCAAAGACTTACTTCTAATGCTGATGGTTGTTGGCAGAATGCAGCTTGTCCTGAAGGATATTTCGCCGTGGTGGGTCAGCCAGCACCAAATGCGAATTTTGGTGGTGCCGCAGGTATGTGTGCCGGAGATGGTTCTGATAACGATTGTCCATACGCCTGTATTCCGAAAAATTCTTTCCATGCATCCGAGGCGAATGAAAATCTGGAGCAGCGTGAATGTCTTGCGCCAAGCTCAGATGATGCTGTGGCTGCCGCGATAGACGGTCTACAAGGTGCCGAATCTGCTATTAATGGTGGTGTTCGTACTAGTAACTTTGGCAACGAGGTTTATACATGGGCAGCTACTAGTCAGCCTTTGAATGATCGCAATGATGGAGGTGCGCAGCAGATTCAAGCGTTTAGTGCTGTGTTGAATGCTTATCAGGATTGTGTGCTTCCAGGTGTTGCGGCGGATCAGTTGGATAGCATTTATGATTTCCGTACAAACGAAGATGTTGCAATAACAGCAAACCGACGTTATCGACATGCTTATATCAATCTTGATGTTTATCCTGCCTGTAAAGATTTATTGCAAGTGTCTTCGTCTTCTGGGGAGGGATATGCGTTTACAAATAAGCTTTTCCAAGGCGGCGTAATTGCATCGAATAATCCTCGAATGAATTATTCTTTTGGAGCAGATAATATTGCAGGTGCCGCGAAGTATTCGCCTTCCGCTATTAATGCTTCGGATACTTTACTTGAAAAAGCTCCGTTAAGAATCGGTGCGTGTATCGCGAATAAGGCAGACAATGAGTTTGCTCCAGGAACTCCATTGCCAAATGCACCTGTGTACGATTCGAATATTAATTTTGATACAACTTCTAGTACTGCTTCAACAAGTTTCCAAAGTTCTTCTGAAGAAAGTGCTTGGTTGAATGATCTTGCGGCCCCTACGACAGTAAACTGTGTGTACCCATACGAAGAAATGGAGAGTGGTGCGCTGTTTTATGGAGTAGACGGCCATGTTCCTTCAGATCCTGAAATCTCATCGTTGATGGATTTCGGTTATGATTACGAAGATGTAGCTTTCGATGACCTGGTTGATTTCTGGACTGTCGAGGCAAATCCAGCAAACAACTTCTATGCCCGTGCGACGCAGATGTTTGCTAGTTTGAACCTTCCGGACACTCAGGATTGGTTTACTTGGACTCAAGATTTGATTACGCCGGCAGCGAACTGGCAATCTACTGAGTATGCTCCTGAGTACACTGTCGAGGATTCTCTTGGAGGTGAATTGGCAGAGGCTGATCGAGCGCTGTGGGATGTGCGTGCGGCTCAAGGTGGTCCTCCGCGCGTTCGAGGATTGAATACGGATCGATGTTTCGGGGATTTGTGTGAAGAAGGTCAGGAAGATACAATTACCGTAAATGGTCAAAATTCTGGAACGGTTATCGGACAGGGCGGATTCTTGCGAGTAACAGCAAACTTCTTTGCCTTCGCGTTGCCTGATCAGTTGCCGATTCGACGTGTGATTGTGGATTGGGGTGATGGTGATGAAAGTGGGTCACCTTCAGAAGACAACTTCTTCCGAAATCACCGTGGATTGGTGCAAGGTGACGAATCCACAACGCTGTGTTCACTTAACTCCGAATGGGGATTAACAAGCGAATCATGTAGTGAGAATTATCTATCGTATACGCATACGTATACTTGTAACGCTGTAACTCTTCCTGGCACGTCGGTGTGTAACGCTGACTACTCAAACACGCCTTGTCGTGTAGGTGAAGGCGATACTGCACAATGTGCATTTAAGCCAAAAGTTCACGTTCGTGATAACTGGGGATGGTGTGCAGGAACGTGTAATGGAGAGGATGGATGTTTTGAGGGGACGGTGGATACGAACAGTACAGCCGGGCTAGGTACTGATCCAACGGAACGCGTACAGTGTGATTATCAAGCTTTTCCGGATGTTTTAGAGCCTGGCATTGACCCTTGGATAGAGTTTGATGGAGTGATTCTTGTTTCGCCACGATAAATAAAAAGAGAGCAATAAAGCTCTCTTTTTATTTATCGTAGTTTAATTAAATTTTTTGAAATAGCGAGACCCCCTTGTTCGCTGCGCCTTCTGCCGTGTGCGGAAGGTGGAACTAGGGGGTCTTGAATGCCGTCGTGCAAAGTTGTTACTGGCGCGACATGGTGATGTTGCTCCAGCTTCCGCTAGGCTGGTACCGGATGAAGTCGATGTAGTCGACGTTGAACTCGTTGACTTCAAGGGTTGCATCGGTGTTGATCGACAGGCTTGCTCCTTGTACTTCGAGCGTTCCGTTGAACTCGTTCGCGATGTTGTCTCCGTCTCCGCTTTCGAGCAGAATCGTGAGGTTCGGCTGCACCTCGACGTAGACATTGGTCTCAGTGCGAGGTTCGTTGCACGCAGACTCGTTGCAGCTTTGGCTGGTGAGCGTGTACGTTCCCCAGAAGACCAGGGACATGTCGCAGGAGCTCTGGAACACGTCGCCGTCCTCGAGGACGAGCGTCTCGGTCTCCGGACAGCCCCAGTAGTTGCCGTCGGTGTACAGGCACAGCGGCCACTCGCCGTTCGGGTGCCACGCGCTGCCGTCGCCGACCAGGAGCCGGTAGGGTCCCGGTTCGACCTGGACTTCGCGGTTGGTGCTGGCGACCGACTGTCCGTCGGCATTGAAGACGAACATGTTGACCGGCTGGTTGCCGATCGTGACGTTGTACTCGATGAACGCGACCTCTTCCGGGTTGGAGGTGTCGATGCCCGTGTCCTTGCCGGCCTTGCAGGCGACGAGGGAGAGGGCGAACGCGATGAAGGTCATGCTGTTGCGCATGGGGTTCTCCTATCTGGGCGCCCTGCGGCGCGGTGGTGTACGGGCGACATTGCCCAAAGAGCAAGAAGCGACACTCTTGCGAGTGTCTCTCTCCTTTGCTTCAAACATAGCTTATTTTAGCGGTTTTGTCAATGCTTGGGGATAAGGTTTGGGTTATTTTGTTTATATTTATTGAGCTATTTCATGATGTTTTTCTGTGAAATTTTGTTTTTTGCGTATGTAGCGTACAATATTTATAGATTTTGATGATTTCTATCGAGTTGTATGACAGAAGATTTACAAAAGATTGTTGAGCACGAAAATGACTTTTGGAGCAAGATTTTTGAGTCGGAATTAAAAGCTGATCGAATGGAGCGATTTTCTTCATATTGGTGGCAGTGTTACTACGAGGAGTTGAAGGTTTTTGTTGACCAGTTTTTACAAAAGAATCAGCTGACTCGTATTCTTGAGGCGGGTAGTGGCTCTGGCAAGGCGACAATTTTGTTAGATCGTTCGTTTTCTAAGACTCTTTTAGATATTTCTTCGGTTGCGTTGCAGTATGCCTCTCATTTATCTAAAAAATTTGAATCCGATGGTATTGAGTTTGTTGAAGGCGATTTATACAAGATGCCTTTCAAATCGGGTGAATTTGATTTTGTTTGGAATATTGGTGTCATTGAGCATTATAGCTTGGAGAATATCGAATTAATTCTTGAGGAGATGTTTCGAGTTTGTCGTTCCGGTGGAGCTGTTGCTGTGGGTATGCCGAATTTTTACTCTGGTCCTATTGTAAAAGCCTGGTTTTTGAAAAAGATTAAATTTCTCCCGGGTTACAAGCTAGATACAGAGAGGTTTTATAAAATAGAAGAAATTGTTCGGATTTTCCATAAAGTCTCTAGCGGGGCGGGTAAACAAATTGATGTTGTATCGGTTGAGCGCTTTGGTAATCCGTTGATTATGGAAACGCCAAAATTTATCTTGAATTCGATCGGTAATTTTGTTGCGAAGATTTTTGGGCGGAATAAATTCTTGATTTTAATTGTTTGTAAGTTTAATTAGTATGAGTGAGAAATTTAAGCCACATTTAGAGTTTGAGAAAAAATCCGTCGAGACTCCTGAAGAAAATATTTACGGCAAAGAGCGTTTTTCTCCAGAAACAGCAAAGGAGGTAGTTGATGATTTATTGAATAGTTTTTCTGAGCACTATGCTTTACTTGGTTATCAACAAGTACCTTCGGTAAAAATTACTTCAGGTATTGACCCGACGGTTAGATTTATCGGTTCTCATATTAGTGTTTTTAAACCGTATCTAAATTCGCAGTCAATTGCTCCGCCAGGACTTTTCATGCAGCAGGATTGTTTAAGAACGAGAAATGTAGATAAGTTGTTTGATGATTCTTTTTCTCCGCAGTGGGGTTCGTATTTTTCGAGTATGGGCGTTCTTTCTACGCCAACTGGATTAGAGGAAGGGTGTCGTGATGTGTTTTCTTTTTTAGAAAGAACGCTGCATATTCAGCCGAATAATATTTTGGTAAGAGCCTTTTCGGAGGATTCTGATTTAATTGCTGCGGCCCGGGTGTATTGTGATGATAGGTTAGAGATGGATAGTAGGAAACCTGAGTATTATCGGCATCAAATTGGTGTGCCGGGTGTGATCGGAAGGAATTTTAATATCGCGTTGCGTGACCCTGTTGGTGAGGGCTTTAGTGATATTGGAAATGTTATTTTATTGGAAGATGATCAAGGTTCGCTGGGTATTGAAGTTGCTTTGGGGTCTAGTGTAATTCTAAAACAATTGCATGCCTTAGATCATGTTCAGGACTGCATACCCGTTATTGGGCTTGAAGTTATCGAGGATCAAGTTATAAGACGAAAATTTGAAGATTCAATTATTACTAGTTGTGTTTTGTATAGAGAGGGTTTGCGGCCGTTTGGGCAAGGTAATCGAAATAGAATTTTAAAGCAGTATGTTAGATCGTTAAGCTATTTTAGGGGACGAGCTGGTTTTGAACTTGATCGTGTTCAGGAACTCATTTCTAGTTTCGAGAATGTTCAATTTCAGCATTCAGAACAATCATTGTCCGCTGAAACTATTCGGGAATATATTCAAGCATTTGAAAATGAATTATTTATGAAGCGAAATTTAACAGAAGATGAAAAGAAGATTGTAGATGCGTTAAGTTAAAGATGTCTATTTATATGCCAGATACTATTGAGATTAAAAATATCATTAAGCCAAAAAGAATTGTTAAAGGTTCTCATATCCGCGTGATAGCGCCTGCGCGAAATTTGAGCTTATTATCTGATGTGATTTTTGAGGATGCGTTAGATCGATTGCGCCGTTTTGGATTTACCTTGTCTTTTGGCGAGCGTATTAATGAAGTGGAGTCGTTTCATTCTTCTTCGGTTAGCGCCCGGGTGTCCGATTTACACGATGCTTTTCGAGATCGTCGAGTAGATGCAATTTTGACTGTTATTGGAGGGTATAATTCGAACCAGTTGCTTCAGTATATTGATTATGAGTTAATTCAGAATAATCCAAAGATTATTTGCGGATTTTCGGATATAACAGCGTTAATTAATGCGATTACTGCAAAAACGGGAATGATTACTTATTTAGGACCTCATTTTTCTAGTTGGGCTATGAAGCATGGTTTTGATTACTCTATAGATAGTTTCGTGGAATGTTGTATGCAGGAATCCGCCTATGATCTTGTATCTTCTCGGGAGTGGAGTGACGATGCTTGGTATTTGGATCAAGAAAAAAGACATTTTATTTTAAACGAAGGGTACTGGATTGTTAATCCTGGCCATGCGGTCGGTAGAGTTATCGGTGGTCATGTTCGAAGTTTGAGCGCTTTGCAGGGAACTGAATTTTGGCCAGGACTTGATGATTCGATTTTGATCTTAGAAGAGGATGCTGAAATTAACCCCCAACTATTCGATAGACATTTGCAGTCGTTTATTCAACAGCCTGATTTCGCGGGAGTTAAAGGAATATTGATCGGTCGTTTTCAAAAATCAAGCAAGATGACAAGGGATTTGCTGAATCAGATTGTGGGCACTAAGCGTGAGTTGAGCGATCTGCCTATTATTGCAAATGTTGATTTTGGACATACATCTTCTCTTGCAACTTTGCCTGTTGGAGGTAGTGCAGAGATAATGGCGCATGAAAATAAAGCAAGAATTAGAATACTTGAACATTGATTTTATGTTGCCGTCATATTTAATGCAGGAAATAGTGAAGGATGATTTGATCTTTAAAAATATTGATCAGAAAAAATTTGTTTTACCACAGTATCATTCAGAAACTCATTATCTTGATCTAACGACGAGTGGTTATTTTCAGGCTCTCATTTATCTGCGACATCATGTCAAAATTGTTTCGGATTATTATTTCTCCGTAGAATGTGGAGCGAAAAATATTGATCTGTTCATGTTGACTCCCAGCGTTTCTTCGCCAATGGGACCTGGTTCTGATTCTGAAGCAATTCCAATTCAATTCGGAAAGTATGCTTCAAATCTTGTGGATTCTTCTCAGTTTGGTTTTGAGCCAATTTTGTTGAATGGTATCGAAAAAGTTTATTGTTACATGCCTTCGATGCGCGGAGAAGATCCAGATAAACGACATTTGAATCAATTTTTTCATTGTGAGGCGGAGATACGGGGCGGCATCAGTGACTTGATTCCTCTAGTGGAGAATTATGTCAAGATATTGTCGTATACGTTGATTTCATTGCCGAATATTTTGCAGCAAATAAGTTTAGCCTCCGAGAGATCATTGATTGCCGCGAACAGGGTTTTGCAATCACAAAAATTTCCAGTAATTACGTTTGATCGAGCAATTTCAACTTTAGTTCAGTCTGGCTATGGGGATTTTGTACGTACTACTCCGTTTGGTCGGGATTTAACTTCCGAGGGTGAGTTGAAGATAGCAGAGATCTTGGGATTTGTTACGCCGTTTTGGATTACGCATTACGATCGAGATAGAGTGCCATTTTATCAGAAGCCTGTTTCTGAAGGTTCGAGTAAGGTCTTCAACGCGGACTTGATTTTTCCCCCAATTATTGAAGGATCTTTTGGTGGTGAGATTGTTGGATGCGGTCAACGTCAGGATAATGTGGATGAAATGTATGAATCGCTTTTTAGGCAAGGCATTGATTCCGAAGTTTACGAATGGTACATAAATTTACGAAGGCAGAAGGGTTATCAGATTACTTCGGGTTTTGGTTTGGGGGTAGAGAGGTTTATTACTTGGATTTTGTGCAGGGATGATATAAAAAATTCGATTTTGTATCCAAGGCTGAAGAATCAAAAAACGTACCCTTGAGATTTTTGTATTTTTGCCTAATGTCTTGTTGCTCTTGTTTTAAGGTTTTAAAATTTTAATTATTTCTTTATCCCCACGATTTGTCGGGGGGTTCCGACAGGGTTTTTGTGGGATTTTGCTAGGGTTTCTTTTTGAAAATAGTTTAGGTGTTATTTGTGTTTGACAGGATTGTTTAGGTTTTTGCTTGTTTGGGGGTGTTTGCTGAGGTGCAATGGAAGTACGTTCAGGTTTGAACGCGGAATGCTGAGGCGTTCGTAAGGTGGGTGGGGAGGTGACAGGTTCTTCATTCAATGAGCGGCGCGATCGGGTTCCTTGGTTTCTTTGCTGGAAGAGTAAAACGACGTGCTTTTCCTAGATCTTTACAATTTACAGACGACGTTTATGGGAGTAGGCGTTGTCCGTCCATGCGAGAGGGTTTAGCCCCCTTTACCCTCTCGGCTGGTTCTTTACTTGTTTTGCTCGAAGTTTGATTAGACCGCGTACTCCTTCATGCTTCGAGACGAATAAGCGTCTCGCGAACATTTACAATTGAACAGAAGGGTTACGCATGCGAAAGCATCTTCAGGTGCTGATGCTGCTGTTGATTCTGATTCTGAACTCGGGCTGCTGGCGTATGCCGGGTGGCTTGGAGGATTGGGATCAGACCGGTGGCGTTGGTGGTGGGCAGGATGTGGTGATGGTGGATATGCCGTTCGACTACGGCTACACCAGCATGTGTGTTCAGGGTCCGGGTGGTGATTTCTCGCATAGCGGGAACAGCACGCGGTACGACGTCGATCTCGACACGCCGAACGACCGGCGTGATCTGGTGTACTCGCCAGTCGAGGGCACGGCGTTCGTTCACGAGGATTCGCCGAATACCAATTTCGGCATTCATGTGAACATCGAGATGGGGGACGGTACGTACGTGTTGCTTGGGCATCTCTCTGACGTGTTCGTGGCGGACGGTACGCAGGTGGCGGCCGGTTCGTTGATCGGATACGAAGGAACGACGGGGATGTCGACGGGTGATCATGTCCACATGGGGCGTCACCAGGGGAACGCACGGCAGGATGCGGTGTACGGAACTTCGATCGAGGGCTTGGACGTGTATGCGTCCGATGTTCTAACGGGAATCGAAGCTGGTTACCCTGTGAGTGACATGGTGTGTGCACTGCCGGGTGGGCGGTTGTACCGTTCGCGGTTGAGCACGCCTCGCTGGCATCCAAACGGGATGTTGGTGAAGCAGCCTTCTTCGAGCACGGTGTATTGGTTGCAGGAAGGTGTGCTACGACCGTTCGTGTCGGAGTCGGTGTTCTGGGGTGGTCAATTCGACTTCCGGAACGTGGAAGTGATCTCTCCTCAGGAATTCGCCTGCTACCAAACGGGTGGCATGGTTAATGGGGATTGGTCGGTGGATGCCGTGCACGACGCAGGCGAGGTGTGGTTGCTGCTCGGTGAGGGTGGTGCCAAGCGTCGTCTGCGTGTTCCGCACGAATACTGGCGTGAGGTGTTGGCGAGCTGGGGGATGTCGATCAATTCGGTGTCCGAACTGGCGGTGCCGGCGCAGATCGCTTCGTATTCGCAGTACGTTTCGGACTTCGCTTTGGCGGAATTTCGGGACGGAACGGTGATGCGCGAAGAACATACGCCTACCGTCTACCTGGTTTCGGACGGCGTTGCGATGCCGATCGCGAACTGGTCGACGTACTTGTTGCTCGGTTTTGGTGATCGCGACATTCTGCACGTTCTGGACGGTGCCATCACGGCGGTTCAGGGGCGTGTGGGCGATTGCGCCACGGATTACTTTTGCTTGACCGAGCAGGACGTGTACACCTGTGGAGGACCTGCGGACGAGTGGGTTTCCTTGCTGGGTGAGTCGGATGCCGACGCGGATGCGGATTCGGATAGCGACGCAGATTCCGACGCAGATGCGGACAGCGATGCTGACTCGGATGCCGATTCTGATGCAGACGCCGATACGGGCGATTTGTGTCCGGACTCGGACTTCGATGGCTTCACCACCTGTCAGGGTGATTGCGACGACGGGTACGAATACTCGTATCCAGGTGCGCCGCTCGCGGGACTGGGGTGGAGCATGTGTGATTACGTGGATGGTGACCTCAATTGCAACGGAGCTTCGGATCATTCCGAACTCGGTTGTGCAGAAGGGGATGCTGACACGGACGCAGATGCGGATAGCGATGCCGATTCGGATTCTGACGCAGACTCCGACAGTGATGCGGATGCCGATTCTGACGCGGATGCAGACAGTGATGCGGATTCTGATTCGGACACCGACACTGACGCGGGGTGTGCGGATGTGGATGGCGACGGATACGGCTTGTGTACCGGGGACTGCGTGGACAGTAATGCCGCAATTCACCCGGGACACGTCGAGCTGTGGGACTTGGCGAACAACGACTGCGACGGCGCGGTGGACGAAGACGGTCGACTGACGCTTCAGCGGTACTACCGCGAGTGGCCGAATGTGGTCGCTGATATCGATGGTAATGGCGTGCATGAGGTGTATCGCGATTTCGAACATCGCTACGGCTCTGCTTCGCCTGGTGCGCAGTGGGTGACGGATGGACGCGTGATCACGCTCTATCCGCCCGATTTGTGCACCAATCCCACGTACGGTTCGGGCTGTTCGGGGCAGGCGGGTGGCGTGGTGGCGTTTGGGGGTGGTGACCGCTTGGTTGCCATTTCTCAGTGTTACGGCGTCGAGCCCTCGGGACTGCACCTCTCGCTTCTACTGCAGGAAGACTCGGTCGAATTCAACGCGTACCTGTTCCGACCTGGGTACGTGTGTGATCGTCTCGGCTTCGTGTTTCACGAAGACGACGCACTTCCTTCGTGGGCTTCGCGTGTGTACCGCCATGCTGGTGCGCCGTTCGATGGCGTGCCTGTGTCGAGTGGTACCAATCCGGGCGACGTCATGTTCTCGACGGTTCCGAACGAAGGAACGGTCGACGGCTACGAGTCACACGTCCCTGTCTTCGGTGTACTGACGGCTCCCTGAGTCGTGTTCGCTCAACTGATCCCTACTTTTTCTGCACGCAAACGGCGTTTGGAAGAAGTGGGGATTTTTCTTTCGGTTGCATGTGCAAAACTTTCACAAGAGTGAGCGAAAATTTGTTATACTGTACCTATCTATGAACCGGTTGCGTACATGGTTTTCGCAGGCAAGCGTTTTTCTGTTCAAACACAGATTGTTTTTAAGTTTTTTTATTTTGAGTGCGGTTATTGTTGGGGGAGTTTTCGGGGGCGCTGATGTTGTTTTGGCTCAAAGCGATACACTTGGAGCGATTACCGCTACTGCTCGAAATACATTGATGGGTTTGATTGCTGGAATCTTTAACGTGATCGCCTGGATGCTTGGGCAATTAATTGTTTTGCTTATCTCTATCATGCTGACGTTGATTCAGTATGATGCATTTGGAAGTAGTCAGGTTGTGTTGGTTGGTTGGCAGTTGGTGCGAGACTTGATGAACATGTTCGTGATTGTAATTTTGCTCGTGATTGCGGTTCAAACAATGGTTGGTGCCGGTCGAGTTGATTGGAAGCAGCAATTGCCGAAATTATTTATCGCTGTGATTGCGATGAATTTCTCAAAGACGATCACTTTGTTCATGATTGATATTGGTCAGGTGATCATGGTGACATTTGCTAATGCGATTTCGGAAGTAGGGGCAGGGAATTTTGCCGAATTTTTTAATCTTAGCCGATTTTACGAATTGAATGAAGACGCTGGTTTAGTTGCTGGTACGGTTGGTTCTGGAATCGAGGCGTTTAAATTGCTTGGTACAACCATTGCGATGGTTTGGCTGCTTGCGCTGGTTGCGTCTACGCTTATTTTGTTAACGGCAGCGTTGATGTATCGCATTGTTGTACTTTGGATTTTGATTGTTATTTCACCGTTGGCGTTTTTTGCGCAAGGCGTGGGTGCGACGCTTGGGGGGTTGCAGGGAGTCTACGGAGATTGGTGGAAGCGATTGACTGGCGCGATTGCGTTTGGTCCAATCATGCTTTTTTTCCTTTGGCTTGGGCTAGCAGTTGCGTCTAGTGGATCGATTGCCACAGACGCTGGGTTTGATCCTCAGTTAGACGCAAGTGGAAATTATTTTGAATCAGACTTTTTGGTTGAAGTATTTTCACTTGATCAGATTATGGGAGTGATTGTTGGAGTTGCTTTGATTATGGTTGGCTTTCAGACAGCAAGTCAGCAAGCTTCTTCGGTTGGAGGGTTTGCTGCGAAAGCAATTTCGGCGGATGGAGGAATGGCGACTATGCTTGCGCGTCGAACATTGGCGACGGGTGCAAATTATGCAGGGAAGGGTGCGTATGCAGGGTACCGGCGTACAGGCGCTCCTGCAGTTTTCAAAGATTACGCTCAGAATGCTGTTAGATTTGGAGAGCGACAAGCTCAAAGTTCCTTCGCTCCCTTGGCTGCCGTTGGGCGTGCTACATCCAATGTAGCAGGAATGGCTGAAAATCGACTTGAGTTACAAGAAAATGCTGTTCGTGATTCGGCGAAGAAGCGATATGAATCTCGAAGCGATACGCAGCGCGCGATGGATTATGAGCGCATGATGACGCCTGGTTTTGATATTAGTAAGCTTAACGAAAGTGACCAAGCGTTTTCAATGTTTATTGCTTCAAATTTAATGCAAAATAAGTTTGAGCAGAAGCGATTGAAGGAACGATTGCAGAAGCAGTATGGTGAACCTGGAGGACAAGAGCGTTATGATCTTGCAATGAAACAGGCTCTTAAGGTTGCTGATGCGAAGGAAGAGGTTTTTGGAGCGGAAGACAAGTCTTTCAGCGATAATTTGTATAAAGCAAAGGTTAAAAATTTGCATTTGCTTGATGAAAAAGATGTTAAAAAGGTTATTTCAGATGAACGTTTCAAGACAAGCATGATTTCGGCGGAATCGTTGCAGGAATTTTATGTTGATCCGAAGACGGGTGAATACGTTATGGATCCTCAGACAAAGAAATATAAGACAGTGCCTAATCAAAAGATTCTTGATGCCTTGGATGAGCGAGTCATGGGTTACTTTAATGACCAGGAGAATGGTGGTAAACGAACCGCGTCTACTGCACTGGATCAATTAAATACTGGCGTTGGCGGCGTTAATAAAGACGTCCAAAATTACTTGTCTAAGCTTAGTCAGAATAAGAATTATAATCCTGCCGTAAGTAATAATATTCAAAAAATGAGCGAGGCTATTGGAGCTAAGCAGGCTGTTTTGAGGCCGGTCACCGACGAAGAAGTCAAAGCAGGCGTTTATCCAATCGCGGCACTTGATTTTGCTGGCTCTGCTACAGACCCTAAAGCAGAAGAACAGGCTCGGCGTGTTGTTCAGGCTACGGTTGATGCGGCTGTGAGTGGAGCGGATTTGAGTGATATGGCGACTGATGTTCGAGATGCTCTTGTCGCGAAGATCGATGCTATTCAGGCTTCCAACACTCTTTCGCTAGCTGAACAGAGTAAATATAAGCAAGCTAAATATTTATCAACAGGTAATTTGAACGACGTGGAGGTTAATTCTGCGACGGGTTCTGTTGCTAATCCAATTTTGTTGCAACAAGTTATTTCTACAGCTCCTGCCGCTGTTGCCCAATTTGATGCGAAGATGTTGTCTACGCCTTCGCTGACGGGTGGCGGTAATCATACTGATGCCGGAAAGGTGATTGCTCAGAATGCTTCAAAATTACTTAGTGATTTGCATTCGCGCGCACAGCGTGCAAATGCTACTGAATTAAAAGATATTCAAGCTGCTGTTATGAATGTTATGCGTGTACTTCGAGCAGATGATGCGGTGGCTGCTCGAAAAGGAGCGGTTGTTATTCGGAAGAGCGAAGAGCGTGAACGTTTGAAGGATTATGCTAATTTGGTAGCTCGAGATATTAGATCGGCTCCGGGTATGGCAACTTCTGGGACGCCGTCAACGCCAACGCCAGGCTCTACAGGAACCCCTTAAACTTGATACATGGAGGATTTACGTGTTTACAAGCCAGTTGCTGTTTATGTGCTCGACGTTTCAGTGTTTAGTCGACTTAGGCAGTTAGTTGAAAAGCATCAGTTACCGGCCGATCGGTTGGAGGAGTTTTTAGATTTACGCGATGCGGTGGTGCGGGGGAATTTGGAAATTACGGGCGTTGAGGAATTGATTCGGGCGGCGTTTGGACTGGAAGAGGCGAAGTCGAAGGAAGTGACGGCGGATTTTTTGGGAATGGTGTTGTTGCCGTTGAAGTTATATTTACCAACCGTGGTTGCCGAGATTTCGCATTTGGGAGGAGATGTGACGCACTATGAAACAAAGGTAGTTGAGAAGGAGCAAATTTCTCCCGACGAGTTTGTGCGTCACATGGTGCAGAAGTGGGGGATGAATTTGTCGGAACATTTGTTGCGACGGTTGATTTACTTGGCTACTTCGTATTTAACCAAGGCGCGAACGAAGGAATCTATTTTGCATACACTTGGTCGTCCTGTCTCGGTTGGTGGGATGGAGTTGGATGCGGCTGTTTCGGAGAAATTTTTGGATGCGCTCGATAAAGAAGGGAAGAAATTTGCGCTCGATGTGTCTGATGTTTCGGATTTGGAAACAGAAGCGCCTGTCGTTGAACCGTCTTTGGATTCGAGGTTGCCTGCGCGTGCGGCCGATGATCCTGCTTATGTATTTAAAGTGGGTGGTCCGACGACGTTACAGCGCAGACAGCCTGGGGTATTAACAAAGCGCGAAGCGGATCGGTATAAATCTACGTTGAGTGGCGCAAATCAGTCTGTTCAGATTGGTCGAACAGATGTGCATGTTGCGAGCGATGTACCACTCGAGCGATCGAAGGCGGCTGTTTGGAATCAGTTTATGGCTCTTTTTTCTTCACGTGATACAGCTCCTGCGCCCGACGTTCAGCTTCCGGTTGACGATGAAGATTTGTCTTGGGATTCGTTATTTGCGGCGCTTGATGTACCTTCGAATTGGCGCGATGTTCCTATTGACCGTGGTGCTGTAAATCAGACTGTTGATGCGGGTGATTCGCTTGAGTCGATTCACGCTACTTTTCTAAATAAAGGTTTGTCCGAAGTGGCGTATAAAGATTTAACGATCGGGTTTTTGCACGAAGGGCGTTCGAAGGGGAAGACGCGGCAGATTTTGGAGCATGTTCACGGTTTTTCGAAAGAAGAAGCAGGCGATATTTTAGCTAAGTTAAGCAAGGAACGGACGCGTATGATGTCTGGGCCTGATGTTGCGGTTGAGATAAAGGCAAAAAAGACGCCTGTACAGTTTGATCGCCCGCTTTCGGTGCGTTCTCCTGCGCAATCGCTCGAACGCGTTTCGGTGGTTGCAGCGAAAGATGCCTCGATGATGCTTGGACCAGAGGAAGAGAAGGAGGTGCTTGCCGAGAAGCGCAAGATGCAGAGACGTGCTGTTGCTCCTGCGGCTACTTCTATCGAGACGACTGTGGAAGAAGTGTACCGAAGTACTTCAGAGATCTTTAATAAATATACCGTTGAAGAAAAGCAGGCTCGTGATGTGATTGCTTCGGTAGTGCGAGGAACGCGTGAATTGCATCAAGCGGAGAGGTATTTGATTGATAAGTTTTCGTTTACTCACGAAGATGCTGCGCGTGTGGTGTTGGCTGCGAAACGTGCGAGTGTGCATCAAATGCCAGTGAAAGCTGTACCTGAGGTGAAGAAGGATTTTGATACAGCAGAGCGCCAGGTGCTTGATCAGCGTTTTTCTGCGTTAACGAAAAGTCGTTCGACAGAATCTGTCGAGCCGGTGCTTCCGCATGCAAGCGTAAGTGCTGCGCGAACAAAAGAGGAGGAACTGAAGTTGCAGGGAGGTTCTGTGAGTTCGCAGGCTCTTGTTGAGGCAGAAGTTTCTGCTCGACCAAAGAAAGCGAAGGCGTTTGTGAGCGCTGGAAGTGCGGCGCCTGTTCATAAAGAATCTGGTGGGAAGGTGACGGATGTTTCGTATGTGAAGAAATTGGTTGGGCCTGTGGAGGAATTGGGGACAATGACGGTTTCTGAATTTAGACGATTGAGTAGCGATCCTAAAGAAGCAGGGCGCAAGATTTTGGATAAATTAATGTTGTTGCAGGCGACGGCCTACGAACAGCGTATTGCTGGTGTTGCTGGTTGGCGCAAGAGTCCGGTAAATCGGTTGTATTTAGATATGGCGCGTGAATCGCTTACAGCCGGGCGTTCGTTTGCGGAAATTGCGACTGATCGTAGAAATGAAGGGAAAGAATCGCTTTCTCCTGCCGAGGTGCAGGCGATTGTGGAGTTGAATAAGAAGATGAAGTTTTAAAAAGGGTGACGCTTCTGCGTTAATCGAGCTCTCATTTCTCGTCATCCGGGACTTGATCCGGGATCTATCGGTTCTCGCAAGCGCTTCCCCCTCCTTTTCAAGGAAGGGCTAGGGGTGGTTACGCGTTGGTCGTGTGTGCCCGCGAGGCTGACGCGACTCCGCCGCTTTGATTTTGTTACACTCGACTTTGTCACAGCGATCGGGAGTTTCACCCCCGAACCCCGACCTACTTTTCTTTGCTGGCTCAAAGAGAAGTAGGCAAAAGAAAGAGCCTTTCGTGGCTCGGCGGCACGCTTCATTTTTTAAATTATGGAAAGTGACCGATCGCAGTTCTTTTCGCTACACCGGTCCTACGGGGGTCAGGCCCCCTCCAGCCGGTTCGACGAACTGCTCGACCTTCGCGTGATTTTGTTACAGTGCCTTTGTCACAGCGCGTTGAGCTCCGCTGGCGTTCGGCTTCGCCTCTCTTCGTGCGGGAAGGACATCAGAACAAACGACTTTGTCATCCTGAACGAAGTGAAGGATCTATGCGCCTCGACTTGGTCATTGCGAGGAGTCTTGCGACGAAGCAATCTCTCGGCGAAAATCGAGCTCGTTCCCCCTCCTTCTTAGATCCACAAGGAGGGGCTAGGGGTGGTTACGCGTTGATCGCTTCTTTGTTTGCTGTCGGGTTTAAATTTCTCTTTTTCTATCCACTTTATTATCCCTGTTGGTTTTTGTTTTCGTGTTATACTGAAGGCATGGCGCAGCAATTTGTCGTTCCACAATTTCTTGATGTCGAGTCGAAGATTATTGGTCCGATTACTGGTCGGCAGTTTTTGATTTTGCTTGCGGTTATTTTGGTGGAATTTTTTATCTATAGTCTTTTTTCGAGCATCATTATTTTTCTTTTATTAGGAATTCCGGTGCTGGTGATTGGCGTGGTCTTTGCGTTTGCGCGGGTGAATGGGCGGCCGTTTCATTATATTGCTTTGAATATGGTGCAAACGTTGCGCAAGCCGATGCTGCGGGTTTGGGATAAGACGTTGCTCGATTCTGATTTGAAGATGCGTCTGAAAAAAGACGTTGAAGTTCTTCCTCCGCCTGTCCCTGTGAAACGTGGGTTGGAACGATCAAAATTGTCTGAATTGGCGTTGGTGGTGAATACGGGTGGCGTGTACGAATCTGGCGTTGATCAAGAAATTCTTATTGATCCGGTTACTTCGAAACAACTGCTTTAATATGGCAAAGTCGAACGAAATGCAATCCAAAAAAATTAGTAAAGTAAAACCAGGTCCTCCGACTCAGCGATATTTGGATATTGCCGAAATTCGAGAGAATGTGGTGATCTTGAAGGATGGTACGTTGCGTGCCGTTATGATGGTATCGTCGATTAATTTTGCGCTTAAATCAGTTGATGAACAGCAGGCGACTATTCAGTCGTACATGCAGTTTTTGAATGGATTGGAACATCCTTTGCAAATCGTTATCCAGTCACGAAAGATGAACGTTGATCGGTACATGAATTATTTAATTGAACAAGAGGAAAAGATTGCGAATGAATTGTTACGTACGCAAATTAAAGATTACCGTGCATTCGTGAAGGATTTGGTGGATTTGGGCGAGATTATGGAGAAGCGTTTTTATGTTGTTGTTCCGTATAGTACGGCGAGCGATAAAAAGAATGGATTTTTTTCTCGTATTTCGAGTGCGCTTGTGCCGGCTTCGGTGGTGAAGTTGAATGCCAAGCAATTTAAAGAGCGCAAACAGGCGTTAATGCAGCGTGTCAGTATTGTGGAAGGGGGCTTGAACGGAATGGGATTGAAGAGCGTGGTACTCGATACACAGGGGCTGATTGAGTTGTATTACACGGTGTACAACCCGGACGTGTACGATAATGAAAAATTAACCAACGTGAACGAATTGCGCGTTGAGGACGGATTTTAAGTATGGCATTTGATATTAATGACTTGAATCAAAAGAAGCAGGCTGCGCCGCAAGAGGCGAAGCCGCTTACGCCTGAGCAAGAACGTGTTGTTCAAGAAAAGGCGACCCTTGAAGAAGAGCGCGTGTATCGACGTGGAACTGTTACGGTTCGCGATCTGATTGCTCCGGCTTCTTTTCAGGTAAATCCTGATCATTTGTTGTTAGGAAATACGTATATTCGCACATTGTTTGTGGTGACGTATCCGCGATACGTTGGGATTGGATGGGGTGCGCCGGTGATCAATTATAATGGAACGCTCGACATTGCGATGTTTTTTTATCCGGTAGAATCACCGGTTATTTTGAAGCAGTTGCGAAACCGTGTTGGTATTGTGGAGGCACAGATTATTTCGGACAACGAAAAAGGAGCGCCGCGTGATCCGATTCGCGAAACCGCGTTGCGCGATATGGAACAATTGCGTGACGATTTAACACAGGGGATTGAGCACTTTTTCCAGTTTGCTTTTTATATTACGGTGTACGCGAAGGATAAAGAAGAGCTTGATAAGCGTACTGAAGACATTGAATCTATTTTTGGTGCGAAGTTGATTTATTCGAAGCGTGGGTTTTATCAATCGGAACAAGGCTTCAATTCCACCATGCCGCTTGGTAACGACGAGTTGATGATTACGTTCAACATGAACACGTCACCGATCGCTTCTTCGTTTCCATTTATTTCTTCTGATTTAACGAGCGATAAAGGGATTTTGTACGGGATTAATCGTCATAACAATTCGTTGATTTTGTTTGATCGTTTTTCGTTGCAGAATGCGAATTCGGTCGTGTTTGCGACGTCCGGTGCCGGAAAAAGTTATGCGGTAAAATTGGAAGTATTGCGTAGTTTGATGATGGGAACGGACGTGATTATTATCGATCCGGAAATGGAGTATCGCAATCTTTCAGACGCGGTTGGGGGAACATTCGTGAATGTTTCGCTTGCTTCCGAAGCAAAAATTAACCCGTTCGATTTACCACGTCCTGTCGGGGAAGAAACGTCGGTGGAAGATATTTTGAGAAGTGCGGTGATTACCTTGAAGGGATTGTTGCGTATTATGATTGGTCAGCCGCAGGGTGGGGCTGGCGTGATTGGATTTACGCCGGAAGAAGATTCGATGTTAGACCGTGCACTGATTGAGTCGTATGCGAAAAAAGATATTACTTCCGATATTCCGATGCAGAATTTAGCAACGGCTGAATTTCCGGTGTTGCAAGATTTGGAAGAAGTGTTGGAGGGAATGGAAGGAACGAAGGAATTGGTTGCGCGTTTGCGTAAGTATACACAGGGAACGTTTTCTGGATTGTTGAATTCGCCGACTAACGTGGAGATGGATAATCAGCTGGTGATTTTTTCGGTGCGAGACTTGGAAGATGAATTGCGACCGATCGCGATTTATACCATCGTAAACTATATTTGGAATGTGGTGCGATCTAGTCGTCGAAAGCGCGTGTTGGCGATTGATGAAGCTTGGTGGCTGATGCAATACGAAGATTCGGCGAAGTTTATTTTTGCGCTTGTGAAGCGTGCTCGAAAGTATTATTTAGGAGTAACGACTATTACCCAGGACGTGAACGACTTCTTGGGGAACGCGTATGGGCAGGCGATTGTGACAAACTCGTCGCTTCAATTGTTACTAAAGCAGTCGCCGGCGGGAGTGGAGCGTATTGCGACCACGTTTAATTTAACTCAGAGTGAAAAATATTTGTTGCTTGAAGCGGCTGTAGGGGAGGGGATTTTCTTTGCTGGACCGAAGCATGCGGCGATTAAAATTGTCGCTTCGTATACTGAAGATCAATTGGTTACGACGAATCCTGAGCAGTTGCTCGAAATTGAGCGTGCGAAAAAGGAATTTGCTTCATCGTTTACGGATGACGAAGATGAGGTAAAACCGAATAGTTCGAAAAATGCACTTGATGGAGCTGAAGTGCAGGGATCGAGTAGTATTCCTATTTCTCCAAAATAGATTTTATGACAAGAAAAACCATGTTCGAAGTGATTGGTGCGGTGCTGATTATTGCAGGATTGATTGCATTGATTCTCTTCTTGCTTTTGCGACGTGACGGTGCGATAGATGAAGTTCCGTTACCTGAAGACCAATTGACTGAAGAAGAGCGAGCGCGCATTGAGCGTGTGACGGAAGTTGATAGCCGAACGATGACTTCGCCTTCGAATGTGATTGCGCGTTCATTTGTCGAGCGATACGCTAGTTATTCAACGGATGTGGATTTTGCCAATGTGGATGATGTTGCTGCGCTTTCGAGTCCTTCGCTTCAAGCGTCGCTTGGAAATTTGACCAATGAATCGCTCGCGACAACGCCTGGCGGATATTATGGTGTTTCGACACGTGTGATCGCGATGAACACGGTTTCGGAAACAGCGGAAGCGGTTCGATATCGAGTCACAACACAGCGAAGTGAGTCCATTGATAGTCCTTCGAATACGTCTGTACGCTACCAAGATATTGAAATTGAGTTAGTGAAAAGTGGTGATCGTTGGCTTGTGAATTCATTTGCATGGGTCGACTAAAAGAGCTTGTTTCCGTTTTGGAGGAGGCTGTTTTTCCGCGTTTTTGTGTTCGGTGTTCGCGGGAAGGGGATTTGTTGTGTGGTGATTGTTTTGTTTCGTGGGTGCCAACTGTTCCGCATGCGGTGTGTTTTGTTTGCGCCGCTTCTTCACCGTATGGTTTTGCGTGTGTTGGATGTAGAGAAGAGCTGTTACCTGATTCTGTTCAATCTGCCTTTGTGTATGCGGATCCGGTTTTTCGTGAACTTCTTCATGCTTGGAAATATTTTTACGATGATTCTGCTTGGAAGTTGTTGCAGCGAAAGTTTGGTCTCTATTTAGTTCAATTAGAGCCTTTTTTACAATTTCAAAAAATTGATGCAATCGCGTATGTTCCGTTGCATGCTCAACGATTGTGCGAACGGGGATTTGATCAGTCTCGATTGATTGCCGAGCACTTGGGTGCTGCGTTTTCTTTGCCTGTTGTGGAGAGTTGCGTTCGGGTACGTTCGACGGGTCGGCAGGTGGAGCGCAGTGATCAGGCGCGGAAGTTAGAAATGGAGAATTCGCCGTTTTTGGTTTGTTCTGATTTTTCTTCGAAACGATGTTTATTGGTGGATGATGTGTGGACAACGGGGGCAACGGCTTCGGCCGCTGCGCGCGCATTGAAGCGTTCAGGGGTAAAGCGGGTGCATGTATTCTCGCTTGGTCGCGGGTAGCTGTGGAGAACTTTGATTGTTCTTCCTGCTAAATTTTACTAAAATAGGCGGCGTTACTATTATCGAACTACTATGTCACAAGAAACAACTACTTCTCCCGCACGAATTATCGGCGGAGTTCTGGCTCTAGGTGTCGTTATTGCTCTTATTGTGTGGATTGCTACGAATGAATCGATGCGTACACCTGTTGAAGATTCGACAAATACCGAAGAAATGGAACAGGTAGAGGGAGCGAACGGAGATGAAATGATGGATGAAGATGATTCGGCGCAAGATGACGCGGAAGATATGGGAATGTATGTAGATGGGGAATACACAGCGACAGGGGCGTACACTTCACCTGCTGGTCAGGAAGAGGTCGAAGTTGTGTTGACGGTAGAAAATGATGTGATTGTTGCAGCAGAATTTGATGGAAAGGCTTCTAATCCGACAAGTGTGTTGTTGCAAGGAATGTTTGCAGAAGGATTTGAGTCGGAAGTGGTAGGCAAGTCGCTTGATGAGCTTTCCTTGGGTGTTGTAAACGGTTCATCACTTACTCCAAAAGGATTCATGGACGCTGTTGAGCAGATTCGAGAAGAAGCAGCTGCGTAAGTTATTTCAAAAAGAGTTCCGCGGGGAAACCTGCGGACTTTTTTATTTTGCGTGCATTGTTCATGATGAGGTATTCGAACTGTTGTTCGTGGAATGCTTCTGGTGGCGCAAGGAATAAGGCGGTTGCGAGCGCGTCGGCGAGCGCGGTGCTTTGTGCGTAGACCCATGTCGCAATGATGGTGTTATCGCTTGTGTTTGTGTGTGGGTTTACAATGTGATGCCATTTTTTCCAAGTACGACGATTGGTTGCAGATGCGCACATGGATCCGTTTTGGAATGTGGCGATGCCGATCGCTTTTGTTGTGTTGTTTGGGTCTTCGAGGGCGGTTTGGATCGCCTTTGCGCCTTTGTGAAGAATGTCGCCGCTGCCGTCGATGAGATATTCTGTAATGTTGTGGCTTGCGAGGATTGAAGCAATTTTATCGACAAAATATCCTTTCCCGATGCCTCCGATATCGATCAGAACTGGTTGTGTGAGTTTGATTGTGGTGCTGTTTTGTATCTGAAGCACTGTGTCTAGATCTGGAGTTTGTGTGAGCGTTTGTTGTTCTTTTAGACTGTAGTGTTCGTCGTAGCCGATGTCTTCGAGCGTTTTTCCGATAAGTGGTGTGAAGGTTTTGTTGCTTGGGGTGTAGAGTTGTTTATAGATCTTCAACATTTCAATCAGGTCTGTCGGTACATTGTAGATTCCTGCCTGCTTACTTATTTTTTGGATGAGGGAGGTTTTTTTGAAGCGAGAAAATTGAGCATCGAATTCGGATGCTTGGGTAGTGATTAATTTTTTAAGTTCTTCCTCCTGTGTTTGGTTGGTGTAGATGTTCCAAGTGCTGCCCATGGAATCGAACGAGAGGAATAGATTCATATTAAGCGAAGCCAGGGAAGTAGTCGGTTTTGATTTTGCTTCGTTTTATTCCCATTTCGGTGAGCATTTTTTTGTAGGCGTCCACCATGCCGCTTGGTCCAGATAGGTAGTAAATGGCGTCTTGATGATTTTTAACATACTTTTCGACCATCGTTTTGTTGATGAATCCATGCTCGGTTGCTTCACTGTTTGTAGCGTCGTCAGAAAGAACGTGCACCGGTGTTAGGTTGAGCGCTTCGGTTGCTGACGCGAGGAATTCTTTGTAGGCGATGTCTGCGGCTGTTTTGTTGCAGTAGAAGAGGGTGATTGGTTGATCGCTCTTTTGATCCATGGCGTACTGCAGCATGCTACGGAATGGCGTAACACCGATTCCTCCGGCGACGAATACGAGTGGAGTGCTTGTTGATTTTGGAAGAACGAAATTACCGCCCAGCTGTGACGCTGTGATCGTTTCACCTACCTTCATTTTAGCGAGGTGTGTTTTGAATGAACTAGAAGGTGTGTTGAATTTTATTCCAAGGCGAATGCTGTCTTCGGTTGGGGCGGATGCGATGGTGAAGTATCGGCGTATTCCTCGGTTGTCTTCCGATGCGTGTGGAAGAGTCCATTCAAGATACTGACCGGCCAAGAACCATGGTTTTTTTGCGGTAGAGAAAATAAATTCTACGGTGTCTTTTGCGATTGTGCGTTTTTCTTCCAGCTTCAAGAGAAGCCGCTGTTTCATTCCTGTAAAAAAGGCGAAGAAGTTGGCGATTAGGAGTGTTAATTCTGGAGTCGAGTAAATGCTACCTGCGTGAATTGGCCAGCTTGAGATGATTCCAATGAATAGGGCGAATACGTATTGCTGCCATTTTCGCACGGGAGCGGTGTATGGTTCGGTGATCATAAACGCGGCAAAGAAGACGATTGGCCACGATAGGAAGTGTTGGCGAATTTGATCAACAACGGGAGCGTCTTTTGCAAGAGCGAGCGCGATGACGGTCAGGGTGCTCGAAATCAGGACGGCGGCGAACACTCCAAATCGGCGCATTTTTGCTACAACCAGTAATGCCATTGGTGCCACGATCGCTAGTAGGTAGGGATTTCCTATCCACCAAAGCGCAAAGCTTAATCCGCTTATTCCAGCAAATGCTGCGCCGAATGCCGCTGGGTTGAAGAAGTGTTGTTTTCGGAAGGCGAGCAAGTATTTTGAGGCGATGGCCACGATGGTTGCGATCGCGTTACCTGCCAGAATTGCTTGGTCTGTGGATGGGTAGAGGATAAGAAAGAGTAGTAGGGCTGTGACGCCTGTGGAGGGAAGGTGCGCGGGTGCGCGGAACATCCATTGAAAGATAAGGTGTGCGGTAATGGCTGCTACGTTTATTGAGATAAACGACAGGAGTAGATCGAGTGGGGAGTAGGTGATCAGCCCGAGCGCGCTTGCGCAGAAGCTCGCGAGGGTGATGACGAATAGCGTGTACAAGACCACGTTGTACATGGTGATCGATTGCAGTTTACGGTTGATGGTGTGAAAAATCATATATTTGTCGGTATTGTAGTGTATTTTTTTTGAAAACGAAACCCATGTTGTTGGACTGGATTTTATTTCGTTTTCGTGCTATTATCCCGGCTGATTTGCATTATGAAAAAACAAACTATTTCCCAGAAAAAGGCTTGGAAATCTTTTTATGGGCTTTTATTTAATACCTTGTTTGCATCGGTTACCAATACCTTTGTTTGGTTTGCGTTGACGTTTTGGGTCTTTCTCGAAACTCAATCGGTGCTTGCGACATCATTGCTTGCCGGTACTTTTGCCGTTGCAAATGCTTTTTCGGCTGTGTTTTTTGGAGCGATCGTTGATCATAATTTGAAGAAAAACGTGATGATGTTTTCGAGTGCTTTTTCTTTAGTTTCGTTTACAGCTGGGCTTTTTTTGCTTCAAGCTTTTCCTGGTGAGGTGTTTGCGACCGTTTCTTCACCAATGCTTTGGCTATTGATTGTTGTGTTGCTTGTTGGCGTGGTTGTTGGAAATTTGCGAACTATCGCGCTTTCTACGACGGTTACCTTGCTGTTTCCGGAAGGTGAGCGAGCGAAGGCGAATGGAATGGTTGGGGCCGTGAATGGGGCGGCGTTTGCGATTACTTCGGTATTTAGCGGATTGGTCATCGGGTTTTTGAATATGTGGTTTGCGATGTTGATCGCCTGTGTGATTACTATGGCGGTATTGGCACACTTAATGTTTGTTGTTATTCCTGAGAAAAAAGCGGTTTGGCGAAAGGGAGATGAGCCGGTAAAGCGAATGGATTTTGGTCGAACGGTCGCGATTATTTCTGCTGTTCCGGGATTGTTTGCACTTATTTTCTTTACCACGTTCAACAATTTTCTAGGCGGTGTGTTTATGGCGCTGATGGACGCTTATGGGTTATCGCTCGTGTCTGTTCAGGCGTGGGGATTGATTTTTGGGTGTTTAAGTTTTGCCTTTATTGCTGGCGGATTGTTGATTGCAAAATTTGGACTTGGTCGAAATCCTTTACGAACACTGTTTGCAATTAATATGATCACGTGGACCGTGTGTATTTTCTTTACTATTCAGGCGTCGATTGTGCTGTTGATTATTGGGCTATTTTTCTGGATGTTGCTTGTACCGTTTATGGAGGCTTCGGAACAGACTATTTTGCAGAAAGTGGTGCCGTATGAACGGCAAGGGCGTGTGTTTGGGTTTGCGCAAAGTGTTGAATCGGCAGCGACTCCGTTTACTGCATTTTTGATTGGTCCGATCGCGCAAACAGTGTTCATTCCGTTTATGACTACTGGGGCCGGAGTTGGATTGATCGGAGATTGGTTTGGAGTCGGAATGGATCGTGGAATTGCACTTGTGTTTATTTGTGCCGGAATTATTGGATTGTTTGTGACTATTTTGGCTCGAAATTCACGTTCGTACAGGCTGCTTGCACCAGCTGTTGAGCAGGATGTCGCCTAGTTTCTGCACTAGACAGTCGGCGTGATTTTTACTAAACTACCCTCGAGTTCTTATCTGGAGAGGTGGCCGAGTGGCCGAAGGCACCACATTGCTAACGTGGCAGGGAGTCAAATCCCTCGGAGGTTCGAATCCTCTCCTCTCCGCCATGGAAAACGTCTCACTTCGGTGAGGCTTTTTCTTTTCTTGTAAGAGCTTTTATTTTATAGTCTTTTCTTGGTATACTTCTTCAATATAAATTATTACCTTTCGAATATGAGTGATATGAATACACAGTCGGTTCCGGGTCAGCAGATGCCTAATCAAAAGAAATCGTCGATGATGGGTGCTGCTGTTGTGGGAGGTTTGTTGGTTCTTGCTGTTATTGTGGCGGTTGTAGCTGTGCTTGCTGGTGGAAATTCGGGAAAGGTTCAGGATGAAATGATCCAGAGTTTCGTTTCGGAGGCGAAGGAAAATCTTGATTTGCCAATGGCCGTTGATTCTTCTACGACGCTTGTTGATTTGGTTGCGGAAGGTGATGCGGTTCGATACGAATACGAAATCGCCGCTGATCTTGATCGAACAGGGTTTTCGAACGAGTTCTTGAAAGAATTCCTTCTTCCAACTGTGTGCGCAAATCCAGACGCACCTGTGTTGTTTGATGCTGGTATCGAGTTGAAGTATTCGTACGCCGTCGCTGATAGTGACGAGAGTTACCTTGTGGTGATTAACGAAGAAGATTGCGAATAACTTCACGTGATTGTAAACACAAAAAAACGACCTTGAGTGGTCGTTTTTTTGTTTTGCGCGAAAATCGTAGTGCAAGGACTTGTTCTCTTCTAAAAACAAAAACATCCAACTTGCGTTGGATGTTTTTGGCGGAGGGGGAGAGATTCGAACTCACGGTACCCTTGCGGGTACGACGGTTTTCAAGACCGTTGCCTTCAACCACTCAGCCACCCCTCCTCAGTATTGAGGTGTGCATAGAGTACCCGAAATTGTTCCTGGAATCAAGAGTTGTTTGGTATACTGGAAGAAGTATGGAAAAAAATGACCAAAATCAGGGAAATAATTCTCCACAGGAAGAAGTGATGGATGCTGGTTTGGCGGCGTATTCTTGGGAGACTTGGGAATTTTTACCGCATCTGCGTTCGAAGCGTTGGTATATTGTTGCAGGGATTATTACGGCGCTTTTAATTGTGTATTCTTTGTGGACGGCGAACTTTATGTTTGCCATTATTGTGTTGATGATTGCGGTGATTTTTCTGGCACTCGATTTGCGAAAACCAGCGCGTATTCAGGTGCATATTACCGATTTAGGGATTGTGGTTGATGATAAATTTTATTCGTTCGAGGAAGTGAAGGATTTTTCGGTCATTTATGCCCCTCCCGAGATTAAATGGCTGTACGTTTCTTTTCAAAAAGGTTGGTTGCCAATGCTGACGATTCCGCTTGAAGACGCTGACCCGATTCTTGTTCGAGAGGCGTTGTTGCCGTACTGTATCGAGAACATTGAACGTAGCGAAGAGAGCTTGACGGACATGATGCGAAGACTGTATAAACTCTAAGCGAAACGTTTGAAGTTGGCCTCTTTTTTTGCTCACGATTCCCGTCACCCGTTTCGCTGTACTGGTTAGTGGGACTTGATCGGATGACATATGTCCGTTAAGATGTACGTCGGTTGGAGTTCTTTCATATTTTGCACCCGTAGCTCAGTTGGATAGAGCATCAGCTTGCGGAGCTGAGGGTCGTACGTTCAAGTCGTGCCGGGTGCACCATGTTGAAAATGCTTTTACGAGTATTTTTAAAATCACAAAAACCTGTCGAAAACATCGGCGGGTTTTTGATTTTACAAATGTGCGAGGGCTTGCTTTTTTGCTCCAATCTGTTAGTATTGCGAGATGTCTGAGAAGCTCAACCAAGAGGTTCGTTATATAAAAGGGATTGGTGTTGCAAAGGCAAAAGACTTTGCGCGACTTGAAATTGTGACGTTGAAAGACGTCCTTTTTGATTTTCCATTCCGTCACGACGATCTTTCGGAAAGTGCTACGATTAGTCAGTTGAAGAGTGGTCAAAAGGTGACTATTCGCGCGACCGTTTCATTGATTACCAATCGGAAGAGCAAAAATAATCGACGGATGATTATTACTGAAGCTATTTTAGAAGATGGAACTGGGCAGGTGAAGGCGATGTGGTTTCACCAAGGATTTTTAACGAAAGTGTTGCGACCAGGCGTTGTTATTTCGCTTTCAGGGAAGGTGGACGATAAGTATGGTCTTTCTTTTGTGAACCCAACGTACGAGGTGATTGGGAAGCAAAAAACGACTAAGCACACGGGGCGTATTTTGCCGGTGTATGCACTTGCTGGTGGCATTACGCAAAAAATGCGACGTATGTTGGCGGAAACTGCGATTGATGCAATGAATGATTTGCCGGAATGGCTTCCGGAAGAAATTATTAAACGCGAAGGATTTGTTTCGCTCCAAGATGCTATTCGTTCGATGCATTTTCCTTCTTCAAAGAAAGATCTGGAACGCGCGACGACTCGTTTGAAATTCGACGAATTTTTCTTGCATCAAATCTTGCACGCGAAGGCGCGACGAGAATTACTGCAGCAGAAAGCATCTAAGGTGAAGTTTCAGGAGGATATTATTAAAGATGCGGTTAAACGTCTTCCATTTGCTTTGACAGCTGCGCAGAAAAAAGCGACCTGGGCGATTATTAAGGACATGGATCGTGTGCAGCCGATGAACCGATTGCTTGAAGGAGATGTGGGAACGGGGAAAACAATTGTTGCTGCGTTGGCTGCGTTAAATGCTTCGCATGGTGGATGGCAGACGGCTTTTCTTGCTCCGACCGAAATTTTGGCGGAACAGCATGCGACGAATTTGGAAAAATTATTTGGACACGAAATGCGCGTTGCATTGTTTACTCGTACAAAGCGACGAGTTTCTGGAAACGAAGTCACGAAGAAGCAAATGCTTGATGCGCTTGCGAATGGAAAGATTGATCTTGCGATTGGAACACACGCCTTGCTTTCGGAACATGTTTTGTTTAATCGACTTGGGTTAATTGTGGTCGATGAACAGCACCGCTTCGGAGTGAAGCAGCGTAAGGCGTTAAAGGACAGGGAAGGGGATGGTGATGGTATTCCTCACTTGCTTTCAATGACGGCAACGCCGATTCCTCGTTCTCTCGCGCTAGTGATGTATGGTGATTTAGACCGTTCATTGCTCGACGAGTATCCGGCGGGACGCAAGAAGATTGAGACGTTTATTGTAGAAAAATTGAAAGAAGAACCGTATTACGAAAAAATGCGCGAAGAAATGGATGCTGGTCGTCAGGTGTTTGTGGTGTGTCCGATTATCGAAGAATCTGATGCGCTTGGGGTGAATTCCGTGAACGAAGTGTTCCGTGATTTTGAAGACGGTCCATTCCGCGCGTATAATATTGGGATGCTTCACGGTAAGTTGAAGCAGCAAGAAAAGGATGAAGTAATGCAACGATTTGTGCGAGGTGAATTGGATATGTTAGTTTCGACAACGGTTGTGGAAGTTGGAGTGGATGTTCGTAATGCGACCGTGATGTTTATTGAAGGAGCTGAACGATTTGGATTGGCTCAGCTTCACCAATTGCGTGGTCGTGTTGGGCGCGGAGATCATCAAAGTTATTGTTTCTTGCATCCGACGGGGGATTTGGGAGAGCTGGCACGTAAACGTTTGAAGGCTGTAGTTGCTACGCAAAATGGGTTCGTGCTTGCAGATAAAGATTTGGAATTGCGTGGACCTGGAAATATTTTCGGAACAGAACAGTCTGGGTTCGAAACATTCAAACTTGGTTCGTTCGCTGATCGTGATCTTATCTTCCTTGCAAAGGATTATGCGCGTGATTATTTGGACGAAGACGAAGATTTGCAGACTTGGCCAATGTTGAGAGAACGCGTGTTCGAATATGTAGAAGAAGTGCATTTTGAGTAAGGTTATAAAAAACACACCGTTTGATGCGGTGTGTTTTTGCTTTTGTGGAAGTTAGATAAGTTCTTTTAAATTCTTTGTATTTTTTGGATTCAGGGATTCTTTGAGTCCTAGTCTTGATGCTTCTTTTAGGCGCTTGTCTAAGAAGGGGATCGATCGGACTTCTCCACCTAGGCCTAGTTCGCCGATCACGACGGCATCTTTGGTGATCATTTTGTCTTTGACGGACGAAATGATGGCTGCTGCTACGGCTAGATCTGTTGCGGTTTCTTTTACCTTCATTCCTCCCACAACGTTTACATAGACGTCATGGCCGCTAACACTGACGCCGGTACGTTTTCCGATGATCGCAAGTAGCATTTGAAGGCGACCTGTGTCGTAGCCTGAAGTTCGGCGAATCGGGTTTGCGAAGACTGATTTTTCAGCGAGAGCTTGGATTTCGACTAAGAATGGTCGCGTTCCTTCCATGATGCAGGTGATGACGGATCCAGGAGTTGCTTGGCGTTCTGCGAGAAATTTCGCAGAAGGATTTTCAACAGCAATCATTCCTTTTTCTGTCATTTCGAACACGCCTACTTCGTCCGTTGTCCCAAAGCGATGTTTGGTTGCGCGTAGAATTCTGTACGAAGTTTGACGATCGCCTTCGAGTGTTAATACTGTGTCGACAAGGTGTTCGAGTGTTTTTGGTCCTGCGACGTTTCCTTCTTTTGTGACTTGTCCGATTAGGAGAACTGGGATGTTTGTTGATTTTGCAAATTCGACAAGTTGTGAGGTTGCAGCGCGGACGGCGGTAGGAGTTCCGGGCATGTTTTCTACCTGGTCGGGTAGCATGGTTTGGATGGAGTCAACAATAAGCAGTCCCGGTTTTTGGGTTTTTGCTGTTTCGATTACGCTGCCTAATTCGATGGCGTTTGAGAAGAGAAGTTTTGTGGTTGGAATGTTGAGACGTTCCAGTCGCATCATAACTTGTCCTTCCGATTCTTCCCCGGAAACGTAGTAGGTTGAGGTAGGGAAGAGTCCTGCAAGTTGAGCGACGAGGGTCGATTTCCCTATCCCTGGTTCACCGGCGAGAAGGATGACGGATCCTGAAACGATTCCGCCCGAAAGAACTCGATCTAATTCGTCGATGCCCGTTTTTGCATGAGTAACAGCTTTTGTTGTGGCGTTTTTAAAATCAATGACTGAAGCTGGTTTTGATTTTACAGTTGGTTTTTTTGCTGATGATGTTGCTGCTTCCTCCACAAGCGAACCCCATTTTCCGCATTCAGTGCATCGTCCTTGCCACTTAAGACTTTGCGCATCGCAGTGTGTGCAGGTGAACATAGGTTATTTTGCTACAACGCATTTGTGATCATCCCAATCCCATACACTGCAAGTTGCCTTGTCCGGAGTAATTGCCGCTCCTGTTGTTTTGGATTTGTAAGTTATTGATGGAGTCATCGAGCAATCGGTCGAGAGTTTTGTATACGGTTGGACGTTGTATTCGAAATGCCATGCTTCAATCCCTAGTCTACAGAAACCGTGTTCGCTCATGATTTGTATGAGCTTTTCTTGGCAATAAATTTCGGTAATGTATCCGGTTTTTTGGCCTCGTGGACACCATGCGTCTACGGCGATATTACTTGTGTGAGGACACTTTGATGCTCTTCCTACGGCAGTGAGTGCTGCGACAACTTCTGCTCGTGATTTTCCTTGTAACTCTGCGCCAACGACATATCGCGAATTCTGTTTTTGTAACAACGGGCTGCTACTTGGTACAGGATTGCAAGCTAAACAATTTTTTCCTGGCGTTAGGCACTGATCGTAGAATATTTCTACTTGTCTTTGCACGCTTCTGCTTCCAGACGTGACTCTTATATTTAATTCTTCTTCTTCGTAGAATTGTTCTGCTGCGGCGTTGAGTGCTTCTAGAACCTTTGCATCCATATATCTGCTCGTTGTCATTACCTGTAAGTGAGGGCCTGTAATCGCCACGAGGCTTGGATCTGGCAAGGTTATATTTTCAGAGGATGTGGTTTGTGATTCGTTGTCGAAGTGTAGTTCGTCTTCAATTCTTGCAACATTGCTTACGTTTATTCTTTCAAATGTTGTAAAGGATGGATCGATTAATTGTGCGATTGCGTAAGCGCAAAGTAAAAGAATGATACCGGCTAGGGTGTCTGCCATTCGTTTTTTTGCTTGAGCTATGCCTGCAGAATTTCCTGCAGCTAACATCCATTGAAATCCTGCAATGGTGAACATCAAAATAGCAATAAGGGCAGATATTCCCAGTAGGAATTGATAAATCGCTTTAATGTATTCACCGATGTAGTTGCTTGTAGTGAAAGTTTCTCCGAATCCAGGGATTTTGATGTTTAATCTGGGTGGCTGATTGTTTAGTAGGTCTGCGTTCGCCGATTGTGCATTGCCTTCCGAATTTAGCTGATTGTCCAATTTGATTACTTCTGTTTTTTGATTTGTTGCGTTTGCTGATGCGTCAACGCAGTAGAGGGTTGCGTAAAAATCTAGTGGATTATTGCTGTTTGTATAAATTTCTCTTACAGCTGTTGGGTTGCTAGCTGCGCTGTCTCTCAAGTTTTGTAAACAGACTTCGGTGCATTTATCGAATTTATTTACGGTAGTTGGGTAGGTAGTGATATCTGGATAGGATTCAAACCCTGTGATGGTTCCGTAAACATCACTGATTCCATTGGTAAAAACTCCCGGATTTGGAAAGTGTGTCGAGCAGATGCAGTAGAGACCTTCTTCTCCGTTATCGCATTGAACCGAGGGCGTTATGAGTTCTGCGGAGAAGGTTTGCGTGGGTAAGAACAGGGTTGTACACGCAACGAATAGGAGAGCGAGAATTTTTTTCATATTAGTTTTGCAAAGCGGTTTGGATTTCGTTTATGGACATCACTCCTGTGTAGCGTTTTTGTTGAATGAAAGTGGTTGGAAGTGCGGTGGGATTTTTTTCGTTCGCGTAGAGGCTGTTTTGTTCGATGTTTTTGAGCGGTTTTTGTTTTTCCAAACATCGAGTGAATTTTTTCTCGTTTAGTTCGAGCGTTTTTGCCGCTTCGATGTAAACGGTTTTGTTTTTTTGTTGTTGGCTATTGATAAGATCGAAATATTGCCAGTATTGATCTTGTTCTTCGGCGCAGTGTGTTGCAATCGTTGTTTGTGTCGCGCTCATATCGAGAGAGTCGTTTGGAAGATCGTACCAGTGGAGTTGGATGTTCGGATTTTGATCGATGACCGCTCGTAGGTTGATGGATTGTGTTTCGCATTGTTGGCATCCTGGGTAGCCGATGATTTCTATAATTGTTTCAGCTTTGGGATTTCCGTAGACGGCCGGAAGGGCTTCGTTCGTAGTTCTTGTTTCTTTGCTATTCGCATTCTTTTCCAGCATTTTTCCTGCAAGTGCGATAAAAATCAAAAGGCTTATTAAACAAGCTGTGATCGCTAGTTGTTTTGCAGAAATATTCATAGCATTAGCGTAGGTTCATTGAACTGAGTTGTCCGTTTTCATTTGTAAAATAGAGAACCGTTCCATCCTCGGAGATAGAGAGGTTGTGCATTTGCATCTGGTCTGACGGGATAGCAAGAAGTGTTGATCGACCGCTTGAGATGTTTATGCTGAACAGGTTGTCAGGAGCGGTTACTAGATCTTGATCAAATCCAGATTCGTCTGGGACCGAGTTTGGTACGGCACATAAAATAGTCGTCTCGTTCTGAAATGTGCATTTTTCTACCCAGGTTTCGATGTTTAGGTATTTTCGTTCTGTGCCGACGGTTCCGGTGGCGTTTGCAAGCCAGAGGGATGGTCGGTTGTTACGGGCACTGTAGGCGATGGAATAGAGGATGTTGTTTCCAGAAGGGGACCAGGTGCCTGAAAAATTTCCGCCTTCTACGATGAGCGCGCCTTTTTCTCCGCCGTCGCTTCCGATGAGGAAGATTTGTTTTCGGCCAAAGCTGTTTTGTACGCTGCCTGTGTCAGAGAATCCGACGATTTGGTTGTTTGGTGACCAGTTGACGGTGACTCGGTCTTGATTGTTGCCAAGTGCAGCGATTGGGGTTGTTCTTGATCCGTCTGCTGAAGTGACGACAAGGGCGCGATTGTTTGCGTCTACACCAATGCTTTTAGATGCCACTTCTGTGCTAGTGGAAGAAAAAGCAAAATCTTCCCAATGGCTTGGAAGGTTGATTTGTTTTTGTGTTGTAAAGTTATACAAAATGTTACTTCCGTCTGGGAATTCGATCGCGGCTGCTTCGGCGCTTGGGGCGATGGTGACATTTTCAGCATTTGGGAAAGGTGTGTCGGTGAGTGCGACGACTTCACCGTTTGCGTTGATGGTGTAGAAGCGTCCATCAGCTGGATCGTAGTACGCAATGTTGTTTCCCGAGATGGTTGGCGTCGAGATTGTGCCTGTTGTGAGTTGCTGTACGTTGGTTAATCCTCCGCTTGCTACTTCGGACCCAGGAAGGGTACCTGGTGTGTTTGTTCCTTCGCCATTTTCGTTGTCTGGTATCACATTTCCGCCTGTTCCTGGTTGTGATTCTGGTAGCTGACCAATATTTCCAGGCTCTTCGTTTGGAGTTGGCGTTGGCGTGAGCGATGGTGGACGGAATAAGATGAAAATAATTCCCGCTGCGATAAGCGCGGTTGCGGCGATGAACAGGATGACGAGAATGATTTGCTTTTGCTTGGGAGACATAGGGTTAGAGAATGTATGTTTGAAGGAAGTTGTAGAGCTGGTACGAGGCTGTGCCTGCGACGGTGCCGGCGAGTGCGATCGGGATGACGAGCAGGATGAGCGCTGCGAGAATTGCGGCGATGACGAGTAGGGCGATAAGGCTGAAGTACGCGAAATGCAGCATCGAAAGCCAGGAAGTAATGTCACTTAGTTTGTAGCGTGATGGTTCCAGAAACGAAAACATTCCGGGAAAGAAGTCGTCTTTACCAGCTAAGAGTTTTACGAATCGGTAGGCGCCAATCGTTCCACCTCCGGTAAAAATTGTTTCTGCGGCTGCTGGTGCGACGTGTTCCGTGAGCGTGACGTATTGTCCTGCGGTCCAAAGAATGTCTTTTGCTTTCTTTGCTTTATCGATGCTTTCTTTTACTTTACGGGCTTTTGCCATCAATTCTTGTTTATTTTTTGCCAGTTGGCGTACTTTCTTTAGCGTGCCTTCGGTTGATTGCATGACGTTGGCATTTTCTTCCTGATATTCGTCGTACGCTTCTTGCATCTGTTGCTGCTCTTGTTCTTGGGGTGTTTGCAGTTCGGTGAATTCTCGTGGGGCGGCGATGTAGTTTTGGAGCATCGCGCGTGTTTGCATTTTTTGGATGTGCAAACGTTTTTTGTTGTTTAGTTCTTTGACGCGTTTTTCGTTTTCGAGTGCTTCTTCTTCGCGTTCGTTTCGTGGGCGGTTGGTGATTGCTTCGATGTCGACGTTTCGAGAGGTGACTTGTTGTTGAATTTTGCTTCGATTCGATCGCGAATTAGACGCGCGGTTTTGCGTGCTGTTTTTTTGTGCGGCGATTCTTGCTTGTTGAAGTTGTGCGCGCGGGTTTACTTGTTGCTGAACGGCTTCTGCCATGCCTGTATTATAGCAGAAAATGTGCTGTTTTTGTGGCTCTCTTTTCACTTTTTTGTAATCAAAAAAATCATCCCGACAATTTGCTGGGATGATTTTTCTTTTGTGTTTATCGAGACAGGCTTTTTACTAGGATTTTTCCTGTTTTGTTGGTCGAAACTTGAATTTTCTTTGGTTGTTTTGTGGCAGAGAGGAGTTGTTCGGCGATCGCGTGTTCTACTTGTTCTTCGATGACTCTGTGGATATCGCGTGCGCCGTGTTCTGCTCGTACCTTTTTTGCAATGTGTTCTGCGACTTCTTTGTGAAGCGAGTAATGAATGTTTTTTTCTTCCAATCGGTTTCCGATTTCGGCAAGTTCTTTTTCGGAAATCTTTTGAATGCTTTCCTGCGAAAGACGTTCGAATGCGCAGATGTGTTGAATGCGATTGAGCAGTTCAACTTTGAACTGTTGCTCGAGTGCTTCGCGCATGCGTTGTTGTTTTACGTCGGCGCCATCACTTAAGGCAAAGCCGAGCGTTGAGCTGTCGAGAAATTCTTTTCCGGCATTTGTTGTCAGGATAATGTACGTATTTCGGAAGTTGATTTTTCTTCCCGTGGCGTCGGTAAGCATTCCGTCGTCTAGAATTTGAAGCAACAAATTGTGAACATCGCCGTGTGCTTTTTCGATTTCGTCGAACAGGATGACGGTGTGTGGATGCTGTTTGATGTGGTCGGTCAGTTTTGTTGATTCGCGATAGCCAACGTAGCCAGCTGGTGAGCCGATTAATTTACTGATCGTAAACGGTTCCGAGTATTCAGACATGTCGAGTCGCAAAAAGCTGTCTTCGTGTGCGAAGAGATTTTTTGCCAGCGTTTTTGCGAGGTGCGTTTTTCCTACGCCGGAAGGTCCAAGGAAGAGGAATGACGCAAGCGGTCGTTCTTTTTTGCCGAGTCCTAGTTTTGATCGCTGGATGGCTTTTGCTACTTCGGCGACAATTTTGTTTTGGCCGATGACTTGTTCGTTTAGTGTCGTTTCTAGTTTTTTTAGTTCTTTTTGTTCGCTAGCGCTTAATTTATCAAGCGAAATACCGCACATGTGTGACACAGTTTCGGTAATAATGGATTCGTCTACCGAGATGATTTGAAGATTTTTTGTTGCTTTGTCGCGGCGTTCTTTCATGGTTTTTTCGAGCAACAGTTCCTCTTCTTTCAACTGCATCGCTTCCTCGAATCGTTCTTCGGTAACAGCTGTCTTCTTTTGTTTTTTTACTGCTGCCAGTTTTTTCTGTAGTTCGAAAATAGACGCGTCTTTTTTGCGTTTTCGTTTTAGGTGATTTGCAAGTGATCCTGCTTCGTCGAGGACGTCGATTGCTTTGTCGGGGAAGGCTTTTCCGTGGAGGTACTTGTCAGCTAGCTCGATTGTACGTGCCAGTGCTTCGTCTGAGTATTCTACGTGATGATGTTTTTCGTAGAATGATTTAATGCCTTCTAGGATGCTGCGCGTTTCTTCTTTGGTTGGTTCGCGGAGTGGGATTTGTTGGAATCGTCGTTCGAGCGCGCCGTCGGTTTCGATAAACTTTTTGAATTCGTCTGGCGTTGTTGCGCCGATACAGCGAATTTCACCGCGCGCGAGGGCGGGTTTTAGAATGTTTGCTGCGTCGAGCGAGCCTGAAGCGGCACCTGCTCCCATGATGGTGTGGATTTCGTCGATGAACAGAATGATGTCGGGACGTTCTGTCACTTCTTCGATCAGTTGTCGCAAGCGTGATTCGAATTCACCTCGGTACATCGTGCCGGCGATCATTGAAGCTAAGTCTAGACGCAAAATGCGTTTGCCTGAAAGAGCTGCCGGTACGTTGTCTTCTAGAATGTTTTTCGCGAGCCCTTCGACGACGGCTGTTTTTCCAACACCCGGTTTACCAATTAGGATTGGATTGTTTTTTTGTTTGCGCGCAAGGATGTTTGCGAGTCGATGAATTTCGGTATCGCGACCGATGACTGGCGTGATTTTTTCTACTGCTTCTTCGGTGGTCATTTCGTCCGTAAAGAAATCAATCGCCAGTTGCTTGCTGTCGTCTTCTTCTTCCTCGTGTTCTAGTTCGTGGAATAAATTTTGAATTGATTTTGTTGGTTGTGCGAGATCTGGAAATGAGGCGCTTGTTCGGAAGATCGCAGTGAGGTGTGTTTGAATGCTCGAAACATTTACTTTTGCCTCTTCGAAATATTCTCGTACTTCGCGTGATGACTGAAGTAGACCGGAGAGAAGATGTTCGGTGCCGATGTATTTGTGTTCGTACGTGTTTGCTGCGAGTACGGCTTTTTCGATGGCGATTTTTGCCGCTTCAGAAAGCGCTGGAACAGTTGATTTTTGTTCAGCTTTTTCTTCGAAGGTTTGTCCACTGTCGCCTACGGTAAGCTGTAGTTGCTTAAATGAAGATCCTGATTTTTCCAGAATTTCTGCCGCAACACAGCCTTGTTGTGATTGAAGTGCCCAGACTAGGTGAAGTGGGGTGATTTCGGATTTTTGTGTTTCGACCGCTAAGCAAAGCGCTCGGGTGAGTGCGTTTTTCAGATGGTTGGTGAATTTTCCGATAATGTCATTCATATATTTGCTGGTTATCTTCCTGCGTCGAGCAATCGTTTAATTCGTTCTTCTGTTGGAGGATGTGTGGCGAATAGACGGTTGAAGAATCCTCGGTGTGCATTTTTTCCTCCGAATGGATTTGCGATGTAGAGGTGTGCGGTTGCGTGGTTTGCATTTTGTAGTTTTCCGGCGTGCTGTTGGATTTTTTGTAGAGCGGATGCAAGTCCTTGCGGGTAGCGTGTCAGCATCGCGCCGCTTGCGTCTGCTAGGTATTCTCGTGAACGAGACACGGCTAGTTGAATAATTTGCGCGATGAATGGAGCGAGGATTGCCGCGATCAGACCGATCACTAGAAAGGCGATTGCAGCCTGTCCGTTATTTTCGCGCGAACGTCCACCGCCACCAAATAGTCCTACGCGAAGCAGGATGTCGGAAATTAATACAACCAGTCCAATGAGCACGACCACGATGGTCATAATACGGATGTCGTAATTTTTGATGTGTGACAATTCGTGTGCGGTGACTCCTTGCAGTTCTTGTTTGTTCAGAATTTGAAGAATTCCCGTTGTGTAGGCGACGGATGCGTGTTCTGGATTTCGGCCGGTTGCGAATGCGTTCGGCGTTGGGTCGTTGATGATGTAGATTTTTGGCGTTGGTAATCCGGCGGTGATCGCGAGATTTTCTACCATCGTGTAGAGCTCGAAATGATCTTGTTTTTTGATTGGCGTTGCTCCTGCTGCGAAGAGGGCTACTTTGTCGCTGAAGAAATAGCTGATGCTTCCGTATAAGATGCTGAATCCTGCGCCGAGAGCGATGGATTGCCAGTAGTTCATGCCTAGGTTTATTCCAAGTACAAGAAACAGTGCGGTACACAGGATGGTGAAGGCAATTAAGAGCGCCCAAGTTTTTCGTTTGTTTGAAGCGATGGAATTGTACATAAGAAAAAAGTAGAGAGTGACTGACCGCGGACGGATGCAGAGCTCGCTACTTCTTTTTTTGGATCTCTGCAAAGAAGATGCAAGAATCCTTGGTTACGATTTAGAATTGGACGTTTGGAGTGGCGTTTACTTCGTCTGGTGCGTCGAAGAAATCATATTTTGTAAATCCTAGAACGCCTGCGACTAAATTGTTTGGAAATACTTGAAGTCGCGTGTTGAAGTCTCGGACATTTCCGTTGTAGAAGCGTCGTGATGCTTGAATCTTGTCTTCTGCGTCAACCAGTTCGCGTTGCAAGTGGAGGAAGTTTTCTGATGCTTGAAGTGTTGGGTAACTTTCCGCAACCGCGAACAGGCTTTTCAATGCTCCTGTTAGCATGCCTTCTGCTTGTGCGTGTTCAGCTGGAGTCTGTGCGCCGATGGCGTTCGCTCGTGCTTCGGTTACCTTTGTGAAGACGTTTTCTTCATGTTTTGCGTACCCCTTTACCGAATTTACCAAGTTTGGAATTAGGTCGTATCGTCGTTTTAGTTGAACTTCGATGTCTGACCATGCTTCGTCGACACGATTTCGAAGACGAATGAGGCCGTTGAAGACCATCATGAGCCACAGGGCTGTCACGCCAAGCACTGCAAGAATGACGATAAGAATAATTTCCATAAAGATGTTTATTTTCGGCGGTTGCCGAGTTATTAGTTTTTCACTACACTTACGTGTGAATAGAAGGGCTTATCCTTCTAAACAGTACGTATTTTTTTACTAAATGTCAACGAATATGGAATTTCCGAAAGGGATTTTTAAAGCGAATGATATTCGCGGTTTGCTTCCCGAAATTACGGTAGAATTAGCTGAACAGGTTGGGCGCGTGTTAGTGCAGAAATATCAAGCAAAAAAAGTGTTGGTTGGGCGCGATATGCGTGAAACAAGTCCTCAGCTAGCCGAAGCGATGATCGCTGGGATTACGGCTGCTGGCGCGGATGTGGTTTCGATGGGAATGGTGACGACTTCGTTGTTTAATTGGGCGGTGACGACGCAGGGGGTGGATGTTGGTGTGATGATTACAGCCTCGCATAATCCAGCCGAATATAATGGAATCAAGGTTGCGCTCGCAGATGGTGAACCGGTTTCGGGTGAGCGATTGTTTACGTTGATGAATTTGGTTGTGCCGAATGCTGATGTCGCGGGACGTGTGGAAGAAAAAGAATTCATTGGTGAGTATTTGGCGTATGTACTTGCTGCAGCTGGTACGCTTCCTTCTGTGAAGGATGTTAAGTTAGTTGTTGATTACGGTAGCGGAATGGGGGCTGTTACATTTGCGCCGTTGCTTGCACGTTTGGGTATTCAGGCCGTGGAGCTGTACGAGGAACCAGATGCGCGATTTCCGTATCATGAAGCAAATCCTGCCAAAGAAAGTACATTGATTGATTTGAAGGCGAAGATGAAGGAAATTGGTGCTGATTTTGGTGTGGCGATTGATGGAGATGGGGATCGGATCGGATTTGTTGATAGTGAGGGAGTAACATTGCGCGGGGATCAAACATTGGCGTTGCTTGTACAGGCGTATTTGCAGGATCATGATTCCGCAAAGGTGGTTGTAGCGCCAAACCACGGATGGGCGAGTGCGGATGCGATGCGTGAGGCGGGTGCGGAGTTGATCGAAGATCGTATCGGACGCACGTTTGCGATTCGCAAAATGCGCGAATCGGGGGCGGAAATTGGAGGTGAGATTTCGAGTCACTTTTTCTTTAAACCGTTCCGTGATTTGGAGTCGATCGATTATACTTTTTTACTCATTTTGCTTGCTTGGAAGCGTTCGGGCAGTACGTTTGCAGATTTGGTTCGGCCGTTGCGTACGTTTGTGAACAGCGGAGAAGTAAATATTGAAGTTGAGGCAAAGGATGCGGTGATTGCACGTGTGAAGGAAGTGTATATTCCGCAAGCAACTATTGTGAATGAATTGGATGGAATTCGTTGTGAATTTGGACGGGATTGGTGGTTTATTGTGCGCGCTTCTAATACCGAACCGGTGATTCGTTTGACAGTTGAGGCGACAAGCGAGGATGTGATGCGCGCGCGCGTTGATGAGTTGGTAGAATTGATGACGCGTGGAGAATAAATGTGATCATTTCGCTTGCGGATGTTTTTTCTGAGGTAATCGAGCGCGCTGCTTTGGTTGTTGATCGCCTGAAGTATGTTCAGCCAGAGCGGATTTTGGTACTAACGCAGAAGATGAGTTTGCGGCAGTATGGTCATACTGCAGGATTGCGTCATGCTCGGCAGGGGCGCGTGTACACACCTGTGTTTCCCGAAGTAACTCATCATGGTCGTGATATTCGTTATTTGATTACGTTTAATCCGTACTTACTTCACGAGACGTATCGAAAAAAAGAATGTGCGCTCGAAGTGGTCATGCACGAATTGTGGCATGTAGCTGATGCATGTGACGGGCGTTTGCGTAGTGCGCGGCACGGCAAGTCGTTCGATCGCACAGTGAAGGCGATGGTGAAGGAATATCTAGATGCCGGAGGGGTTGATCTTCCTGTTCTCTCAGGTGTTCAAAAGGTGCGTGTACAGGAATGGCGGGGTCGTGAAAAGCCGAGCATTTTATTTGTTCCAAAGGGTATTATTGGAACAGTGATGTCGTCGCGTGTCGAACAAAAACGCTGGGATGAAAAGCATGTAAAGATTCGTACGGTTGAATTTCAACATGCATGTAAGCAGGTGTATGTGTATAGTTGTCCAAATGGGCATCAAACCGAGACGGCGATTATTTTTAAAAAACCACGTTCATGCGCGCGGTGCAGTGTGCATTTTGATCAACGTTTTTTGCTTTCGCGTTGATCGCTTCACAGAAGCGTGAAGACTTTATACAGTGATACATATGAATATTACGGTTATAGGAGCGGGATATGTTGGGTTGGTGCAGGCGGTTGGTCTTGCGGAAGCCGGACATGTTGTTCGGTGTGTTGACGTAAATGTTGAACGAGTCGAGTGTTTGCGGCGTGCTGAAGTGCCATTTTTTGAAATTGGGTTGGCAGAAAAATTGGAAGCGAATAGCGCTGCGGGACGGTTGCGTTTTTTTTCGTCTCTTGAAGATGCTTCGCGGGATTTTGAAAGTGTATGCGTGTTCGTGTGTGTTCAAACTCCTTCGCGCGAGGATGGAAGCTGTGATTTGTCGGCGGTGGAAGCGGTGATGAAAGAAATTGGGCGTGTTGGGTTGGATTGTTTGGTGGTTGTAAAAAGTACTGTGCCGCCTGGGCTTGAAGAAGAGATGTGTGGCTGGCTTGGCACAGGTGGGCGACTCGCTGCAAATCCGGAATTTTTGCGTGAAGGTCGGGCGATGGAAGATTTTTTTGCGCCGGATCGGATTGTGATTGGCGTTTCTTCGTCGCGTGATGAGCAGGTGCTTCGAGACGTGTATGCATTTTTGGATGTGCCTATTTTTGTCATGTCGATTGCGAGCGCTCAGCTTACAAAATATTCGGCAAATACGATGCTTGCGATGCGACTTTCGCTTATGAATGAATTGGCGTGCATTGCGGATGTTGTTGGTGCGGATATTCAGGATGTTGAACGTGGCATTGGTTCGGACACGCGCATTGGTTCGCCGTTTTTGCGTGCGGGGGCCGGATTTGGTGGCTCGTGTTTTCCGAAAGATGTTCAGGCACTTGCGAGAGTTGCTTCTACTCATGGGGTGGAAAGTTTGTTGATTCAGCCAATTATTGAAGCGAATATTCGCCAAGGAATGTATTTTGTAGAAAAGGCAGATCGATTACTTGGAGGTATTTCTGGGAAAACGATTGCGGTTTGGGGAATGGCGTTTAATAAGAATACCGATGATGTGCGGGAATCGCCTGCGGTGCGGATTTCGCAGGAATTATTGTCGCGTGGTGCGAAGTTGCGCGTGTTTGATCCAGAGGCGATGGAAAATGCAAAGAAGGAGATTGTGTCGGCGGATGTTGTTTGGTGTGATTCGAAGGAGGTGGCACTAGAAGGTGTTGATGCGCTATTCGTGTTGACGGAGTGGGATGAATTTTTAACAGCTGATTGGGAGCGAGTTGCTGGAGCAATTTCGGGTGGTTTGATTTTTGACGGAAAAAATTGTTTGCCGCGTGCAGACGTTGCTCGTGCTGGTTTTAGGGTTCATGGGATGGGATTATGGAACGCATAGGAACTCCTTCACAGGTTTTGCGTTCGGCGTTATTTGGATTCATTGCTGGAGTCGCGGCCCTTTCTTGGATTCGTTTGGATTCGGTTGTTTGGGTTTTGGTGACTGTTGCGATTGCACTGTTCGCGGTATTGATTGATGCGTTTATTTTTCAACGCCACAAGTCGGCGCTGCTTTCGGCGGTGTGTTTATTTTTCTTTTCGCTCGGATGGTTTTCGTTTGCACTGCACGAACCAATGTCTGATTCGATTGTTTTTTACGATGGTGAATATCGCGATGTGGCGGGCGAAGTGGTGCGTGTTCAGTCGGGAGTGACTGATCAAATCACGGTTCGTTCGATTCAGATTGATGAGCAATTTTATTCCGATCGCGCTCTTATTTTTTCGCAACATATTGAGGCTCCTCGGGTAGGTGATCGAATTGTATTTGCTTGTGAATTGGCGGATCCGGAACCGTTTGAAGGATTTCGGTATGATCGATACTTGGCTGCGAAAGGAGTGTATAAGACATGTTTTGTGCGTGAACTGAGCATCGAATCAACTAATACCGTTTCGCCGTTGATGGTGGTGGATCGAGCACGAGGTTTTGCAAGTGAAGCGATTGCTCGTACGTTTTCACCGCCGCAAAGTACGTTGCTCGCCGGATTGCTTCTTGGTGAAAAAACGTTTTCGGATGAATGGGAAGATCGTTTTGCGCGAACCGGAACATCGCATATCGTGGCTGCTTCGGGATACAATATTGCCTTGGTTGTGTTTTTGTTGTTTGGATTTTTGACTTCGGTAGGTGTGCGACGTCAGCGTGCGTTTTGGGTGTTGATTTTGGGAATCATTTTCTATATCGGTATTGCGGGCGGTGAAGCGGCTGTGGTCCGAGCTGGAGTGATGGGAGCGTGTTTGCTTGTGGCGCGACAAATTGGTCGGCGATCAACTTCAACAAATGTGTTGCTTTTGACGGTTGCGGTAATGCTGGCGGTTAACCCGTTTTTGTTGCGTGATGATATTGGGTTTCAGTTGTCTGTTCTTGCGACGACAGGATTATTATTTTTTGTGCCAATTTTGGAACCGCGTTTTTCTTTTTTGCCGAAAGATTTTGGAATTCGAGAAGGGTTTGTGGCGACACTTGCTGCGACGTTTTTTACACTTCCTGTCACCATTTCTGGTTTTGGCACAATCTCTTTTGTTGCACCACTTGCGAATTTGCTCGTGCTTCCATTTTTGCCGTATGCCATGTTGTTTGGTTCGATGGCGGTAGGGTTGTCGTTTTTACTTGATCCACTCGGTGTTCTTTTTCTTGCTCCGGGGTGGTTGTTTTTGAATGTGATTCTGTGGGTTATTCGCTTTTTCTCTGCTCTTCCGTTTGCGGTGATTGAAGTGCATGGAGTGGTTCAATTTATTCTTGCTGGCATTGCCTGGTTATTTCTTTTTGCTGTATGCGTCGCTCTACAAAAACACAAATTCAAAAAATAGCGTTCTTTTTTGCGCTTATTGTTTTGGGTATTATTGTTCAATTATTTTTAAGTGCGCGTGCATTTCAACCGGATCGCGTGGTCGTTTGGGTGTTTGATGTCGGGCAAGGGGATGCGATTTTTATTGATTCGAAGAAGGCTCAGGTTTTAATTGATGGTGGTTACGGCGATGCGGTGCTCGAAAAACTTGGTCGAGTGATGCCGTTTTGGGATCGGTCAATTGATGTGGTGATTAATACGCATCCGCATGCTGATCATGTGGAGGGATTGGTTGCAGTGCTTGATCAGTATGACGTGGGAGAAGTCTGGGTGACGGGACAGGGGTATGATTCGTTGTTGAGTGAACGATTTTTGGATTTGGCCGATCAGAAAGTTCGGTTTGTGCAACGAGGAGATGCGATTTCGCTTCACGAATTTGCGGAATTGAGTGTTGTGTTTCCGTTTCAATCATTAAAGCAACAGGAGTTGGATGATCCAAACGCCGGTTCGATTACATTGTTGTTCGAGTATTTAGAAGGGGATATGTTGTTTACGGGTGACATCGGTCTTGAAGAGGAGGAGCGAATTTTGGATGTGATAGGTGATGTTGATGTGTTGAAGGTGGCTCACCATGGAAGTGCTACTTCAACGGGTCAGCGATTTCTTTCTGCAGTTACTCCAGAAATTTCGTTGATTTCGGTGGGGGAGAATTCGTATGGACATCCGCATGCGACGGTTATGGAGCGCCTCGCGCAATTTTCGGATGTCATTTTACGTACGGATTTGCACGGTGATTTGCGAGTTCTATTTGATGGAGGCGAACCGCAGGTGGCGACATTTGATTTTTGATGCGCGTGTCTTTTCTTTACATTTTTGGTTTTTTTGAGTAGTCTGTGAGCAAAATAACATTAGATTTATGTCGAACATTCAACGATCCCTCGTTCTTATTAAACCAGATGCACTTCAGCGCGAATTAGTTGGTGAAGTATTGTGCCGATTCGAGCGAAAAGGCTTGAAGATGGTGGCGCTTAAGATGATCAACCTAGACGAACAGACATTGGTTGAACACTACGGACACTTGAAAGATAAGCCATTTTTTGGAGATTTGAAGAAATTCATGATGCAAACTCCGGTAGTAGCGGCTGTGTTCGAAGGGTTGGAGGTGATTGATGAAATTCGAAAAATCGTTGGTTCAACAAATCCTCGACAAGCGGACGCTGGAACGATCCGAGCAGATCTTTCGATGAATGTACCATCAAATATGGTTCACGCGTCAGATTCTCCGGAAGCGGCAGAAACAGAGATCAACCGATTCTTCTCAGAAAACGAATTGTTTACATACGAAAAATTGACTGATAAGTATCACTTTGGAGAAGGAGTTTAGTCCTTCGTGGTGCAAAAAACAGCTTTCATTAGCTGTTTTTTGTTTTAGGGAGGTGATTGAGGTTGATTTTTGTTGGGATTTTTGTAAGAGTAAGGGGTCGTGTTGGTGAAAACAATTCAGTTAGAGGTGATTCTTGAAAATCTTCAGTCCGCAGATTGACGCGATGCCGTTTCGGCAATTCGCTCCAGAGGCACAGGCGCTGAAGCGCATGACGAAAGAATACTTTCGACTGATCGAAATCGGTTACGACTCCAAGGCGGCGTTGCATGCAGCGTTCGTGAGGTATCACAAGTCCGCTCATGGTGTTTCGACCGAGCTGGGAGTTGAGGAGTTTTTCGATCGATTCTGCGAGGCATTGAATGCGGCGGAAGATCATGTGCGCACCATGGCAAACATGTACTTTGCTCCGTATTCCGGGCGACTCGAAACGCTCGAAGAAGTGTCGAGTACGACTGATCCGCGTCGCCAGATCGAGTGGGTACGTCGTGAGCCAAGGAAGCCCAGTAAGCGTGATCCGCGCATTCGCGAACGACGTCTTTACTATGAGGCGCGTCGTAATCTCACCATCGCTCTTCAGTTGATGGTGATGGAGATGATCGAACGGCATCTGCTGATTTCGAACGCGATTCAGCGTGTCAACGAGCTCGCGAATGAGCGTGTCTTCGAGGCTGACCTGAAGCATCTCTGGGTCGCTGCGGAGTTGAGCGAAGGCGATCGACGTGTCGTGGGTGGGGCGACTGACGAGCCTGCGATTCGACTGTTCATGAACGAGTCGTCGTGGAATGAGTTTCGATCACGACGAAAGAAGCAGGATCGCTTCTTCGCGCACGAGCGACAGGAGTGTCGTGTGATTCGGACAAAGGATGCTTGCTATATCGTGTGGGTCCGGAGTCGTAGGAAGACTCAGGAGTCGCGCTTGATCAAGCTTGAGCGCCGGGGAAAGGTGACCGATAGTGCTGGTTGGCGTTACGTGGTGATGGGTGTTATGCCTGTAAAGGGTGGTCGCATTCGCGTGGCGACACGCGAGGATGCTCGCTCTCTGAGTGAATACTTGAAGGGCGTGCTCTGGACGGATCCTCTCCGGTCTGAAGACACAGAGAAGCCTCAAAACCACATGACGGCATCTGGTTACTGGGATGTGAAGACCGCTGGCTGCATTCTGATGCCAAGGCGGGATGAAGGGTGGTTTACTGCTGTGAGCACGGAGCAGATTGTGATTCCGGTTGGCGATCATATCTCCGACCTGATGACCACCGCAGAAGAGAATCATAGGTTGTACGCGGGTCGTCGTGCACTTAGGTTCATCGCTCCGGAGTATTTCGGACACATCCCTAACATCAATTGGGGAAGTAAGCATACGCGAGAGACGCTCGAGAAGGATTGGCGTTCGCGTCTTCCTTCTGTGAAAAATTCCACCTCGTGATCGTGCGCGAGCTGCGCGAGGGTTGACTACGTGGCGCGTCGAGAAATCGGCGCGCTTCTTCTTTTTCTTGAAATATGCGAAAATGGACGCACTTATCTCAACATTATGGAACGAATGAAAATTACTGGTGGACTTGCTTTGAATGGTTCGGTCAAGATTGCTGGTGCGAAGAATGCGGCGAGTAAGATGATTATTGCGACCTTACTTACAGACGAAACGGTTACCTTGCGGAATGTTCCGTTGCAACAGGAGACGGATATTGCGAAGGAGTTGATCGAAACGGTTGGGGCGCAGGTGACGATTGAAGATCATACGCTGCGGGCGACGACGAAGGAAATTGCGTCAGCTTCTACGATGGCGCAGAGTCGAAAAAATCGATTGTCTATTTTGCTTGTAGCGCCACTTTTGCATCGCACGGGTGAAGCGTATGTTGCGCGTGTTGGCGGGGACAAGATTGGAGCTCGACCGGTGGATTATCACTTGAAGGCGTTGCAAAAAATGGGGGCGAAGGTTGAGGAGTCGGAAGAAGGTTGGAAATTTTGGGTCGAAGGTCGATTGAAAGGTGTTTCGTTTGAATTGCCGTATCCATCAGTTGGAGCAACTGAAACGTTGATGTACGCGGGAGTGTTGGCGAAGGGGAAGACGGTGATTCGGAACGCTGCGATTGAGCCGGAAATCATGGGATTAATGATGATGTTGCAGAAGATGGGGGCGATCATTCACCAGAAGGCTGGGCGCGAAATTGAGATTATTGGTGTGGAAAAGTTGCATGGATGTGAGCATACGGTGCTGCCTGATCGTTTGGAGGCAGCTAGTTTTGCGTGTATTGCGCTTGCGACGAAGGGAGAGATTTTTTGTGAAGGAGCGCGGCAGGGGCATATGGTGACGTTTTTGAATGCGGTTCGGCAACTTGGGGCGGAATTTGAAGTAACTGACAGCGGAATTTGGTTCCGTGGAAAGAGTTCGTATCGACCGATCGAGGTTGAAACAGATACATTTCCGGGGTTTTCTACCGACTGGCAACAGCCGTTGGCGGTTGTATTGACGCAGGCAGATGGGGAGTCGGTTATTCATGAAACGGTTTATGAAGATCGGTTTAAATATACAGAGACATTGAATACGATGGGCGCGAATATCGAAATTACGTATTTGCCGGACCGCGTGTCGGGACCGTTTAAGCATCAAAATTATCAACAGTCGGCTATCATTCGAGGCGTAACGCCTTTGAAGGCGGGGAAGATGACGGTTCCAGATATTCGTGCAGGACTTGCTTATGTAGCAGCAGCATTGGTCGCGGAAGGGACGTCGGAGATTGATGGAGTTGATCATTTGGAGCGTGGGTACGAGGATTTGGTTGGAAAATTGAGGTCGATTGGGGCTCAGATCGAAGTTGAATAGTATGTTTTTCGAATTACTTAGTTTATCCCCAGCTGTTGCTATCGTGTGGATAGTGGTGATTGTTTTGTCGCTAACTGTCCACGAATTTTCACATGCGTTGCTCGGGCATTTAAAAGGTGATTCAACGGCCGAGGCGGCTGGTAGATTGACGTTGAATCCTTTTGCTCACCTTACCTTGTGGGGGTTTGTTCCCTTGTTGTTATTTGGTTTTGGTTGGGCAAAGCCAGTTCCTTATAATCCTTATAACTTGAAGAATCCGTTTGTTGATGCGCTGCATATTGCGCTTGCGGGCCCATTTTCGAATTTGTTTTTAGCTCTACTTTCTGCGCTTTTACTTCGATTTGTTGTTTTAGGTGCAGGGATTGGTGCTGGAACGTTATTGCAGCCGTTTTTGGTGCTGCTGATCATTATCAATTTATTTTTGATGTTATTCAATTTGCTTCCAGTTCACCCGCTTGATGGATCAAAGATTGTAGATGTGCTGCTTTCTGCTCCAAAACATGCGAAAACTCGGTTGTTTATTGCGACTTATGGGCCTCAATTATTGCTCGTTTTGGTATTGATTTCGCTTCTTACCCCATTTAACGTATTCTTCTTTATCAGTGCCCCTGCGTATGCTATTTGTGATGCGACGGTAGGTGATTCGTGCACCATGCTTTTGAATCAAAGTCTTCGCTAAGATGAAATATCACTGAATTCTTGACCTAAATCGTTTCGCGTGATACATTTCCGCCATCTAAAATTATGCCAACTGTAAACCAACTTATCAGAAAAGGGCGTACATCGCAGTCGAAGAAGTCAAAGTCTCCGGCCATGCAGTATGCTCTCGATACGCTTCATCGTAAGCGAACGAACCTTCCAAAAGGTTCACCATTTAAGCGCGGAGTGTGTACACGTGTGTATACAACAACGCCAAAAAAGCCGAACTCAGCTTTGCGTAAAGTAGCGCGTGTTCGTCTTTCGAACGGAACTGAAGTTACTGCTTACATTCCAGGAGAAGGTCACAACTTGCAGGAACACTCGATCGTTATGATCCGAGGTGGGCGAGTAAAAGATCTTCCGGGTGTCCGCTACCACATCGTACGTGGTCGTTACGACGCCTCTGGAGTAGAAGGTCGTAACCGAGGTCGCTCTAAATATGGAGCGAAGCGTCCAAAGAAATAAAATGAAAGCGTCACATTTGTGGCGCTCTCTGTCTATCTAACTATTATTCCGAGTACTCCTGCCCACGGGAGGAAGAAACCGGAATTAACGAATATATTATGCGTGGAAAACAAGCAGAAAAACGAGAATTGCTACCGGATGCTAAGTTCGGTAATGTTTTAGTTACAAAATTGATTAATTACGTGATGCATGACGGAAAGAAAACCGTTGCAGAACGTGTTGTGTACGATGCGTTTGAAATTATTTCGAAAGAAACAAAGCAAAGTCCAATTGAAATTTTTGAAAAGGCGTTGAAGAACGTTATTCCAGCGGTTGAAGTAAAATCTCGACGTGTTGGAGGAGCGAACTATCAAGTCCCGATTCCGGTACGAGGAGACCGCCGATATGCACTTGCGTACCGATGGATTCTTGTGGCGGCACGAGCGAAAAAAGGAAAGCCAATGGCTCAGCGACTAGCAGCGGAAGTAATCGCCGCTTCAAACAATGAAGGTGAAGCAATCAAGAAGCGACAGGATGTTCAGCGAATGGCAGAAGCAAACCGCGCATTCGCACACTTTGCTCGATAATCTCAATTTAGTCATCTCAATTAGCTCAACTATATTATGGCCCGTGAATATTCCCTCGAACGAACTCGAAATATCGGTATCATTGCTCACATTGATGCTGGAAAAACGACTACGACGGAACGTGTCTTGTTTTACACAGGAAAGAAACACCGAATTGGTGAAGTACACGAAGGTGAAGCAGAAATGGACTGGATGGAACAGGAACGTGAACGTGGAATTACGATCACTTCAGCTGCGACAACTTGTTTTTGGAAGGAGCACCGAATTAACATTATTGACACACCAGGTCACGTTGACTTTACTGTTGAAGTAGAGCGTTCTCTACGTGTTTTGGATGGTGGTGTAACCGTATTTGACGGAGTTGCTGGTGTAGAACCGCAGTCAGAAACTGTTTGGCACCAAGCGGATAAGTACAAAGTTCCTCGAGTTTGTTACATTAACAAGCTAGATCGAACAGGTGCAGATTTTTATAAAGATTTGGATTCAATTCATGCACGACTTACAAAGCGCGCGTTTCCTATTCAGCTTCCAATCGGAACAGAAGAAAAATTCGAAGGAATTATCGATTTGTTGAAGATGAAGGCCTTCATGTACCGAGACGAAGAAGGAAAGCAGGTAGACGAAATTGATATTCCAGAAGAGTACCAAGCAAAGGCAAAAGAATATCGTGGAAAGATGATTGAAGCGATTGTAGAAAACGACGAAGTCTTGATGGAAAAATATCTTGGAGGAGAAGAAATTCCAATGGCTGATTTGAAAGTAGCGCTTCGAAAAGCAACGATTGCTTTGCAGGTGTTCCCTGTACTTTGTGGTTCTTCTTTGAAGAACAAAGGTGTTCAGATGATGATTGACGCTGTTGTTGATTATCTTCCTTCACCACTAGATATTCCTCCGGTAGAAGGTTTTGATCCAGATGATTCGGAAAAGAAAGTTGCGCGACCTGCTTCAGATACAGAGCCTTTTGCTGCGCTTGCATTTAAGATCGCTACAGATCCTTTCGTTGGAAAGTTGGCATTCTTCCGTGTGTATTCTGGAGTTGTAAAGTCTGGAAGCTACGTATTAAACACTTCAACTGGTGAAAAAGAACGAATTTCTCGAATTGTGCGATTGCACGCGAATACTCGAGAAGAAGTAGACGAAGTACATGCTGGAGATATTGCCGCGGCGGTTGGATTGAAGAATACAACAACAGGTAATACGCTTTGTGATCCAGCAAAGCCTGTTGTTCTTGAATCGATCACCTTCCCAGAGCCAGTTATTTCGCAGGCACTTGAGCCAAAAACAAAGGCTGACCAAGAAAAGATGTCGCTTGCGTTGTCGAAGTTGGCAGAAGAAGATCCTACCTTCCGTGTTCGAACAGATGAAGAAACGAATCAGACGATTATTTCTGGAATGGGAGAACTTCACCTCGAGATTATCGTGGACCGAATGAAGCGTGAGTTTAGCGTGGAAGTAAATGTTGGTAAGCAGCAGGTTAGTTACCGTGAAACGATTCGTCAGGAAGCGCAAGCAGAAGGGAAGTATGTTAAGCAGTCTGGAGGACGTGGTCAGTATGGTCATTGTTGGATTCGTGTTGAACCTCAGACTGATCCAGAAGCGGATAACTTCGAATTTGAAGAAGAAATTAAAGGCGGTGTTATTCCTCGCGAATACATTCCTGCGATTGAAAAGGGAGCTCGAGAAGCGATGGATCGAGGTGTTATCGCTGGGTACCCACTTATCAACATTAAGGCGACTGTATTCGATGGTTCATACCACGAAGTTGACTCGAACGAAGCGGCGTTTAAAATGGCAGGTTCACTTGCAATGCAAGAAGCTTGTCGAAAAGCAAAGCCAGTCTTGCTAGAACCTACGATGAAAGTGGAAGTTGTGACTCCGGAAGATTTCATGGGTACAGTTGTAGGTGACTTGAACGGAAAGCGTGGTCAAATTCAGGAAATGGGAGACCGTGGTAACGTGAAGACGGTTCGAGCTGTAGTGCCTTTGGCAGAAATGTTCGGATACGCAACGAACTTGCGTTCGATGACTCAGGGGCGAGCGAGTTATTCAATGGAATTTAATGAATATCAGGAAGTTCCGAATAACGTAGCGAAAGAAATTGTAGAAAAACGATCGGCTAAATAGAAAATAACAGGGAAATTCCCTGTTATTTTCTTGACCGAAGTAAAAAAAACGTTAAGATGTTTTCATATGAATGAGAACGAATTGAATCGACTGTTAAAACTGTCGCAAAAAACAGGTGATACACTGATTATTGCTGGTGAAAACATGGTAAAATCGGTTGTCATTTTGCCGGTTGAAAAGTATGAAATGTTGGTAGATGACTTTGTTTCGGTAGGTGAATCTGACGCGAGTTCGGTGAGCTCGCCCTCGATCGCTCAAGAAGAGGTTTGGAACGAAGGAGTTAGCGAGGAAGAGGTATTGTCGGAATTGGTGGATTTGCCTACCGAAACAGATCTTCCGGAACCGTCTTCGTCGGTGAATGTTCCTGAAGTTCAGTCTGAGCAGGTTCCTGCTCAAGGGATAGAGGAGCGTTTTTACCTTGAACCTATTGAATAATTGCTTTTCTCAGCAAAAATTCCCATGTTCATTTAGTGGTTTTTGGAGGTAGGTTTAGAAGAGATTTAGGAATACACAGTATGACTTGCAAGATTTTTCAATGTTTGTTATACTCCTGGCACTTAAACTAATGTTTAAAAGGGCAATTGCCCAACAAATTAATCAATTCATATGGCAGAACAATTTGATCGAAGCAAGCCACACGTAAACGTGGGAACTATTGGTCACGTCGACCACGGAAAAACCACTCTAACAGCGGCTTTACTTGCAGTTACAAGTGCGGCTGGTGGAAATGCACAAAAGAAAGGTATTGAAGATTTGGACAAAGCTCCAGAATCTCGATCTCGTGGTATCACTATCGCGACAGCTCACTGTGAATACGAAACTGATGCACGTCACTACGCGCACGTTGATTGTCCAGGACACGCTGACTACGTTAAGAACATGATCACTGGTGCCGCTCAGATGGACGGAGCTATCCTTGTTGTTTCTGCTGCTGATGGTCCAATGCCTCAAACTCGAGAGCACATCCTTCTTGCTAAGCAGGTAGGTGTTCCAGCAATCACTGTTTTCTTGAACAAAGTTGACATGGTTGATGATCCAGAATTGATTGATCTTGTAGAAGAAGAAGTACGAGACTTGTTGAAGAAGTACGATTTCCCAGGAGATGAAATTCCAGTAATTCGTGGATCAGCTCTTAAAGCACTTGAAAATCCTTCAGATGACGCAGCTGCAGGTCCGGTAAAGGAATTGTTGAAGAAATTGGATGAATACATCCCTCAGCCAGTTCGAGATACTGATAAGACTTTCTTGATGCCAGTTGAAGACGTGTTTTCTATTGAAGGACGTGGAACAGTTGTTACTGGTCGTATTGAACGTGGAATGATTAACTTGAACGATGAAATTGAAGTTGTTGGTTTGCGCGACACTCAGAAGAGCGTTGTGACTGGAATCGAAATGTTCAACAAGAACCTTGACAAGGGTATGGCTGGAGATAACGCTGGTCTACTTCTTCGTGGTTTGAAGAAAGACGACGTTGAACGTGGTATGGTTTTGGCAGCGCCTGGAACAGTAAAGCCTCACACAAAGTTTGAAGCTGAAATGTACGCTCTTACAAAGGAAGAAGGTGGACGACACAAGCCGTTCTTCAAGGGATACAAGCCTCAGTTCTTCATCCGAACTACTGACGTAACTGGTGATGTTGCTGAACTTCCAGCTGGAACTGAAATGGTTATGCCAGGAGATACAGTGAACGCAACTATTCAGTTGATTCAGCCTGTAGCTATGGAAGAAAAGATGCGATTCGCTATCCGAGAGGGTGGACGAACAGTTGGAGCAGGAGTTGTAACAAAGATTATTGAATAAATTTCAAAGCAAGGAAAAGGCTTTTGAGCCTTTTCCTTTCTTGATTTCGTACCTTATATGGCAAAAACAGACGTGAAAGAAGAAGTAAAGCAACGAATTCGAATTAAGATTCGAGCGTATGACCACAAAATAATCGACACTGCTACACAGACGATTATTAAAACCGCTGAACGCACTGGCGCGAAGGTTGTCGGTCCTATGCCGCTTCCTACTGAAAAGAGAAAGTACACCGTGAACCGATCAACATTCGTTCACAAGAAATCTCGAGATCAGTACGAGATGCGTATTCACAAGCGTCTTATTGACATACTTGGTCCAAGCGAAGGAACGATCGATGCCCTTATGACATTGAATCTTCCAGCAGGTGTGGACATCGAAATTAAAATGTAATTCACAGTTAATTAGGAGGAGTTGTGAATTCAAAAAAGCATCTTGATAGGTACTTTTCTGAGTTCGCAACAATCGTTTCTCGATTTACTAAGAAGATAGATCCATTGGAAAACCTTCTTGTCGATAGATTGAGCAACAGCGAAAGGACTCTTTTACTCAAACAATCAACCCAAAGCTTAAGGAGTGCTTAGGGACTAGAAGCTGTTTCGTGTTTAAAAACGCGTTACGACTTCTGGTTTTTTTGATGCCAGATATATAAGAAGATAATCTTCCTCTATGAAATTCCTCCTAGGAAAGAAACTTGAAATGACGCAGGTATTTAAGGATGACGGTACAGTTGTACCAGTTACCTTAGTACAGGCGGGGCCTTGTACCGTTACGGCTGTGAAAACAAATCCAGCAGGCGTAAATACGGTTGTTATTGGATTTGGAACGAAAAAGCATGTAGCGAAAGCTCAGGCTGGAGACTGGAAGGAATTGGGTGCATTTTCTCATACCCGAGAATTCCCAATGCCTGAAGGAATCAATTTAGAACGTGGTGCGGTTATTGATGCATCATTATTCGAAACAGGTGAAGCGATCGATGTAGTTGGAACATCTAAAGGAAAAGGTTTCCAGGGTGTTGTTAAACGACATGGATTTAGCGGAAGTCCTGCGACTCACGGTCACAAAGACCAATTGCGTATGCCTGGTTCTATCGGAGCCGGAGGTCCGCAGCGAGTATTTAAAGGAATTCGCATGGGAGGTCGCATGGGAGGAGATCGTGTGACGGTAAAGAATTTGGAAGTCGTTCAAGTTAATAAAGAGGAAAACATTATTGCTATCAAGGGAGCAGTTCCAGGTAGCCGAGGAGGTTTCGTAGTTCTGACATCAACTGAAGGAAATATATGGAATTAACCATGTACAAAATGAACGGTGAAAAAGGCGGGAAGATTACTCTTCCTGAGTCTTTGTTCGCTGTGACAATCAACCCTGGTATTGTTCATGAAGCTATTTTGACTCAAGAAGCAAATAGCCGTGTTCGATACGCGCAAACAAAAGATCGTTCAGAAGTTGCGGGAACTGGAAAGAAGCCATGGAAACAGAAGGGAACAGGACGTGCTCGACACGGTTCTCGACGTTCACCTATCTGGATCGGTGGAGGTATTACGTTCGGTCCAATTGCTGCTCGAGTGTTTGGAAAAAAGATTAACAAAAAAGCAAAGACAAAGGCATTGATGATGGCTTTGACAGACAAGGTAAACGATCAAAAGTTTATTGTTGTTGAAGATTTGACTGACGCGGTCGTGAAGACTAAGGACATCAAAGCTTTGCGAGGAATGTTGCCGGTTGAAAATTCGAATGTTTTGTTCGTAGCGGCGCCTGAACAAGCTGGTTTGAAGAAAGCGATTCGTAATTTGGAGAAAACTGACGCGGTTTCTGTAAAGAGTTTGAACGTTCGAGATGTGGTTAAATTCCAATATCTTGTTCTTACGAAGGCCGCATTGGATTTACTTATTGATCAATATTCTAAGTAGTCTATATGAGCATTCTAGATCGAAAAAAGAAAACGACGACTAAAGCTTCTGAAAAATCAGAAAAGACCGTGAAGAAACCAGCTGCTAAGAAAAAGGCAGCTGCTGCGAAAGAAAAGAAAGTCTTTTCACTTTCGAAGAAAGTTGTAAACACTCTCTACAGCCCTGTTGTTTCTGAAAAAGCAGCGAAGCTATCTGATGCAGGAGTACTTGTATTTCAAGTTGCCATCGGTGCTAACAAGGTAGAGGTTCGTAATGCCTTCCGAGAACTTTATAAAGTAACTCCTACAAAGGTGAACTTTATCAAAGTACGTGGAGCGCAAATGCGATTTGGGAAAGTTTCAGGAAAGTCGAAAGATTATAAAAAGGCATTGATTACCCTTCCAAAGGGAACTCGTGTTGATGTTTTTGAAGGCGTTTAATATATGGGAATCAGAATCTACAAACCAACATCTGCAGGGCGACGAAATTCGAGTGTACAAACATTCGATGACGTTACTGCGAAGAGTGGATACAAAAAATTAATTGTAAGCAAGAAGCAACAGGCTGGACGGTCTGGTGGAAAGATTGCTGTGCGTCACCGAGGGGGTGGAGCGAAGCGTCATATTCGTGTAATCGATTGGAAGCGAGAAAAGATGGATATTCCTGCGACTGTTCAAACGATCGAATACGATCCAAATCGTGGAGCACGTATCGCTCTTGTTACTTACGCTGACGGTGAAAAGCGTTATATCCTCGCTGCGCAAGGAATGAAGGTTGGTAGCGTGGTTGTTGCTTCGAAGAAGAAAGGTGAACCTGATCCAGGAAACCGTTTCCCTCTAGAAGTAATTCCTCCAGGAATGCCTATTTATGCAATCGAACTTCAGCCTGGAGCTGGAGCGCAGATTGTTCGAGGGGCGGGAACGAGCGCTACATTGCTCGCTGTAGAAGGAGATCGAGCAACTGTGCGTCTTCCTTCTGGAGAAATGCGAATGGTTCAAAAGACCTGCATGGCAACTATTGGAAACGTTTCAAATCCTGATTGGCGATTGATTCGATGGGGTAAAGCGGGTCGTACGCGACACCGAAGTATTCGCCCAACCGTTCGAGGTAAGGCGATGAACCCAGTTGATCACCCTCACGGAGGAGGAGAAGGACGAAACGCGATTGGTTTGAAGAGTCCAAAGACTCCTACAGGTAAGAAGGCCCTTGGTGTGAAGACACGAAAGAAAAAGCCTTCAGATAAATTTATTCTAAAAGGTCGAAGAAAGTAACATCTAGTCTATGTCTCGAAGTTTGAAAAAAGGACCATACATCGATGAAAATTTGGCGAAAAAAGTAGACAAGCTAAAGGCTGGCGACAAAACTGTTGTTAAGACTTGGGCGCGATCGTCTACAATTACTCCACAAATGGTTGGTTTCACATTTGCTGTGCACAATGGAAAAGATTTTGTGCAGGTAAAGATTGTGGAAAACATGGTGGGTCACAAGTTGGGTGAGTTTGCGCCAACTCGTCGCTTTTCACGTCATGGTGGAAAGGTTGCTGAAGTGGCTGTTGTAAAGAAAGCGTAGTTAGAGAAATATTTATATGAATGTAAGAGCTACAGCAAAATTCATACACATGTCGCCTCGAAAGGTTCGACTTGTTGTTGATCTAGTACGAGGACTTCCGATCGTTGCCGCGCAACGCCAGCTTCAGTTTTCTGCAAAAGCAGCAGCTAAACCTGTATTGAAAGTTCTTAATTCTGCTATCGCTAACGCGCAGAATAACTTTAATCTTGATACGACAAATTTCGTTGTTGAAACAGCGTACGTTGACGAAGGTCCTACAATGCACCGAGTTATGCCTCGTGCACAGGGTCGAGCAACGCCTATTCGAAAGCGAATGTCGCACATTACGATTGAAGTAGCGCCAAAAGGTGTTTCTGCAAAGGAAGATGATGCAGTAAAGGCGAAAGTTTCGACGAAGAAGACTTCAAAAGCAACCAAATAATCCTATGGGAAATAAAATTCATCCAAAACTGTTTCGATTACAAACAATCTACACTTGGGATTCTAAGTGGTTTGCTAAGGCGAAAGATTATATTCCGTTTCTTCGCGACGATGTTCGTCTTCGAGAATTTTTATTGCAAGAATTACGTGAAGCAAGTGTTGATTCAGTTCTAATTGATCGTAATTCGAATGACGTTACAATCACCATTGAATCTGGAAAGCCTGGATTCATTATTGGTCGGCAAGGAGCTGGAATTGAAGAGTTGAAGAAGAAAATTCAAAAAACTTTTTACCGAGGTCGACGTGTTGTTTTGAACATCAACATTAAGGAAGTTGCTAATCCAGCGCTTTCTGCTCGTATTGTTGGTTTGCAAATTGCTGCCGAAATTGAAAAGCGTATGCCTTTCCGACGTTCGATGAAGATGTCTGCGGAAAAGGTGATGAAGGCCGGCGCGAAGGGAGTGAAGATTTGTCTTTCTGGACGATTGAACGGAGCAGAAATTGCACGACGCGAAATTATTTCTCGCGGCAGCATTCCTCTGCACAATCTTCGTGCAGACGTAAACTTCTCTCGTGTAACAGCAAGAACTATTTACGGAGCGATCGGAATTAAGGTTTGGGTGTACCGAGGAGAGGTATTTGAAGGAAAAGAAGAGGTAAGTGCTTCTGCAGAAAGTCGACAGGTGAAGCGAAAGCGTTTTAACTAAGGAAAATTGATTGACGCACTATATGTTGATCCCGAAAAAAATGAAATATCGCAAGTGGCATAAACGACGCACCAAGGGTGATCGTGTTGCCGGGCGAAAAATTGAAGTAGCATTCGGTTCCTTTGGACTAAAGGCGCTTACTGAATCATGGATTACTGCTCGACAAATCGAAGCTGCTCGACGAGCGATGACTCGATCGATCAAGCGTGGTGGAAAGATCTGGGTTCGTATTTTCCCACAACATCCAGTTACTTCTCACGGTGCGGAAGCTCCGATGGGTAAAGGAAAGGGAGGAGTTGATTACTACATGACTCCGGTTAGAGCAGGAACAGTTATGTTCGAAATCGATGGAGTTGATGAAACAGTTGCGCGTGAAGCGCTGCGACTTGCTTCTCACAAGCTTCCTTGTAAGACAAAAGTTGTTTCACGCTAATATATACTCTTATGAACTATAAAGATTTAGAGAAAAAAAGCGCGAAGGAATTAGAAAAAATGATCGCGGAAGCTCGGGGAAGTTTGTACGATTTGAAGCTTAAAATGTCCGTTGGACAGTTGAAAAATGTACGATCGTTGCGTGCAGCCAAGAAAGACATTGCGCGCATGTTGACGAAGTTGAATGACTTAACACAAGAAGAGTCTGTAAATAATTCATAGTTATGACCGAGAAAAACACACAGTCAAAGCGACGACAGCTTCAAGGAGAAGTTGTTTCGAACAAGATGGATAAAACCGTTGTTGTTCGAGTTGATCGCACGGTAATACACTCGAAGTATTTGAAGCGCTTCAAGGTAAGTCAGAAGTACAAGGCTCATGACGAGCAGAATCAATTTCAAATTGGTGACGTTGTTACCATCGAAGAAACTCGTCCATATTCTAAGACGAAAAATTGGCGCGTTGTCACTAAGGTAAAATAATATGTTGCAACATCGATCAATGATTAAAGTGGCGGACAACACTGGAGCGAAAAAACTTCAGGTTATTCGAGTACTTGGTGGTTATCAGAAGCGTTACGGGCGTATTGCTGATATTGTTACCGCTGTTGTGAAGGAAGCTTCACCTCACGGGGCCGTTAAGAAAAGCGACGTTGTACACGTTGTGATTGTTCGTACGCAGAAAGAAACTCGACGAGCAGATGGTACATACATTCGTTTTAACGAAAATGCAGGAGTTATTATCGACCGAAATTCGAAGGAACCAAAAGGAACGCGTATCTTTGGACCGGTTGCTCGAGAATTGCGAAGTGCTGGTTTTACTAAAATAGTTTCCCTCGCTCCCGAGGTGCTTTAATCAACTACTATATGAAAATAAAAGTTGGAGATAAAGTACTGATTATTTCAGGAAAAGATAAGGGAAAAAGCGGAAAGGTAGCTCAGGTACTTGCGAAGATGGATAAAATCGTTGTTGAAGGTTTGAATAAGGCTTTGAAGCACGTGAAACGATCTGGAAATCAAGCTGGTCAAAAAGTGGAATATAGTGCACCGGTTCATGTTTCAAATGTACAGGTCATGAAAGGTGAAGAGCGAGGCCGAGTAGGATATAAGCATATCGAAAAGAACGGTTCGACAAAAAAGGTCAGAACACTAAAAACAAAAAAAGGTCGCGAAGATTTAGAGTAGTATGACGAATATTAAACAAAAGTATAAAAAGGAAGTACTTCCTCAATTGCAAAAATTGATGGAAGGTAAGAACGTTCACGCTGTTCCTCGAATTGAGAAGATTGTGATCAATTCAGGATTGAACACAAAGCGTGATCCAAAATTTATTGAAGTCATCCTCGAAACTTTGCAAAAGATTACAGGTCAAAAGCCTGTTGCTACAAAGGCTCGAAAATCTGAAGCGGGATTCAAGATTCGACAAGGTATGACCGTTGGTGCAATGGTTACATTGCGTAACGAACGAATGTGGAGCTTTCTTGATAAGTTGGTGAATATCGTTTTCCCTCGTGTTCGAGATTTTCGTGGAATTCCAGAATCGGCTGTAGATTCGGCAGGTAATTTCAACATCGGATTCAAGGAACACCTTGCATTCCCTGAAATTAGTCCAGATGCAGTTGATAACATTCATGGTCTTCAGGTAACGATCAAGACAACGGCAACGAATCACGAAGATGGTTTGGCGCTGTTCCGCTCACTCGGTTTCCCGTTTAAGAAAGAAGAGAAATAATTATGGCGACTAAAAATCAAATCATCAAGTCTCAGCGAAAGCCGAAGTACATGTCTCGCAAAGTGAACCGATGCTGGCACTGCGGACGACAGCGGTATTTTATGAGAGCATTTGGTCTTTGCCGTATTTGTTTCAGAGAATTGGCAAACCGTGGAGAAGTTCCGGGAATAAAAAAAGCAAGCTGGTAATTTTATGATAACAGATCCAATCTCAGACATGCTTACGCGCATTCGTAATGCCTCTATCGTTAGAAAGGCTCACGTTGACGTGCCGCTTTCAAAGATTAAATTTGCCATTGCAAAAATCCTTGAAGCTGAAAAGTATGTAACAAAAGTAGAAATGATTGAAAAGCTTAAGCGACCAGAGATTCGTCTTCATTTGAAGTACGATCAGGAAAAGTTGGCTGCTATCACTTCTTTGAAGCGAGTAAGTACGCCAGGTCGACGCGTTTATACAAAAGCTGAAGACATCGGTCGAATTCAATCTGGTCTAGGAATGGCGATCATTTCTACTCCAAATGGTCTTATGACTAGTCAGGAAGCAAAGAAGCGAAGCTTGGGTGGTGAAGTAATTTGCGAAATATTCTAAATATATGTCTAGAATAGGAAAAAAATCAGTTTATCTCCCAGCTGGCGTTACATTTGCTGTTAATAATGAAAACGTTGTTACGGTAAAGGGTCCAAAGGGTGAAATCTCTCGAGCTTTTCTTTCGGATGCTAAGTTTGAGCAAGCTACCGCTGAAGACGGTCGCGTGTATGTAGACGTTACGGTAAGTGACCCTGTTATGCAGTCGGCTCTTTGGGGTACAATGCGAGCGCATCTTGCTAACTTGGTTGCCGGTGTTTCTGAAGGATGGTCAAGAGCACTTGAGTTGAACGGAGTTGGTTACAAGATGAACGTTCAGGGAAAGAAAGTTGTGATGGCCCTTGGGTTTTCTCATGAGGTAATTTACAACTTGCCCGAAACAATCACTGCTACTATTGAAGGCAATGTCATGACTATTTCTGGTGTTGATAAAGACATGGTTGGAAAGGTTGCGGCAGAAATTCGAGCACTTAAAAAGCCTGAGCCGTATAAAGGAAAAGGTTTCCGATATACTGACGAAATTATTCGCCGAAAAGCAGGAAAAGCGGCAAAGTCTGATTAATTATAGATATGAAAAATATTATCGTAAAACATCGACAGGCAGCGCGTCGAGCAAATCGTACACGCAAGAAGATTGCAGGAGTTTCTTCACGCCCACGACTTTCTGTTTCTCGTTCATCGCGTTTTATTTCTGCTCAGATTATCGATGACACTCAGGGCAAGACTCTTGCATCAGCGTCTGATAACAAGATGACTGGAAAGCCTATGGAACGTGCTGCACTTGTTGGTGCAGAACTTGCAAAAAAAGCTCTTGATGCAAAGGTGACTGAGGTTGTTTTTGATCGTGGTTCATTTAAATACCATGGTCGAATCAAGGCGCTTGCTGATGCTGCACGCGAGGCAGGTTTAGTATTCTAGACATATGACAGAACAAAAAACTCCACAAAAAAGTCATACCGGTGCGCGAGAACGAAGTGTTCGACCGCGACGTGGGCGACGAAAAGATCAACGACGAGAACCTCAGGAATTCGAGCAAAAGATTTTGGAATTGGCTCGAGTAACTCGTGTTACGAAGGGGGGTAAGCGAATGAGTTTCCGAACTTGTTTGATCATTGGTGATCGAAAAGGACGCGTTGGTATGGGAATTTCGAAAGGTGCTGACGTTGCTATTTCGGTTGAAAAAGCATTCCGACAAGCAAAGAAAAACCTTCTTCATGTCGAGTTGGTGAATGAATCAATTCCTCATGCTGTTGCGTATAAATTTGGTGCAGCTTCAATTATCTTGAAACCAGCACCTCTTGGTACCGGATTGAAGTCTGGAGGTGCCGTTCGTATGGTTTTGGAACTAGCTGGAATCCCGAACGTTGTTTCGAAGATTTTGGGATCGAATAATAAAATTAATAACGCAAAGGCGACTTTTGCTGCGTTAAAATCCTTGAAAAAAGGTGAACACTTACCTGCAAAGAAGGTGGTTGCTTCAGCAGAGCCTGCGGAGAAAAAAGCTCCTCGAGCAAAGAAAACTGCGAAATAAGATTTGTTTATGGCATTATCACTTCATACAATTCAAGCGTCTGACGGTTCGCGAAAGCGCAAAAAGCGTCTTGGTCGAGGTTTGGCATCTCGTGGTGCGAAATCTGGACGTGGACAAAAGGGTCAAAAAGCACGATCTGGTGCTTCTGGTTCTCAGCGTATTGGTATTCGTCAATTTATGTTGGCGACGCCTAAGTTGCGAGGATTTAAATCGCAGCACGTTCAAAGCCCAGTTGTAAATGTTTCTGAAATTTCGAAGCATTTTAAGGCTGGTGAACACGTAACGCCATCTTCTTTGAAAAAGAAAGGTTTGGTTGCTACGGAGAGTAAGGGTGTGAAGATTCTTGGTAACGGAGAAGTTACAGTAGCGGTTATCGTGAAAGACTGTGCAGTTTCGAAGTCTGCTGAAGAAAAGTTGACCAAGGCTGGAGGTACTATTCGTAAATAATACGTATGGAAGTATTGCGTCGTGTTTGGAACATCAAGGAGTTGCGGAATAGTTTGTTATTCATTCTGTTGGCATTGGTGATTTTTCGTGTAGCGGCGCATATTACTGTGCCGGGAGTTGATGCAGCATTGATCGCTGGCGTTGTTCAGGGGAATCAATTTCTTGGTTTGTTGAACGTTTTTTCCGGCGGAACATTGCAGAATTTTTCTGTGGTTGCATTGGGAGTTGGTCCGTACATTACGGCATCGATTATTGTTCAGTTGCTTGGGATGATGTTCCCGCAAATTGAGGAGATGCAGAAAGAAGAACAAGGAAGACAAAAGTTGAATCGTTGGACACGTTACGCGACTGTTCCATTTGCGATTTTGCAGGGTTATGGAATCGTTAGCATTTTGAAGCAAACAGCTGGTGGCGGTTTGGCTGATTTGAACGGATTCGCGCTTGTGACGGCGCTGATTGCGATGGCTGCTGGAACAGTCTTCTTGATGTGGATCGGTGAATTGATTAGTGAACGAAATGTTGGTAATGGTATTTCGATCCTGATCTTGGCTGGAATTGTGGCTGGTTTTCCTGGATTCATTCAGCAAACATTTGCTACTTATACTCAAGCGGATTTGTTCAATATCATTTTGTTCGTTGTTCTTACTGTTCTTACAATTGTTACCGTTGTAGTAATTAACGAAGCGCAGAGAAATATTCCTGTTCAGTATGCGCGAGGCGGGGCTGGTAAAACTGGTGGGCGAATGAGTTCGCATCTTCCGGTTCGTGTAAGTATGGGTGGAATGATTCCTATCATCTTCGCGATTTCGATCATGGTATTTCCTCCATTGCTTGCTCAATTCTTTTCTGGTGCGCGAAGTCAGGTTTTGAGAGACGTGTCTACTTGGACACTGCAATTGTTTGGAAATAGTATTTTCTACGCCGTTTTGTACTTCGTGCTTGTGTTCGGATTTACGTTCTTCTACGCTTCGATTATTTTCAAGCCAGAGACGATTGCCGAAAACTTGCAGAAGCAAGGTGGATTTGTTCCTGGAATTCGTCCAGGGCTTCAAACGGCTAGTTATCTAGATTGGGTGAAGAATCGTATTCTTCTCACGGGAGCGACTTTCTTGGCAGTTATTGCGGTACTTCCGTTGCTTGTTCAAGAAATTACCGGAAGCCCAAGTTTGGTTGTAGGAGGAGCATCCATCTTGATCGTTGTGGCAGTTGTAATCGATATGGTGAAACAGATTGAATCTCAGGTCACGATGCGGCGTTACGATGTGTAAGGTTTTCAAAACACCGGGTCACGAACCCGGTGTTTTGATTTTTGTGTGAAAATTTGGCAAACTGTATTAGTAAAATACGTTATGAAAAAAATCATTTTTATTCTTGGCCCACAGGGTAGCGGAAAAGGAACTCAGGCAAAATTGTTGGCGACGACATTGGGTATTCCTGCGCTCTCGATGGGTGATCTGATTCGCGCGCAAGTGGCTGCTGGTGGGGATTTAGGTGAGCAGCTTAATTCAATTATCCAGAAGGGTGAATTGGTTCCGGATGTACTCGCGCTCGAGATTTTGCAAAAACGTGTTTCTGAACCGGATGCGGAAGATGGATTTATTTTGGATGGGTACCCGCGTAACAAGGCTCAGTACGAAGCTTATTCTCGCATTGGTCAGCCGACACATGTTGTGCTGATTGATGTTCCTCGAGAAGTTTCTTTAGAGCGATTGAGTTCTCGTGCCCAGATCGAAGGCCGGACCGATGATACCCCGGATGTCATTAATCGACGATTGGAGATTTATGAAACAGATACAAAAGCTGTTCTTGACGCATATCGAGATGCTGGAATTTTGTATGAAGTCGATGGAGTTGGTTTGGTAGAAGATGTACAAAAAAAGTTAATTCAGGCTGTTCGTTAGTTATGGCACTTATTAAGACAGAGGAAGAAATCGGAAAAATGCGCAAAGGTGGTGCGTTGCTTTCGCGTGCATTGCAGGCGGCTGTTGATGCTGTAAAGCCTGGTGCGAAGATGAGTGAGCTTGATCGGATTGCTACAGATATCATCGAAGCTGCGGGTGGAGAGCCTTCGTTTAAAGGCTATAAAGCCGGAGGAACTATTCCGTTTCCGGCCACGCTTTGTATTTCGCGCAATGATGAAGTAGTTCATGGAGTTGGGACGCGTGATGTTGTGCTTGAAGAGGGTGATATTGTCGGATTGGATATTGGATGTTGGTATGAAGGTTTGTGTACTGACATGGCGGTTACGGTGCCAGTTGGGAATATTAAAAAAGAACATCTAGCGCTTTTGCGACGGACGCGTGAAAGCATGTATGCTGGAGTAGAGGCCGCTGTTGAGGGTGGAATGATTAGTGATATTGGCGCTGCTGTTGAAGATGCGGTTGATGGCGATTATGCAATCGTGCGTAGTCTGGTTGGTCATGGAGTCGGACATAAGGTGCATGAGGATCCTTCTGTTCCGAATTATCGAGATAAACGTTTTCCGAAAGTTCAAATAAAAAATGGGATGTGCCTTGCGATTGAGCCGATGTTAACGCTTGGAACCGATCGCATCGAGACGGCAAGTGACGGATGGACGATTGTGACAGAAGATGGTTCGTGGGCAGCGCATTTTGAAGTGACGATTGCGATTACAGGGGTTGGTCCTGAGATTTTGACGCCTCAACCGAATGTTCGGATATAATTAAAGTCCGCGCTTTTTAGGGCGCGGACTTGCGTCAGAGGGGTCTCGGAATCCGATGACGTATCATCGCTTCACCTCCTTTGGAGCTGTGGGAGTGCTCAGACCTCTCGCGCATCAGCCACCATGGCTGCGCGCGAATGCCCCTGGTCGCCGTCGTTGCGGGGTCAGATCGTGACGGCGGCGGTGTCGAGGTGGGTGGTCTTGTTGGTGCAGGGCGAGTGATGCGCGCTGATGGCGCTACGCGGGGGATCGTTCATGGGACGACTCCTGTGGGTCACATCGGGACTGATGTGACGAAGGAAATTATCACAAAACACTTTTTCTGTCAAGCAAAAAGAGGTAGAATGAAATTACTATGAAAAAAGATATTTTTATCGTTTCTGCTGTATTTATTGGGGTTTTGTTGTTTGGTGTGTATCTTTTTACGGCTCAACCTGCCGAAGAAATTGCCTATAAGCCGGTGGATGTTGGGGGTGGTTCGATTACGGTCGAAAATCAACCGGATACGTCTCGTGTGGTGCTTGATGCTACCTTGGCGGCTCCTGGCTGGATTACCGTGCACGAATCGCTTTCTGGGGCGCCTGCGACCGTTGTGGGTACGTCTCGGTTCTTGCCTGTGGGTGAGTATGTTGATTTAGAGATCTTGCCTACCGAAGAACTGGTTGCCGGAGCTCGTTACATTACGCTGCTTCATGTGGATAATGGAGATGAACGTTTTGAAATTTTGGAAGATCTTCCAGTGATGACGGATGGGCAGGTTGTGCGTCCTGATTTTGTGGCAGGACGTGAGCCAGGAGATGATTCGACGATTATTGATATTCCAGGAACGGATGAAAGTATTGAGGTTGATCCGACTGAATAATATGAAGTACCTTGGGATCGATTACGGTTTAAGGAAGATTGGGCTTGCAACGGGCGAGCTTGAAAGTAGTTTTGCGGTACCGTTTGGTGTGATTGAGCGAACTGAAGATGTTATTGAGCGATTGCTGAAGTTGTGTCAGGAAGAGGGGATTGATGCGGTAGTTGTTGGTATGCCGGAACGAGTGCAGGGTGAGGTTACTCAGCAATTTATTGATCAACTTACATCGCGTACGGATCTTCCTATTCATGTCGTTGGGGAAGCTTATACAAGTGTTGCTGGAGAGTCGTTGCGACGAGAAGAGGGTTCCGGTGTAGAGGAGGATGCGCTTGCTGCGATGATTATTTTGCAGGAATTTTTTGATTCGAAGCGGGTAAATTTTTAATGCATGTGGTCATCTGTAAAGACAGAGGCAATAGTGTTGCGATCGTATCCGTGGCGCGAAGCTGATCGGCAGTATTCTGCGTTTACGCCTCAGTATGGCAAGATTGAATTTACTGGTCGAGGTGCTTTAAAAGGAAAGGCGAAGTTGGCAAGTCACCTCGAGCCATTTGGAGTGATCGAAATTGAGATTATAAAAGGGAAAAGTAGCACGACGGTTATTTCTGTTGATCGTAAAGAACTTTTTCCTCATATTATGTATTCAATTGAACGACGCGTTTTGGCGCATGCGTCATTGTTTTTTGTTGATCGATATACCTATACCGATTCCGAAGAACCAGCTTTGTATGAAGAGTTGCATGCATGGCTTGCGTTTTTGAATCAATCGGGTGAATTAAAAAGTGCTCGACAGGTGTTTTTGCTTTCTGGTTTTTTACTTCGCTGTCTCTCTATTCTTGGGTATACTGTTCAGTTGAAGAGTTGTCTTCATTGCAAAGAACGCGTCATGCCGCTTTCGTATCGATGGCATACGGCCAAGGGTGGGTTGATTTGTTCTGATTGTATTCAACGTGAGCCGAACGAGTGGAATGATGCAAAGACGGTGGATGAATCTGTGATCAAATTGCTGCGTTTTGCGAAAGAAGCCAGTTATGCGGATTTGCAACGATTGCATTTGCGTGCAGATGTGGTTCGAGTCATGATTCAATTTGTGCAGGATATTATTCATTTTCATCTTCCAAATGCGATGGAACGTCCTTTTTGGGAGGCAGTTTTGCACGATTCGGAACTTGAATTGCTTCCGCGGAGCGTGTAGAGTGATGTGTATATGAAACGTATTTTTACTTCAGAAACAGTTCAAAAAGTTGGTGAGACCGTTAAAGTTGCCGGTTGGGTTCATGCTCGACGCGACATGGGTAAGGTGGTGTTTTTAGATCTTCGCGACGCCGACGGCTTACTTCAAATTGTGTGCGTTCCGGCTGATTTGGGTGCGGACATGGATATTGTTGGCAAAGTACGAAGCGAATGGGTGGTAGAGATTGAAGGTGTTGTTCAGGCACGGGGAGAGCGACAAATTAATCCGCGCATGACGACGGGTACTGTTGAATTGCTTGCGAAGAGTGTGAAGGTGCTGAACGAGGCAAAGACTCCGCCGTTCGAGATCGATAAAGATACGTCGCATATCGATGAATCTGTGCGATTGAAATATCGTTACCTAGATTTACGCAGTGAACGGCTGCAGAAGAACATTCGTTTGCGATCACAGTTTACGCAGAAGGTGCGAGAATATTTGTTTGCTCGAAAATTTACCGAAATCGAAACGCCGCTTTTGACTAAGGCGACGCCTGAAGGATCGCGCGATTTTATCGTTCCTTCACGTTTGCAGCCTGGAAAGTTTTTTGCACTTCCGCAAAGTCCACAACAGTACAAGCAGTTGTTGATGAATGCGAGTTTTGAGCGTTACTTCCAGATTGCTCGTTGTTTGCGTGATGAAGACCCTCGAGCGGATCGTGGATTTGAACATACGCAGATCGATTTTGAAATGTCGTTTGTGGAGCGAGAGGACGTGATGAATATGATCGAGGGCATGATGATCGAAGTGATGGAAAGCCTTGGTATGACTATTAAGTATAAGCCGTTCCCGCGTATTACCTTTAAGGATGCGATGGAGAAGTACGGAGCGGATAAATTTGATTTAAGAACCGAAGAAGAGAAAGCTGCGGGAAATGTATTAGCGTATGCATGGGTGGTCGATTTCCCATTCTTTGAACCTAATGGAAAGGGCGGATGGACTTTTACTCATAATCCGTTCTCGAACCCGCTTCCGGAATTTAGAGAAGATCATCTTGCAGGCAAGAACATCGAACAAATTCTTACAAGTCAGTATGACTTGGTGTGTAACGGATTTGAAGTGGGTGGTGGAAGTATTCGTGCTCACGAACCAGAGGTGTTGCGTGCGACGTACGAGATTATGGGGTATTCGGATGAAGAGATCGAATCTTCGGTTGGTCACATGATTCAGGCGTTTGAATATGGAGCGCCGCCGCACGGTGGAATTGGAATGGGATTGGAGCGAAATATTATGATCATGACTGGTGAAGAGTATTTGCGTGAAGTCCAGGCGTTTCCGATGACTGGTTCAGCCACCACATCTGTGATGGATGCGCCAAGTAAGCTTTCGGATGAATCGTTGGATGAAGCTCATATACGAGTTGAAAAAGAATAACATCAGCCCTACGGGGCTGATTTTCTTTGGCTTTTGGTGGTAAGACGTGTTAAAATTGAGGATATTATGGATTTTCAGGTTTCTCACGAAGCTTTTTCTGGACCTATTGCGTTATTGTATGAATTATTACAAAAACGCGAATTGGAAATAAAAGATGTTTCTTTGGCAAAAATTGCCGATGAGTATTTGTTGTTTATTGAGCGAAATGAAGTTCCTTCTGAAGAGCTGGCGGATTTTTTATTGATCGCTTCCAGATTAATTTATTTGAAGACCAAGGAGTTGATGCCTCATGTGTATTTAGCTCAGGAAGAAGAGGGGGTGGAAGATTTGGAAGATCAGTTGCGATTGTATAAAATGTTTGTGGGAAGTTCGGAAAAAATGGCTGAATTATTCATGGCGAAAGACCATATTTTTTCGAAGCCATTTGTGCGCGTTCAGGTTACTCAGGAGGTAAAATTTGTGCCTTCTAAGAACGTGTCGCCTGCGTTATTGCAAGATGCATTTGGGTGGGTTCTGAAGCGCTTGCAGCCGTTTTTTAGTCTTCAAGAAGCGTCGCTCGAACGCGTCAGATCGGTGGAGGAGCGTTTGGTTGAATTGCAGGATGCCGTACTTACTCGCGTTTCGATGAAGTTTAAGGAAGTACTTGCTGGTGCGACTTCGAAGGCGGATGTGGTGGTGAGTTTTTTGGCATTACTCGAATTGGTGCGACGCAATATTGTTCGTGCGGAACAAAGTGAGGGTAACGATATAGATATTCAAAAAATATGAACGAATTGCTTGCGAAGATTGAGGCGGTATTATTTTTATCAACAAAGCCTGTGACGTATCGAGCTCTTGCTCGCATTTTGGAGATTTCAGAGAGTGATGTAGTTGCTTCGGTTCAAGAATTAGCTCGTTTGCGAAATGTTGCTGAGTCGGGGATTCATCTAGTTCAGGCAAATTCTTCGGTCGAGCTGGGAAGTAATCCGGCTTTTGCTTCAATTTTGGAGACGGTTTCGAAGGAAGAGAATGCGCAAGAGTTGACACGGCCGCAGTTGGAAACGTTAACGATTGTGGCGTATCGTGGACCGATTACAAAGGCCGAGATTGAGCATATTCGTGGAGTGAATTGTTCGTTGATTTTGAGAAATTTGCTTACGCGAGGATTTATTATTGAGCAGGAGGATGCGATAAAATTTGGCGAATCTTACACGATTTCTTCTGATTTATTGCGGTTTCTTGGTTTGCATGATGTGAGTGAGTTGCCGGATTACACTACGTTGCACGGAAATGAAAAGATTACGGCGATGCTAGAGCGATTGTTTGATGAACCTGAAGAAGCATCTTCGTAGAATATGTTTAGATTTTTGTCACAATTTTTCTTAGCGTCTTCAATTACAGGAATGGTTCCGGTTGATGCCGTGCAGATGGAGCAGATGGTTGATCAAACTCAGCCGAGTTATTTTTTAGAGCTGCCTCAAAGTCGAGCGCGACATTTGTACGGATCTCTGCCTGTTGCCGAATCGCGTTTTACGCCTCCGATTAAGAAAGATGTTGATTCTTATGGTGTTGTTACAACGGCTCGTAGCGCCTTGGTTGTGGATCGCGATAGCGGGGAAGTGCTGTTTGCGAAAGAGCCTGATCAGGTGCGTTCGATCGGAAGTGTCACCAAGTTGATGACCGTGATGGTGTTTTTGGATACGGCGCCAAATTTGGATCAACTTGTTTCGTTGCAATCGTCTACGGATTTAGTTTACGGCGGAAGAATTTATTTGAATTTTGGAGATTCGATTATGTTGCGTGATGTGTTGGCTGCGAGTTTGGTTGGTTCGGATAACTCTGCTACACAATCACTGGTACGGTTTTCTGGATTAACTCAAGAAGAGTTTGTGTTACGCATGAATGAAAAAGCGGAAGAAATTGGACTTGAGCAGTCTGTGTTTGTTGATGCAACAGGATTGAGTTCTAAGAATATTTCGACGGCTCGTGAATTGGTTCAGATCTTATCGTTTGCGGAGCGCTACGATGCTATTCGTGCGTTTACTAGTTTGCCGGAAGTGACGGTGACTCAATCTAGCGGTGTCGCGATTCCGATTCAAAATACGAATGGCTTGCTTTCGACGTATTTGCATGAAGGCGATTATCGTGTCGAGGGAGGTAAGACTGGTTATTTGCCCGAAGCCGGGTACGTGTTGGTGAGTTTGGTGCGAGAAGGGAATCATGGTGTGTATGTGGTTGTGATGGGTTCGGATTCGCTTGCGACGCGTGTGAGCGATGCGAAGAGTTTGGCTGGATGGGCGTTTAAAACGTATGATTGGGGTTCGTTATGAAGCATGCTTTGATTGAATTTCTTGCCGTCTTTCCTGAACAACTTGCTACGTTGCTGCTTGCGATGTTGCCGATAGGTGAATCGCGTGCGGCAATTCCAGTTGGCATTGAAGTGTGGGGATTGTCTGCGTTTGAGGCGTTGATATTTGCCTTGATTGGAAATGTATTTGTCTTTTTTCCTTTGTATTTTGGATTGGAATTTGTGCGAACGATGCTCGAAAAATATATCCCTTTCGTTACCAGGGTGATCGACGCGCGAATTGAAAAATCAAAAAAACGCGTTGAAAAAAAATACGAACGCTATGGAGCGTTCGCACTTTTTCTTTTTACCGCCGTTCCTTTGCCGTTAACTGGGGTGTGGACCGCGACGCTTGCTGCTATTGCTTTGAAGATTCCGTTTCGCTATGCGTTTCCTGCGATTTGCAGTGGTGCCATTTGTGCTGCATTGATTGTGCTTGCGATTACCCTAGGCGTCGGTGCTGTCTAGTTACTGGATGAGTGAGAGTGCGATGGCGACGAAAATTGATTGTGTTGCGATTGAGAGTTTGAGCGGGATGTCTCCGTATTTGTGTACAAAGAAGTCATGGAATACGAAGTGGAGTGTATTGAACCAGCGGATTAATTTGCTTTTTGTTACATCGTGAATACCTACGATGATGTCTGGAAGAACGCTGGCGGCCATGGCTGCAACAAATGTTGGGAGATGGTTGTAGGATGTTGTGATTAGTAGGGTGCAAAGCACAAGAATTCCAAGTAGAGCGTCCGCCGTTGTATAGATAACAGGGATTTTTACTTTTTTGTGGATGCGGAAATCGTTTGAAAGAAAGTGATCGCCATGCGGGATCATGTCGACCAAGAAGTGCGAGGCAAAACCTAGTGCAAAACCAAGAACAGGATTTTGAAATCCGGTTCCAATAAGAGCTCCTATGGTGACGTGGGTTGTAAGAGTCATGCCGTAAAGACTAGCAAAAATTGGGCTAAAAGTAAATGTTTTATTAAGTTGCAGGTTTTTAGGTGAATTTTCTTCTTTGAAGGATCGGTTGATTTAGCTAAAGATTCGGTAAGTATATCAAATCGTGTTCAAATTGACGGGAACTGAGGTTTTTGATATAGTGCGGTTGTTATTTTATGCCGCGGTGGCGGAATCGGTATACGCGACGGACTCAAAATCCGTTGCTCGCAAGGGCTTGAGGGTTCGAGTCCCTCCCGCGGCACCAGGGACAATATGGCTTCGGCCGGGTAGCTCAGTTGGTTAGAGCGAGGGACTCA
>CAZMTL010000002.1:0-7183 GCA_964569575.1 uncultured Gammaproteobacteria bacterium | reverse complement strand
CCCTAGGTCGTGGGTTCAACTCCCACCCCAGCCACCAAAAACATCGTAGATTTTTCTACGATGTTTTTGCTATAAAAAAGCAAGCCACTGAGTGGCTTGCGAAGGAGTTGAACGGCCGGAGTCTTGTTCCGCCAGCAGGCGGAATGACGAGGCCCGGACCTGAGTCCAAAATGCTGCAGCATTTTGAGGCGAAGGCAACTCCCACCCCAGCCACCAAAAACATCGTAGATTTTTCTACGATGTTTTTGTTTTGAATGAGAGCGTGATGTTTGACTTTTTTTGAAAAATTCGCTATTCTCTGCCTGCGGGATAGAGCAGCCTGGTAGCTCGTCTGGCTCATAACCAGAAGGTCGTTGGTTCAAATCCAACTCCCGCAACCAAAAAATTCTCTGTGTAGACAGGGGATTTTTTGTATTTAGTATATCGACAGAGTTTTTAAAATGCTGTAGTATATAGGCAAAATTAATCAAATTTTATGGAAATGAAAATGTTTAGCGATGGGGCTTTAATGAAGCATGGTTGGAATAAGTTTCAGTCAAATATTCCTACGTTGATTGGAGCGGCGTTTGTTTGGTTGGTGCTTTCGATTCTTCCGTTTATTATTGGAGTTATTTCTCAGGAAGGATGGTTTATTGTATTGATGTTCTTCCTTGCGATGTTCTTGAGCATCTTCCTTGGAATTGGATTTATGCGCATGGTGATTAGTATTTCAGACAATGATACAACCGAATTTTCTACGTTGTTCAGTGGTCTTGATGTGTTTTTGTCGTTTGTGGCGGTAGTGATTCTTTACACCGTTATCGTGATGGTTGGAACATTGATGTTGATTGTTCCTGGAATGATCTGGGGCATTCAGTTCATGTTCGCGCCATTCCTTGTTGTGGATAAAAAGATGGGGCCGATCGAAGCGTTGAAGCGCAGTTCGGAAATGACGTACGGAATGAAGTGGGACCTGTTCGCGTTCCAAGTGATGACTAGCCAGGTACTTACGCTTGCGACGTATGCATTACTTCTTCCATTGCTTGTTGCATTGCCAGTTGTGATGGTTGCTTACGCTGGGTTGTACCGACAATTTGCGAAATAGATTTCTTGGTTCTTGCAAAAAATCGCCTTCATTGGCGGTTTTTTGTTTGCGTATTCGGTTGGTTTAAAATCTGGTATACTGGGCTCAATTATGGGACATATTGTTTCGATTGTGAACCAAAAAGGTGGGGTAGGGAAGTCAACAACGGCTGTTAATTTGGCTGCTTTTTTGGCGGATGCGGGGAAGTATGTGTTAGTGGTTGACTTGGATCCTCAGGGCAATGCTTCGAGCGGTTTAGGGCATGATACGACAAGTGTACGGGGTACGTATGAGGCGATGGCGGGCACACATCCCGTTGATGAATTGCTGCTTCCCACGGCGCATAAGGGCTTGTTTTTGCTGCCGGGTAGTGCGAATTTAGCAGGCGCTTCGGTTGAGTTGGTGAACGAATTTAATCGAGAACGAAAATTGCATCAGGCGTTGCAGAAGGTTCAGCAGGATTTTGATTATATTATTATCGATAACCCTCCTACGCTTGGATTGTTGACGATTAACGGCTTGGTCGCAGCAGATAGTGTGTTAATTCCGGTTCAGGCTGAATATTTTGCACTCGAAGGACTTGGGCAGTTGATGAGCACGATTGAGTTGGTTCGACAATCAATTAAGCCGGAGTTAGAAGTGATGGGAGCAGTGATCACGATGTTTGATCCTCGAACGAAGTTGTCGAATCAGGTACTTCAAGAGTTGTATAAGCATTTCCCTGAAAAGATTTTTCGTTCGGTGATTCCTCGAAGTATTCGACTTGCGGAGGCTCCTAGTTTTGGAAAATCTATTTTGCATTATGATCCTTTGTCGAAAGGGTCCGAAGCTTATGCTCGTTTGGCGCAAGAATTTTTAGGTCGGGAAGTTGTTTAGTTTTTTTACGATATTTTATGCAAAAACCACAGGGAGGCTTGGGCAGGGGACTTGGTTCGTTGATTCCACAAAAAATTGCACCACCGGAAGGTACCGAGGAGGCGAAAATTATTTCTGCAGGATTGACAGAGGTTTCGCCGATGGATATTGCTGAGAATCCACATCAGCCGCGAACGCATTTTGCCGAGACCCAGCTTGAAGATTTGATTTCTTCAATTAAGGAGCATGGTATTTTGCAGCCGTTGATTGTTACAAAGCGAGCGGATGGGAAGTATGAATTGATTGCCGGGGAACGGCGTTTGCGGGCTTCGAAAAAGTTAGGCTTGCAAAAAGTGCCGGTGGTTATTCGTACGGCGACTGATCAGCAAAAGCTCGAATTAGCCTTGATCGAAAATATTCAGCGACATGATTTGAATGCGGTGGAAGAAGCGGTGGCGTACCAGGCGTTGATGGATCAATTTTCGCTGCGACACGATGCGGTTGCTGAGCGAGTAGGGAAGAGTCGTTCGTATGTAGCGAACACCATGAGGTTGCTCGATTTGGATGACGATGTTCGCGAGGCTTTGGCACAAGGAAAGATCTCGCGTAGTCATGCAAGGACGTTGTTAGCGGAGCCGAACGAGGATCAACGAAAGAAACTGTTTGTGCAGATGCTGGAAGGTGGGATGACGGTACGCGAAGCAGAGGCTCGAGCGGGTGCGACTACGAAGCAGCGAACGTCGAGTAAGAAGGATCCGAATTTACTTGCTATTGAGGGAGAGTTGCGAGAAGTACTTGGAACAAAAGTAGAGATTGAAATGAAGGAAGGGCGAGGAAAGATGCTGATTCATTTTTACTCGAAAGAAGATTTGCGTGAACTGATTAAAAAAATGACAGGATAGAAAAAAAACTTCCGCAATTGCGGAAGTTTTATGATCGATTCATTAGGGTTTGGAAGATCGAGCGGTGATTTTTCTTTAGTGCTTCTTTAATTTTTGAACGGGCGTGGTGGGTTTTTACAAACTTCAGCCAATCCGGGTTTGGTTGTTTTCTGTTTTTGTCGGTAATGATTTCGACCATGTCTCCCGAGCGCAATGGTGAGTCTAGGTTGGCGATTTGGTGATTGATTTTTGCTGTTGCGGCACGATTTCCGATGTCGGTGTGAATTGCGTAGGCAAAATCGATTGGTGTTGATTCTTCGGGTAGGTCGAATACATCTCCGTTTGGTGAAAAAACGAAAATGCGATCGTGGAACATGTCTAATTTCATTTCGTCGAGACGGCTCATGAAGTCGTCTTCAGCGAGGTCTTTTTGGATGCGAGTAAGATCTTCCATCCACTTAATTTGCTTGCTTCGTAATCGAACGCCTTCTTTGTATCTCCAGTGAGCGGCGATACCGAATTCGGATTCTTCGTGCATTTCGGTGGTGCGGATTTGGAATTCTAAGATCGACCCGTCTTCTGCGAAAACAGTGGTGTGGAGCGATTGGTAGCCGTTTGGCTTTGGTTGAGCAATATAATCTTTAATACGTCCCGAAAGCGGCGTGTACATGCCGTGTAGGATGCCTAGCGTTGCGTAGCACTCAGACACATCTTTGACGATTATGCGCAGAGCGATGATGTCGTAGACTTTGTTGATGTCGTTGTTATATTTTTTGAGCTTTTTATACAGGCTGTAGCAATATTTTATGCGTCCGTGCATGTTTGCTGGACTGATGCCGACGTGAAGCATTTCGCGCTCTACGTCTTTCATTGCTTTGTTCATTGATGGCCCGAATTTTTTTACACGCTGTTCGAGCAAGTGTTTGGTCCAGTTGTAATCTTTTGGCTGCAGGTATTTGAAGCTGTAGTCCTCGAAAAGACCACGGTATTCACCCATTCCTAATCGGTTGGCAATCGGGGCATAGATTTCCATCACTTCTTTTGCGATGCGAATGCGTTTTTGTTCTGGAAGCACGTAGAGTGTTTCCATGTTATGCATGCGGTCGGCGAATTTGATGAAGATTACGCGAACATCTTCTGCCATTGCGAGGAACATTTTGCGTAGATTTTCTACGTATCGTTCTAGTCCACGGTAACGTAAGTGTCCCAGCTTTGTAACGCCTTTCAGCATGTTGGCTACATCTTCGCCAAAGAGAATTTGAATGTCGTCAATGGTAACGTCGGTGTCTTCTGGAACGTCGTGTAGAATTCCGGCTGCTACGACTTCGGCTGGTAAACAGAGCGTTGCAAGCTTTTGTGCCGTGCAGAACGCGTGGTAAAAATACGGTTCACCCGTTAGGCGCATTTGGCCATTATGAGCTTCTTTTGCTACATCGTATGCTTGTCGAATCAAATCTAAATCTTCTTTCGAATAGCGTTCTTTCGAAAGTTTTGATTCTAAATTTGAAAAATCTGTTTTAGAAAGCATGTAGTTCATGTATCCAATGTATCCGTTCTGCTTTTTTTCGGCAAGATTTGATATACTGAATGTGTATGAGTGAAGGTAAACATATTGAATGATTTATGCACGATATTAATAAAGATGGAAAAGTTGATCGAGATGAGGCGTTGGGTACTCTTGAGGCTGAGCGTGTGTCAGCGAAAGGAGCATTGGATGTTAAACGGATGAAGGCTATAGATGCACAGATAGCGGAGCTTAAAAAGAAAGATTCGGATTACGTATTACCAAATTTAACGGAGGCAAAGATTCATGCGGGTGATTTAGCTAAGAATGATGCACCTAATCGTGCCGATGACGAGAAGAAGTCGTCGGTTGGTCAGAAGGTGGCGAGTGGTGCTTATGCTTCGGTTAATGCTGCTTCGGCGCCTGTGAATGCGGTTGGAGAGGGAATTATTGATTCCATTGCAAATCGTGCAAATATTTGGTGGGATGCGATTACGGATAAGATTAGGGAATGGAGCTTTAAGTTTGGGGTAAGGTGGGTGCCAGGAAAAAATAAGAAAAAAGATTAGTAAAAAAAGAAGGCGTCCTAGGATGCCTTCTTTTTTGTTGCTCGCTTTTTTGCTGGAGCTTTCTTTTTTGCTGCGGGTTTTCTCGCTGCTGCGCGGCCGCGTTTTGGGGCGGCGCGTTTTTTTACTAGCATTTCTATTGCTTGTTCTAAAGTGATTGTTTTTGGATCAATCTTTTTTGAAACAGAGGCGTTTGTGGTTCCGTCGGTTACGTAGGGACCGTAGAATCCGTTTTTGATCAGGATGTCGGCGCCACTTTCGGGATCTTTTCCAAGTTCCGCGATTGGCTTTTTCATTTCTTCCTTGCGTGCTTTGTCTTCTTTAAAGATGGTGCGCGCTTCTTCCTCGGTCACTGTTAGTGGACTGATTGTTTCTGGAAGGGAAGCGTTGGCTTTCCCTGCTTTCAAATACGGTCCGTATGGTCCGATTTGGGCTGTGATCAAGGTACCGTCTTCCAGAGCTCCTACTTCTCGAGGCAGTTCTAGAACTTTTAACGCTTGTTCGAATGTGATGCTTTCTACGGTGAGATCTTTTGGAATCGATGTCATCTTCGGCTTGTTGATTTTCGCTTTACGATCCGCCTCGCTCCAATCTCCAAGTTGTAAGTATGGTCCAAATCGTCCGTGACGGGCGAGGATTTTTAATCCAGATTTTGGATCGATTCCTAGGTCGCGTTCTTTCATGACGTCGTCGCGGGTGAGGGCGTCGTTTTTCTTTGTGAGATTTTCGTGGAACGGTTTGTAGAATGCTTGTAGCATTGGTACCCATTCCAATTCCCCTTCGGCGATGTGGTCTAATTCTTTTTCTAGTTTTGCGGTGAATTCATAATCCACAATGCTTGCAAAATGTTCGACGAGTAAGTCATTTACCACCATCGCGATGTCGCTTGGGAAGAGTTTTTTGTTGTCGTCGCGTTCTACGTATCCGCGGGCGATAATGGTTCCGATGGTTGGGGCGTAGGTGGATGGGCGGCCGATCCCGTGTTCTTCGAGTACTTTTACAAGCGTTGCGTCTGAGTAGCGTGCTGGTGGTTCGGTGAAATGTTGTTTTGCTTCCACGGTTTTTGCATCAACGATATCTCCTTGGTTTAGTTCTGGTAGAAGTTTTTCTGTGGCGCTTTTGTATACCTTCATGAAACCGTCGAACACGATGATGCTTCCGTTTGCGCGGAATGTGTATTGCTTTGCAGTTATGTCGATTGCTGTTCGTTCAAGTGTTGCTGACGGCATCTGTGTTGCTAGGGTGCGTGACCAGATGAGTTTATATAGCTTCCACTGACCATTTTCTAGCTTGCCTTGCAGGCTTTCTGGGGTTGCGGTCACATCGGTCGGTCGGATGGCTTCGTGGGCTTCCTGAGCGCCTTTGGCGGTTGTTTTGTACGCGACTGATCCTTTTGCGTATTCACCTCCGAATTCTTGCTGGATATACGCCTGGGCTTCGGTAAGGAATTTGTCTGACAAATTTAACGAATCGGTACGCATGTAGGTGATACGTCCTGTTTCGTAGAGTTTTTGCGCAAGGGTCATTGTTTGCTTTGCGCTGAACCCTAGTTTGTTGTTGGCTTCTTGCTGAAGAGTTGAGGTTTTGAACGGAACCGGCGGCTTGCGCGTTGCGTGTTTTTTCTCGGCAGCGCTTACGGTATACGTTGCGTCTTTTAGGTTCGCTAAAATGGTGTCTGTTTCTTGTTGGGTTTTTATCCCTAGTTTTTCCACCTTCGCTCCGTCGATTGCGCTCAACTTTCCTTCGAATGTTTCTGCTGATTTTTCGAATTGCGCTTCTACGGTCCAGTATTCTTCTTTATTAAAAGCCGTTCGTTCGCGTTCGCGTTCAACAATTAATCGTACGGCTACCGATTGTACGCGTCCAGCCGAAAGTCCGCGTTGAACCTTATTCCACAGAAACGGTGAAAGTTCATACCCAACAAGACGATCGAGAATTCGTCGTGTTTGTTGCGCGTCTACTAGGTGCATCGATAGCGTTCTTGGGTGTTCTAGCGATTCGTTAATGGCGCGGTTGGTGATTTCGTGAAAAGTAATGCGTTTTGCTGTTTTTGGATCGAGCTTTAATACATGAGCAATGTGCCATGCAATCGCTTCTCCTTCGCGGTCTTCGTCGGTAGCGAGGTAGATTTCGGTCGCATTTTTTGCGGCGCGTTTTAGTTCTGCGACTTGTTTTTTCTTATCTTCCGAAACAACGTATTCAGGTTCGAAGTTATTTTTTACATCTACTCCGATTTTTTTCACTGGCAAGTCGCGGATGTGCCCAAAAGAAGAAAGGACTTCGTAGTCTTTTCCTAGAAATTTTTTAATGGTTT
>CAZMTL010000001.1:132517-159002 GCA_964569575.1 uncultured Gammaproteobacteria bacterium | reverse complement strand
AGTTCAGGTAAAAGATATAGACGAAAATCCGGCAATCAGTTCTAGTGCGCGTCGGTTTATTGTGTTGAACGATCGAGTATATTTTAGTGCAAACGATCGTACGAACGGTGTAGAGATGTGGACGAGTGACGGAACAGAGGAGGGGACTGTAATGGTAGCGAATACAAACGGAGCAGACGATAGCAATCCTTCGCAAGCCTTTTTATTTAACGATGAAGTGTATTTTGTCTCGTTCCACGACGACAATGCGACCTTGATGAGAACAGACGCAACAGAAGAAAATGCCGAACAGATTGCTATCTTGCAAGAATCGGTAGACCAGAATAATTATGATGTAGAAATAGGTGTCGCAACAGAAGATGAGGCGTATTTCGATCTAACATACTCTTCAGGCGGAGATCAGAAATTTGAAATATGGAAAACGGACGGAACGGAGGAAGGTACGTCGCTATTACAAGACGCTGCAAACGATGGGATCAGTGAAGATGAAGAACCCTTTGCCTACCCAGGTAGTCTTGCTGTGTTTGAAGATGTCATATTTTACTCAGCCTACACGGTAGAAGAGGGCGTTGAACCGTGGATTTACCAAGCAACAACCGCGTACGTTCCTCGCGGTGATGACGGAGGTGGGGGTGGTGGCGGAACAAGTACGCCTTCGCAAAGTCTTGTGGTCGTCGTTGATTCTCCAAACGGCGGCGAACGATTGCTCCCAGGTTCATTTGCAACCATTAGGTACTCATCAAACGCAAGCGCGCAGTTCGCGAACATCTTGTACTCAACAAACAACGGCTCGACCTGGACAACGATCGCACAAAACGTTCAAGCGTCGGGAAGTTACAACTGGCAGGTACCGAATGTACAAACAGGTGAAGCGCGAGTGAAGGTAGAATTCACCGACCTTGCAACTGTTCTTGCAAGCGACACATCAGACGCAGTATTCGCGATTGGTGATGCAGAAATAGTGAACGAAGAAGAAATCGATTTCGAACCTCGTTTGCCAGAAGGAACACCAGAAAACGGCATGGCTCCTTCGCCGGCAAATGGACAGATGCAACGGGTAAGCGAAGTAGCGCCAGGACAATTTATTAAATCACCTGCCTACGACACGGTGTATTTCGTAAATCAAAACCTAGAACGCCAGCCGTTCCTAAACGAAATGACGTTTGCGACATACGCAGACAGCTTCGATCAAGTCCTAGAAGTCACCGATGCTACACTGCCACTACTTCCAATGGCGGCACCAATGTTGCCAAAAGCTGGAGTAGTGCTAGTAAAAACACCTTCGGTAAACGAAGTGTACGCGGTTCAGTCAACGAACATTTACACACAACCAGTAAAGCGATGGATTCCAAGTGAAGAAATCGCCACAGCATTGTACGGGGCCGATTGGGCGGATTTCATTATCGACATCCCACCAACATCGGTACACTTGTATCAAACTGGTACAGACATGAATGCAAGCGAACAAATCGACCGCGACATCATGAAGAAACGAGGCCAACTAACGATTCAAGAATAACAAAAAAACACCAGGCACTGCGCCTGGTGTTTTAATATCGAACTAACCTCGGGCCTTTTTCAACGCTTGCCCCCACCACGCCAATTCGTCGAGCAGGGTTGTTGATGCCTTTGTAAGTGAATCCGTTTCTTTCAGCTTTCCAGATTCGTCGAGCGCGCTCCAGAAATCTGGAATATGCACCGCCTTATTAATATTCACGGCTTCGAGCTGGATCACCACTTCGTGCAACTGTTGAACCGCCCGCACGCCCGCAACCGCGCCATGGCTCACGAACCCAACCGGCTTTCGCACCCATTCGAAGTACACATAATCAATCGCATTTTTAAGCACAGCAGGGAAGGAGTGATTATATTCCGGAGTTACGATAATAAACGCATCTCCCGAACCAATCTTCTCGGCCAACTTCTTTGCATTCGGCTCGTCCTGCTCACCACCGCGCATCAGCGGAGGTAATTCATGTTCATAAAACGGAAGCGGATAATCCATCAAGTCGACCAACTCAACATCAAACTCCGCCCGCTCCTGCGCCTTCTCCACAATCCACCGCGCCGACTTCTCACTAAACCGTCCTTTACGAGTGCTTCCTAGCAAAACAATCAATTTTAATTTTTCCATAAAGTAGAATGGTTACTGTATAAATAGGCAAATATATCTTACGCCTTGAAGACAAAAGAGGAAAGACTTGATTTTTTTGCTAAAATAAGCTATTCTATCGCTACTTTTTTGGAGGTCGTGATGGAAGAAGAGTTGATCGATCCGCGTCCGAACAACCGCCATGCGTTCCTTCGCAGGCTGCCACAGGTCCCGTTCGAGCGCGAGATGATCATGGGGTACAGCGCCATCATCTCGGCGCAGGACGCGGATCGTGGAAACGAGATCCGCCGCGCTCGTGGACTGATCTTCACTGTTGTTGGTGTCGACTTCGACATCACCAATGTGGAGCAGGGTCAGTGGGTCCAGAACCTACTGATCGCCACCAGCTACTTCGCGGACAACTGGAGTGATCCAGAGGCACGCGACCTCGCCGCCATCGTCCGCGACTGGCTCAAGACGTACTACAGCAACAACGTGGTTCACTAGCGCTGCTTCCCGTCGCCTCAAGCCCGCTCAACCGAGCGGGCACCTGTTTGCCTGAGATTTGACAAATGCAAATGACTTGCGTTAGTATAAGCGCAAGTCATTTGCATATGAGAATAGCATTCGTAGGAAAAGGTGGCAGCGGTAAGACAACTCTTTCTGGGTTGTTTGCTCGCTATCAATCTGAACAATCCGTTCAAGTTCTTGCGATCGATGCAGATATCAATCAGCATTTATCGGAAATGTTCGAGGGAAAGTTGCCATCGACCTACCTGGGACACCACCAATCGGAGCTAAAAAAACTTCTAGCTGGAACAAATCCCCGCATCAATCCAGAAAAAATGCTCAAAACAACTCCACCGGGACATGGATCGCTTCTGTTGAATGGAATCGAAGAAGTGAAAGACGCGCTTGGTAAGTTTCTTGTTTCCGAAGACGCTTTGTCGATTTTAAGTATAGGCGGCCAAACCGATGAAGACACGGGCGTGCGCTGCTATCACAGCAAAACCGGAGTCGTCGAATTACTCCTCAATCACACAGTTGATCACCTGGACGAATGCATCGTTGTCGACATGACGGCCGGCGCCGACGCATTTGCATCCGGTCTTTACGACAAATTTGATCTCACGATCGTTGTGGTTGAGCCAACAAAAAAGTCACTTAGCGTCTGGAAAGAATACGGGCAAAAAGCAAAGTCCCTCGGAGTGAATGTAATGGCAGTGGGCAATAAGGTGATAGATGAACGCGATAAGGAGTTTTTGAAAACTGAAATAGGAACAGACTTGATCGGATGCTTGGAACATTCTGCGTATATTCGCGGTCTAGAAAAAGGGTCAAATCCAATACGCGCGTTAGAAGAATCAAATCGGCAAGTACTAAAAGTAATCGCAGAGCAGTTGCGAAACACGCCGAAAGATTGGAGTAAATATCTAGAGCGTTCCAAGCAGATTCATCGACTGAACGCACAGAGCTGGGGAAATAAAAGTGTTGGAGAGGATGCAGAACAACAGATCGACGATTCATTTTCGTACCCCGTGTAATTGTGATCGGGTGACGGGCGCCGTACACGCTCGTCACCCGATCAGAACGATTGGGTACAGGAGTGAGTTATGAGCTTTCCTTCCGCAATGATGTTTCTCGGCCAGGGAATGCCCGCCGAAGATGCGCTGTTCGAGGCGTTCAAGAAGGACACGCCGCTGGGGTTCGCCTACGTGCGCGCCCTCGCGAGCGCGGCGATCGAGATGCCGGGCGACCTGCTCGGATTCATGAAGAGCGCGCTCGGTGACGCCGGCGACGTGCTGCTGCGTGCGGAGTACATCAACGGCGACGCGGCGAAGGTGGATATCGTCCCCGACTCGCCGATGGGTCGCGAAGTCTCGCGCCTGCTCGGCACCGACGTCGCGCGCAACATCCTGGAGGGGCGCATGGAAGTGAGCTTCGGCCTGGCCAACTGCTGCGGTGGCATCGGTGCCAAGGACCCGAAGAAGACCAAGTTCACCCCCGATCAGCAGATCGCCTGGCAGACCCTGCCCGACTGCTAGTTCGTTCGCGCGGGATTACAAGCGGTACGTCCCTCGACGTACCGCGCTTTTTTATGAAATACTGTAGTAGTATGTGTACAGTTTGCGGCGATGTAAGTAACATTCAAACAGAAGTATCAATACTCACGCAGCTGGTGGCAATGTCGCCGGTGACTGCCTGGATCATTTGGCGATCTTCCAAACTATGGAAGGACGCAAAGGTGCTTATACAAAAAGGAAAAGAAACAGTATGGAAAACCAAACCACCGAAAAAACATTAAAAGACGCCGGGTTCCGAGTAACGCCGGCAAGAATTGAGGTACTCGAATTCCTGAAAAAATCTGCTAAACCGGTTGGAATTGAAGTGCTACAAGAAGCAGTCCCGACCGTAAACCCAACCACCCTCTACCGAATGATGACCGACTTCGAAGAAAAAGGAATTGTCGAGTCGCACGATTTGGGACATGGTCATGTGGACTACGAGCTCACCTCAAAACCCCACCATCACCACGCCGTCTGCGAAACCTGCGGAAAAGTAGAAGACGTATACGCCTGCGTAGATATCTGCGCCCTCCAAAACGCCATCCAAACATCAAGCAAACACTTCGCCGAAATAAAAACCCAAAACGCCACCTTCTTTGGAACGTGTAAGGCATGCAGCAAATAAGTAAAACTTTCAAACCAAAATCCCCGCAGGAACGGGGATTTTTTGGTCTCAGATTTATGACAAAGAGGTGGGCTGATGACGGGATTAATGCAGGTAGTTCGCCTATAGCGTGCGCCAATTAGCGTCTATGCTGTCGAGAAGAGCGTGTGATCCATTGTAACTAATGCCGGTCTCAACATGCACAAGTCGTGAATTTTCTGCGTGTTCTCCAAATTGGTAATACAGTTGATTGCTTGTAAATGGATACGGAATCATAACAAGCTTTGCTCCGCTTGCGATTGCCTGATCTTGAAGTTCCTGAATAGGCCATGTGCTAAGAAATGTTGGGTCTTGGTCTTTTCTGTGGTCAATAGCAGGTCCAAACGTAGTAACCGTATAATTCAGGCCATCAAAAGATTGTACAAAGGCTCGAAAAACTCTATTTTTTTCGTCGGATAAAACAAAGGCGTAGAATTCCATCGGCTCCTGGGGTTCCGGATAGCCTGGAATGTGACGGCCTTCTGGTAAACGTACAACTTCTGCTTGATAAGACGTCAGCAGAGTTAGTTCACCTTCTACACAAAAGTAGTTTATGCCAGTTTTATTATCACAATGATCACGAGTCGCATAGTGTTTACTTAGCCAATCCGAAATTTCTTCAGAGACTTGAGTATAATTAGTGCCTTCCAGAAAATTGTTTGCTGTAGTGTTTGATGGACTCTTTACGCATCCTGCGCCAAGAAGACTTACGAGAACAACTGATATGAGTACATTTTTCATAGCTTTTCGAGCGTGGATTAAGTAGGCGGATCTTAATTTAATGATCAATAGTTATTTTTGAAAAAATTTGCAAGACAAACAACGCTACTCAACGCAAGTAATATAATAAACAAAATAATGGCAGACGAACCAATTACTTCATTTATTTCACCAGGCGCATTAATGCGATGTTTTTGAGACAGGATAATGATGCTAAGGAATGCAAAAGCACAAACAGCACTAATCCAGGCGACAAGTAATAATTTCATAATTAACAGAAGAAATAGATCGAATCGTTTAAAAGAGACCGGTGGTGTCACGATCTAAAAATACTATCAATTGAATCAACGCATTTCAAGCATGAAGAAAAGTGCTGAAATCAATTGACTTCTTCCAAAAATTAACCTAAACTCGCAAGTCGTTTCACTCCGAAACGCACAGCGATCTAAGATCGGGGGGGGGGGAGGATTCATGCCGAAGGGAACGGAAATCGAGCGCAGGTTCGTCATCGTGTCGACCAAGGGTGAAGTGCCTAGCAAGCCGAGTTCGATCATCGAACAAGGAACCATCTCGGGGAGGAACGGCTGCGTTCTGCGTGCCCGGGTGCGAAGCTACGACGACGGTGCGATCGCGGCGACCCTGACCAGGAAGTGCGGAAAGGGCGTCACGCGTGAAGAGAACGAAGAGGTGGTCGACCCTGGTGTAGCGAGCCTGGTGATGGGTGCCATGAGGGACATGCTCACCAAGCGCAGGATCGTTCTGCTCGACGGCGGCGAACTCGATCGCTTCGCCGGTGCGTACTGGGGTTTGATGATTCTGGAATACGAGCTCGGGGACGAGGGTCAGCTCGTGGTCATGCCGGATTGGGTGCACGAGTACGTGGAAGTCACGGACTGCCTGACCAACTCGATGTTGGCAAGGGATAGTCAGCGGTTCGAAGGCATCGGTCCGCGCGGCATCACGAAGGCGGTTCTGGACGAGTACGCGAAGGAACGAGAGGTACAGGTGGTGTAGCAAGTCTAACGCTACTCATCAAAAAACTCCGAACGCCGCCGGCAACTGCTGGCGGATTTTTTTATTGAACCAATTCTCAAGCACATTCTACGACGTAATAAGGTTGACAAAACCCCATTTTTCTGCTATAATAACACGTTTATTATTAGCAAAATTATGAAAAAACTTGCCCTTAGTTTCCTCATTCTTCCACTTCTTGTACCAACCCAATCAGCCCAAGCGCTGTCTGTGTATTTGAATCCAGACAACGTAACCGAGCAGATTTGGCACAATGTACAGAATGCAGAATCGGTAGAATTTTCCGCTTCGCTAGACGCGTCATTTACGTATGTAAACGAAGCGCCATTCGAATTTTCTGCCTATACAGAAGTAGCAACATCTACCGACGCCTCTCAGGAAATGTTCGGAGAATATGCAGCTGAATGGATGTTCTCGGACAGCCACGGAAACGAAAGTGGATCAGGTTCAGCTATTCTGACACCAGAAAATCTGTACTACCGCGAAGGTCAAGAAGTTTGGAACGTACTTCCAATCGAACAGTCATTGATGGAAGAAATGAATTACGACGAAGTCACGGACGAAGTTTCGGAAGACGTCGTGTTCGATCTTCTGCAACAAGGAATTGTGATGACTGAAGAACTAGAACGCGAACGCATCAACGGAGTAAACAACTGGCACTACGGCTACCGAATCGACACAAATCGAATCTTGGACCTAGCCATGCAAGACGCGATGTACGACCAAACAGAACTAGCTGAATTAAAATGGTACCTAGATAACTTCGTATCACTCGGCGGTGAAATTTGGATCAACCCACAAACACTCTACCCGTCACGAATCAGCTTCAACGCTTTTCTAGACGACGCAGAAGTAGGAACAGGTTCGCTCAATATCACAATCAATTTCCACAGTTTCAACCAGCCAATTTTGGTGAACGAACCAGTTGTGCCGGTAGTAACTCAACCCGTATACGATGAGGTAAATCGAGATTCGGACGGAGACGGATTGACCGACGCGGAAGAGATTCGGTGGAACGCAAATCCATACAGTACCGACACGGACGGAGATGGATATGACGACTACACCGAAGTCACGAACGGTTACGATCCAAACGGTCCAGGAGCAATCGATAGCGACGGAGATGGTCTACGCGACTATCACGAACTGTATCGCTACAACACAAACCCAAACCATCCCGATTCGGACGGTGACGGATACCCAGACGGCCTAGAAATTGCCAACAACTACAACCCAAACGGCCCAGGCCGACTATAAACAAAACCCCCGCCTAACCGCGGGTGTTTTGTTGACTTGCGAAGAAAGATGGGATAGTCTATCCCGTCGGCTCAACCCCCGGCAAGACGGAGTTCTTATGTCCGAGAAGACTGTGGAAGAGTACCTGAAGAGCCTCGAGGGCGAGATCCGCTCGAAGTACGGAGAGGATGACGTCGAGCCGGAAGGAAGGGACGGAGGGGACGAGGTGGGTCGGATCTGGCGCTACGCCATCACCGATGAGATGGTGGCGCGTTCGCTCAGCGCAGCGCGTCCGGTGTACGAATCGATCGTGAGCGGTTACCCGCGGCCCATGCCGAACACCGACGAGATCAAGAGCATCAAGAAGGTGCTGGGGAAGATCGGCATCGAGTTCGAGAATCTCGAGTTCGTCAGCCTGACGCCTCCCGACATCGAGCCTACGTGTACCGCGATGAAGCATCAGCTGTCGCCTGCAGTGTGGGCGGAGTGCATGATCGAATTCGACTACAACCAGAAGCAGTTGGAGCAACAGAGGTGTGAGATGAGTCTCGGCATGGATGCAGCGATTCATCGTTACCTCGTTCAGGACTGGGAGAACCACCCCTACAGTGGTCAGACCAACTACGGCGACATCGAAGACGCGCTGAACGCAGGCGACGACCTGCTCGACATCATGACCCTTGGTCCAGACGACGAAGACTGGACTCGGGAGAAGATCGAACGAGTGACGGATCTGATCGAACTCTACATGAGCATCGCCGGCCGCTGGCGTCTGCTCGGTCACCTCGTGGAAGATCCGAAGACCTTCTGCATCCTCGTCGCCTGACGAAGACACCGCCGTCCACGAACGGCACAACCTCACACCCTCGCTGGCAACTGCTGGCGGGGGTGATGTTTTTGTAAAAAAATAAAGCTCGTCATTGCGAGCAAAGCACGCGCGATCTTCCCGTGAGTTCCCCTCCTTCTCAGATCCACAAGGAGGGGCTAGGGGAGGTCTGCGTTAAATTAAAACAAATCGATCCCTAACCCCTACAACCTACACCCTCCTAAACATCCAACCGAACCAACTTACCTTTTCTCTTCACAATATTCTTATAATCCCATTGAATACTCTTCGCCTTCTTCAACCACCGCTTCACATCACGCGGTTTAATTTCATCTATCGACGCATACCGTTTCTCGGCCGCCTTGAAACTTCCACTCGCCACAAGTTCCTCTTCATCGAACGACTGCCCGCTCCAGAAAAACAACCGCACACCATCTTTCATTTTGCTATACCCAACAACCGGATTCCCATCCAAAAACCAAACCGGATGCCGATGCCAAACTTTGCTCTCGGCCTTCGGAAGGGAAGTGGAGATGATTTCATGCAACGCTTCACAGAGCGCACGGTCATCTTTCTCTAGTGTTTTGTGATACTGCTCAATATCTTTTTGCATATCTATGTTCGATGCGGACACCCAGGCCAACAACATGGTCGGCGCATGCCTTTGCTTAATTTATCAATCCCCACCCGAATCCGCCTCTCGCGCGTCTCCGCCTGCTTCGGTGCCGTCACCCAACAAATCCACTCACTCTTCGCAAGCGGAGTCACCTCCACCCAGGTTGCCTGAGCTTTTGCGGAAGCCTTAATCGCCTTCGCAAAATCGGCAGGAATGCGTGTATGAGCAGGAGGTTTTAAAGTCTTGGATGTCATATACGGAAAGTATAGCAAATCTGAATCAAGTTTACCTTCCTTCCAAAGTACGTAAACAAAATGCCTATCAAGAAAAGGGCGTCGAGGGATCAGTCGAAAAATCGGAGCTCGCAATACAAAATTTGAAAATAGGTGTACTATAAATAGATAATTCTTTAACTGTACGTTGTATGGGAAAATATTTTATCGCCTGGCTACTTGGAGTACCCTTTGTGATCCTTGTGATTATTTGGCTCATACTCGGTACATAAGAAATGCCTCAAAACGCTAGTCCACATGACTAGCGTTTTGAGTTGAAGAGCGAAGGGTTTGGCAAGGATTCGAATCTACGAACTTTTCTCAAAAACCCCAACCAAGTGCATTTCGCGTTCGCGGGTAGTGAGGTGAAGGAGTTTTGTCAGCTGAATCATTGCCCAAAGCAACGGACGCGAAAAACGGAAGTAACCATACGATTCGATTCGATCAAGCTGCTGCACGCGGAATCCGTATTTCATCGCGAGCAATTCAAGTCGTGCAGGTGTATTCATGGCGTAAACAGTTGGAAACGTTTCGTCTGCGGCATAGCGAAGCACGCGCGAACGAAAACTCGCCTTCAACCACGTCGGCAACAACGAAGAAAACCAAATCGCCGGCGAACGCACATTGGTCGTCATAAACACAAACCGCCCACCCGGCTTTAACACTCGTCGCACTTCCGAAAGAAACACATCGGTATCCGCAACATGCTCCACTACCCACTGCGCCGTCACCACATCCGCACACGCGTCCGGAAGCGGAAAGCGATCACTCTCCATAATACGCACTTCGTCCATGCAAGGATTCTCGAGCGCATACGCATCCACATCCAACCCAATCCGCCGTCCCGCCTTGCGATACACCTCCTCCCCATAACTCGTCCGGCCACACCCAACATCCACCAACGTCGCTCCCTCCTTCAAAACCTCACCCACCCGCAACAAAAAAACCGACCCAACATCCCGAAAACCCGCATCATACTTGCGAGCAAAGGCATCAAGTTGTTGATCGGTCAGCATACAGCGGTAAGGTGAAATAAGAAAAACTGTAGCATTGAAAAGGGCAGGAGGTCTAGTGAGCGTGTAGCGGAATGATCGCGATACTACTTCTCGAAACGATCATTGCAAGATTTTCGCGCCTCAGGTTTAAAGATTGTAGAACACGCATCCGCAATCTGTACGTTCTGAGAAAAAATCCACATACACTGCTTAGGCCACGGACTAAAAATATTTCCCGCGGCCGTGCAGTAGGATGCATCACCGTTCTCAAGCGCAACTTCCGCAACGCATCCGGTCCAATCCTCAAACTCAAGACCTACGCACACTTCCCGAACTTCTGCTCTTTTTTTCAGATCCGAAGCAAATATAAAAATCAACACGCAGGTAACGGAGGTGAGGAGGATAGCAATAAGAAGACTAGAGGTTTTCATATACGAATAGTATTTAATCAGATATTTCTGAATAACTTCTAATTATCAACTGTAAAAAATGCATACAGATATCCATGCTTGTACTCGTTCATGGTCTCCTCGCGGTCATCGCTTACCCAGGTCAAATTTGGAAGAAGAATAGATTCTGTTAAAAAATTACTACTGTATCTAGAATCAAAATGCAGTTGAGTATCCGGGTTCAGTGCGGAAAAGAAATCATCAGATGTCATAACCTCGAAAACGCCCCAGCTGATATCGTCTCTATCCGGGTTACCTTTCAAAAAGAATTTTTCAACAATGGGTGCGAGTTTGTTTTCGATGCTTTCGATCACCTTTTCTCGACCGGTTTCTTTGTAGATCTTGGCAAAATCCTCCTCACTGACACTTTCGGGATCCTTAAATAATCGCTCAGCAATCTGATCCGCCTCCAGCAGTTCTTCAGTTGCAAGCTTCTTGGCAAGAAGTGTTTTAAGCTCCGCGATCGCATCAGGATCGGCTTGAAAAATAGCAAGATAAGTTGATCTCATAATTCTGTTATTTTAGCAGATTGAGTGATTTTTTAAAGATGGTTATCAAGGAGCAAGATAAATTAAAGTATAAAGCAAGCAAAAAACTCCCAACAAAGGGAGTTTTTTGCTATCACGTTGTCACGAATTCAGCGACCTATCAATGTATTTGTACATTGGCAGGCCACATCATTCGCGAACGACGTGGCAGGGGAGACAGGACTCGAACCTGCGACCAATGGTTTTGGAGACCACTACTCTACCAACTGAGCTACTCCCCTAAATTGTCGAACGCTCAGCAGAATACCTGTTTTTTCCACATTCGGCAAGGTGGTCGCACTGTTTACAACTCTTTTTTCGTATGTTACAGTAGTGCCACGTTATTTGAAATCCAAGAAATTTCGCCAACTTAGCTCAGCTGGTAGAGCTACGGTTTTGTAAACCGTCGGTCAAGGGTTCGAGTCCCTTAGTTGGCTCCATTGGTTTAGAACTACAGTCCTCTGGAGTTCTGGATAAATGGCACGGGTCGGTACCGAAGCGGTCAAACGGGGCAGACTGTAAATCTGCTGGCATACGCCTTCGCTGGTTCGAGTCCAGCCCGGCCCACCAAAACTCCCTCACTCACACGAGTGGGGGATTTTTGTTATACTGCGGGTAATATGAAAGATACAAAATTTAATCAGCCTAAAAGCGCAAGTATGCCTCGTGAGCGTAGAAATATTTTATGGATCACGATTATCGTGATCTTGCTAATTTCGTTCATAATAAACATCTTTCTATACGTTCGTGTAAATGAGATAGACGATGATTACGAACAACCAATTGAAGAAGAAATAATTCAGGAATCGACGAGCGTGCCAATGATTGAGCGATACGGATATTTTTCGTACCACGAACCAATTACGGCATCAAAAATTGATATAACTGAAGTGCGTGGAGACATTGGTGCAAGTAACATGACGCAAGAATTTTACGATCGCTTCGTGAATAATCCGTCGTGTGAACTGTTTAGAGATGCCGAAGCAACCGACTTCTGGTTGCCGTGGATGTTTGACGAAAGTACTCGATGTACTGTTGTTGAAAATAGCGATTCGATAGGTGTGGCTATCACGGGATTATATCGACCATACGAAAATTTCCCAACCCTTGGAGACGGGATTATATATTTTGAAGACGGGCATGCATATGTATTTCCAAGTGTTCATTCTCGCATAGGTTGGTGGAAGCAAGAAAGCGTGTACAGTCAGATTAGGGCTAAGTATCCGGATAGCGATTTCGGCTATTCCGAATGGGAAGCTGCGAATACCGAGCTGACTAATATGTTGAATGCATATCTCACAGAACCCAACGGCGAAATGGCCTGGGCCCAAGAAGAATTAGTGAAGTTGATCCGCGAAAATAAAATCCAATTCTAAAACATAAAACCCCTCACTCATATGAGTGGGGGTTTTATGTTTGCTGATAATCTTTGATGTTTTATTTTTCTTTTGCTATTCTCGGTTCATGATCACGCTTTCTATATTTCATCCACCAAAACAGGCTCCTTAGTCGGAGCTAGTTTGTATTATTTTGGCTCCGAATATCCACCCGTCTTGCATATAGCAGACGGTTTTCTATTTTTATCACCCATTTATGACTACACGGATTGCTATTGTTCAGTTTAAAATCACTCACCTCGATCGCAAAAAGAATTTTGAACGCATCGAATTGTACATTCAACGCGCGGTGAGGCGCGACGCGAAAGTAGTTGTATTTCCAGAAGACTGTGTAACCGGATCTATCTTTGGGGATTTAACTAAACTTGACGCTACTGGTCAGAACCGCGAAGAATTTCGAGTCCTCGCTAAGCGCTATGCTATCGATATTGTTACGGGATCCAGCATGGAGGCAACAACAGAGGGCAATTTTAATACAAGTTATTACATTAGTAAGGAAGGAGAGGTTCTGGGAACGTATCGCAAGAATCACCTTTATCCATCAGAGTATTCATTCCTACGCCCGGGCACCGAGGCGCCAGTCTTCGAAACAGCTTACGGACGGGCGGGAATTGTGATCTGCTGGGATATGCTTTTTCCAGAAATATTCGACCGGATGAAGCGTCAAGGTGTACAGATTATTTATTGCCCAAGTTATTGGTATAGAGAAATTGCGGAAAAAATGTCCGAATACAATGCAGAGTCTGAAGAGCAGCTTCTTGACGCGCTCTGTCTTACGCGTTCAGTAGAAGCGAATGCGGTTTTAATTTACTGTAACGCGGCAGGAGAAATGCAAAATCCGAATGGAACCGTGGATACTTTGATCGGACATTCTCAGGTGGTAATGCCGGTTGTGGGATCTGTAAAGCGACAACCGAATAACAAAGAAGTAATTATATTTGTTGATGCCAATCTCGAGTCACTAAAAGAATCGGCAGAAATTTATAAAGCTTGATGTTGAAATTGAACAAGACTACAGGTTCGCTTTTAGCATCCGATGTCATTAGATAAGGCATTTTACTCGACTCGCGTTTCAAATAACGAATTCGAAGAAGCGAATAGGTGCACAATGCATGTGCGAATAATGCCTCACTCACACGAGTGGGGGATTTTTGTTGTTTAGGAATTTCGTTACAAAAACAAACACCCCGCCGAACGACGACATCGGAGGGATGTTCGTGGTTCGACGGGGTCAGTCGTAGATCGAGATGTTCTCCGGATGTCCTTCGGGCAGTACCAGGGCCTGTCGGCGAGAGGGGTCGGTGTCCCAGATGACCCAGGTGAAGGTTCCTCCCTGGTGCTGGAAGACTTCCTTGGCGAGCTTCTCAAGTTGTTCCTCCGCATCCTTCTTGTTGGAGGCGCTCTCGCGGAGCACGGCTGCTCCACGGACCTGGAACATCTGCTTCTTTTCCTCGGTGACCATGGGAATTTCCTTGCGAGGATGGCGGAGTGCCATCACTCAGTCCAGGTTTGGACAAAAGAAAGTACCATAAAAAATCACTTTTGTCAATCAGAAACACCTGCTAACATAACGCTTTCTGTTTACCAACTTGTACACTTCCACCCATCTTCACCAAGGAGTAGAATAGAGAGAGTTTTTGGAGGATTAGTCATGTGACGTTTTTACACCCTTACATTCGGTTAGCGTTAGCACTTGCAGGCGTGGCGGTGGCGGGATATTTGTTTGCGCCAATGTTGACGGCATCGTTCGCGCTTCATCACGAAGCACGAATATTGTTGGCATTTTTTGATATTGCCGCACTGTTTACGGCTAGCTTTGTGGCGTACTACGCGGCGCGTAAAACGAAAATCCCTGCGTTCGTAGTCGCGATGTTGATGGGAATTGCGGCCAAACCGTTCTTGCAAGGAATCGTTTCTTCTACCACCGCGCTGCCGGTGATTGTTGGTATTGGCGCGACGCTTATTCTGTTCAGTGGTGGGCTGGAAACATCGTTCGCGCGTTTTCGACAGTCGTTCTTGCGCATCTTCAGCCTTTCCGTTCCAGGACTCATCATTACCGCCGTGCTCTTTTCCGTCCTCCTCATCCTGTTCGCTGGCGTGCTCGCGATCCCAATCGCTGTTTCGTCCGCCGTTCTTCTTGGCGCCATCCTGGCATCCACCGACCCGGCCGCCATCGTGCCGCTTCTAAAGGGCCTCCGTTTCCGCGACGAATGCACGCGCACCATCATTATCGCCGAAAGCGCCGTCACCGACGCTGTTGGTGCATTACTCACCGTTTCATTCCTCACCGTATTCGCGCAGCAGGCGGTAACTGGGGGAATTATCCAAAGCTATGGAAAGCTAGTCACTCCCGAAAGTTTACTGATGCTAGCGGAGCAGTTGATTTTCGGTGCTCTATTTGGATTGATCGGCTTCCTTGCGCTTGAAGGATTGATGCGATTTAAGAAGAAGCACGAAGGGGAAGTTGAAGCCGACACCGCGTTCTTCCTTTCGGTTCCAATCGGTACATTTATTATGTCGATGCTGTTCGGCGGAAGTGGATACCTAGCCGCTTTTATCGCCGGCCTGCTGTTCAACATGAAACGCCAGTTGCACAACAGCAACCTCTTCTTCGAACGAATCATCGACGGCTTTTTGAAGCCCACCATCTTCCTGCTTCTAGGCGCACTCATCGATCTACCAGAACTTCTTCACTACGCCCCACTCGGAATCGCCATTGCGCTCGCGTTCATATTCATCATCCGACCATTTGTCGTGTTCCTTACGCTCGGTCCATTCATGCTCACAAAAAAATCCGGCATGAAGTGGCAGGATCTGCTGTTCATTTCCTTCGTCCGCGAAACCGGCGCCGTACCAGCGGTGTTGCTTATCTCTCTCATCGGCCTCGCGATCCCAGAAGCACACATGATGATCGCGATTGGAATGTGGGTGATTCTTCTGACCCTCGTGATCGAACCACCGCTTACTCCCTGGCTTGCTACACGTTTGGGTGTCGCAGATCCAATCAAGGCAGGGGACGTCGCACACATCGACAATTCCGGAAAGCCATTCGTGGTACTCGGTACCCGAGGATTTTCGTACAAGCGCCGCCTGCCATTCGTAATGGAATGGGCCGCTAAGCACGGAATTGATCGCGTGGTCGTGTTGCTCTGTCTAGAAGGCCGCTATACAAAAGAAGCTGCCGAGCTGGAGAAAAAAGAATGCTCAAAATCAGCCACAAAAATCCGCGCGAAGTTAAAGAAGCAGGGCTCCGAACCAGTAAAAGTAGAAATGATCGCAAACAAAGGCTTCCTTCAGAAAAACATCGCCCACTTAGCCAAACAACACAACGACATCGCCGTCATCTTCATCGGCAAACGCGTCCTCGACTTCCGCCTAGAAGAAATAAAAAATTTACAGGTACCGATGTATTTCTTAAAATAATGGATATGAAAGAACAAGAGCGCAGGCAGATGAGAGCGGAAACAGCGGAGGGTGAATCGAAGCTCGAAAAAGAAGTAATCGACTCCGAAGTTGTTTATTCGCTAGAAGGTGAATTGAAAGATCAGGAAGAAGAAAAGGTGAATGTTAGACGTGTTGAAGAATTGAAGAAAAAGTTGAAGTCAGTACCCGAAAAAACGACCGTCTCTCGCGAAGAAAAAGTACATCAGTATATTGAGCAGCATTTGCCCGCGCGACTAGATGGCGAGTCGTTAATCGGGAAAACCTATACTGCTGTCGGAAAAATATATTACGGAGCTCTTGAAAAACTTGGATTGCACAAAGTTGAGGGTAGAGAAAAAGCCATAAAAACGGGAGGATGTCTTCTTGTGGCCAATCACGCCCGATTTTTCGACGAAGCAAAAATAGCTGCAGCAGTTGACCGCACGGCGGTGATTGTTGGCGCAGACATGCATTATAAAAATCCCTTAAAACGGATCTTTATGAATATGCTTGGCACAATCGAGGTGAAGGCCTCGTTTAAGAATCTAGATGCACAAGAAAAAGAAGATTTACTAAAACGAGTAAGTGGTGGTGAGCGCAAATACTATCAAGAAGTAATGGAGCGCGACGAACAGCCGATGGATCGCAGAGCTTTGAAAGAATTTTTAGAAACAACGGTGGCGACTCTTGCAAGCGGACGAGCAGTAACGCTTTTTCCCGAGGGACTCTGGACGCATCAAGAAGAAGGTAACGTGATGCGAAAAGCTTACGGAGGGATCGAGACTATTGCTCGTGAATACAAACGTGTGACAGGGGAAGATTTGCCGATCACGCCAATTGCTATCAAGAAAAGAGGTATAGAGATCGGTAGCGCAGTCACGTTGAAACGAGGCGATACAGTTCACGACGTTATGAAGCGGATAGCGGAAATGCTTCCAGAAGAATTGCAAGGGTATTATAAAAAAGAAGTGTAAAAGATTCGCCCGCCGTCAGAGTTGACGGCGGGCTTGTGAGTGGAGCGAATGTTGATCACGCGGGACGCGTGATGTGCACGTGTGCCGTCATGTTCCGCGCGATCTCCCAGGTCGCGTCGGTGTGCTCCGCGAACACTACCCACCAGCGGATGCTGGCTGGGGCGATCAGTAGGAAGAGCACGAAGCTCAGGAAGCTGATCGAGACAGAGGTCTTCAGCCACCGCTTACGCCGCGGCATCTTGGGATCGCGCGGCTTGATGGCAGCGAGGAACCACAGCACCACCCAACGTCGGTAGATCTTGGTCGGGTTGCGGTCTTCTGACTGGGGCATGTGCCCTCCAGGAAGGTACGAGCAGTAGATATTGCTCGGTCGTTAAAGACACCTTAAGATACGATAAAATCAACAAAAAGTCAATAAACTATGCCAAACACCTACATTCCAAACAAAGACCGCGGACACGTGAATCACGCTTGGTTAAAAACAGCGCATTTGTTTAGTTTTGCGCGGTATTACAATCCCGAACGCATGCGATTTGGGGCGTTGCTTGTGTTGAACGAAGACACGATTGCGCCGGCGCACGGGTTCGACGAACATTTCCACGACAACATGGAGATTGTGACCATTCCACTTTCAGGGGAACTGGAACATAAAGACAGCATGGGCAACGGAGAAATTGTGCGCGCAGGTGAAGTGCAAATTATGTCTGCCGGAACAGGGGTAATGCACAGCGAGAAAAATCCTTCGCAAACAACTCCTGTGCACCTTCTTCAAATCTGGATCACACCCGAAAAACAAGGATTACCAACTCGCTACGAACAAAAATCCATCCCAATCACGCAAAAGAATGTTCTTCAAACCATCGTCTCTGCGGATCCCGAAAATGATCAGCAGCTGAAAATTTTCCAACAAGCCTGGTTCCTGCGTGGCGACTTCGACGCAGGCACAACATTCGAATACAGCATCAAAAAAGAATACAACGGCGTCCTCGCATTCATCATCAACGGCGAAGCAGAAATAAACGGCCAACATCTAAAAACCGGCGACTCGCTCGCTATTTGGGACGAATCGACCGTTAGCGGAAACAGTATCGCCGCATCAAATATCCTTCTGATCGAAGTCCCAATGGTGTAAGCTGGGTAGAGAAGGTTCTAACAAGTAACCACACACTGTATGCAGTATCAAAAATGGATCACCGCACTTTTGGCATTATTGGTCATTCTGTCCGGAATCAACCTAACGGCAACGCTTCTTGGGATGGACGAAGCTGAGCAGAACCAATACAGCGATGATCGAATTGAAGACGCACGAATCTTAACGCCCGAAGAAATCGAAGCCCGCAACGCAGGCGTCTCGGTGGAAGAATGGAGGGCAAACAACGGTGCAGAAGCCACCTACGAAAACGAACTCTTCTCATTTTCGTACCCAGCGACGTATACGGTTACCGAGCATACGGAGATGGAAGGATTCGATACCGGCAGCTTGCTCTCGGTGTCGGTACTGAACGAAGACGATGATCTGGTGCTGCTCGCACAGGCAACTTCAGCAGATTTTGCAGAAGGAATCGGGGAAGGATGTTGCTATTATTTCAGCGGCGGACTTGATCTGTCGAAAGAGATCGCTAAAATTAAAACAGACATCGAAAGCCAGCTAGGCGAAATCTACGTCCCCGAAAAAACCGAAATCGCCAACAAGCCAGCTGTCGAATTTGTCTACACCACCAGCTACGCAAACACGTTCGCAAAGGCCGCCCACATCGCCCCAATCGATCACCCCGTGTACGACAACGTATTCTTCATCGCAAATCTAAAACTAGATATCCCGATGGAAGGCTTGGACGAATCAACAAAAGAGCAATTCCGAACCGCGTCAAAAACCGAAATAATTAACGCCCTCAATCCAGACGCTTACGAAACCTACAAAAGCCTTTTGGAAACATTCGAATGGAAATAATTCATGATCAGAATTCACCTCATCAAGTCACATGCACTCGATGAGGTGAATTATTTTTACACACAAAATTGCACGACCAATAAATAAAACGTATATTTAAACAAATTAACTTTCCGAACACTCTATGGAATACCACAAGTGGATGATCGCTCTCTTAACTCTCCTAATCCTCATCTCTGGCGCAAGTCTAGTGATCACCGTCATGGACATGTCTCGAGAAGAAGCAGTAGCAATGCGGACGGAAGATGAGCGGATGATGGAAGACGAAGAGATGATGCAGGGCGAAGGCATGATGGAATCCGAATCTGAAAGCGATTTCATCAACCTCACGGTCGTAGAAGGTGACGATCTTTTTACGCTAGGAGCAATCGTGGAACTTGAAGGGTACTATACGACCGTAGACGCGTATACAACGTTTGATGAACAGGGTGAGACTGTTTCTTGCGCCGCGTTTGTTATTGTTGATGGACCAAAAGAAGTATTAGATTTGTTCAGTAAAGATCGGTACGGAGAGACGCCGACAATTTATTTGGGCGAAGAAGAAGGGTATTACGCATGGGCATGGGATTCGACGACGAATGTACAAGATAGTACACAGCAGAACCCAGTACGAGCGCTATTTAAAACTGGATCAACGTTCGAAGGCGGAGTAGTGGGTTGCATGTCACCGCAAATCGAGTTTATTGCAACAACGGAATAATATTCGAAACACCCCCCGCAAAAAACGGTGGGTGTTTTTTGTCGAGCATTTTTAGCTCGCGTCCCCGAAAAGTAGTCCAAATGCCTTTTAAATGCTACACTCCTCCACATGAAAAACCACTACGACGTAATCGTAATCGGTGGGGGAGCAGCTGGAATGATGGCTGCAGGGCGCGCGGGCGAATTGGGTGCGCGCGTTCTTTTGATTGAGAAAAATGATCGGCTTGGAAAGAAGTTGAGCATCACCGGAGGGCGGCGCTGCAATATCACAAACGCCGAATTCGACAACCGTCTTTTCCTCGAAAATTTCCCAGAATCGAAGCAGTTTCTCTATTCACCATTCTCGAAATTCAACGTCGAAAGCACCTTCGAATTTTTCGAATCCCGAGGACTTAAGCTGAAGGTAGAAGACCGCAAACGAGCCTTCCCGCAATCCGATCGCGCCGAAGACGTATGTCGGGTGCTGGAAGATTACATCGACGAATCACCTACGGTCTCGGTTTTACTCGACGCAGATTTTGATTCCTTCGTTATCAACGAAGGAACGATCGCGGGAGTGAAGACATCGGCCGGAATGCACACAGCAACGAATTATATTCTTGCAACTGGTGGACTAGCTGCCCCAGAAACAGGGTCGACAGGTGAATGGCTTCCGGTGTTGCGAAAAATTGGTCACACAGTAAAGGAGCCCGACCCGAATCTTGCGCCACTCAAAACAAGTGCGAAATGGGTGCACTCACTTTCTGGAACAAGTTTGGACAACGTAGGTGTTCGATTTCTTCAAGAAGGAAAAACAAAACACAAGGCGCGCGGCCGTATACTCTTCACGCATTTTGGTGTTTCGGGCCCAATTATCATCAACTCGGCATTCGCAGTAAAAAATCTGCTCAAAACCGGTCCGGTGACAGCGTTGATCGATCTCTTTCCCGACCACGATCTTGGTTCACTCGATCGATATTTCATCGATCTTTTCGAGCACAACAAAAACAAACAATTCAAGTCGATTGTAAAAGATCTATTTCCGGCAAAGTTACTCAAAATCATTCTCTACAATAACAAGTTGAGCATTACCGAAACGGCTGCACATTCCATTTCGAAAGAAGATCGAAAAACATTTGTGCACGCGGTAAAGCAATTACAATTTCCCATCACCGGAACCATGGGATTTGAATGGGCCATTATCGCCGACGGCGGTGTAGCACCAGACGAAATCGATTTCCGCACCATGCAATCGCGCATTCATTCAAACCTCTACTTAATCGGCGATACTATCAACATCAATCGTCCGTCGGGCGGATTTTCACTCCAGCTTTGTTGGACAACTGCTTGGATCGCGGCGACTGATGCTGCAAGTAATTTATAAAACATCCTCGAAATGAGGGTGTTTTGCTTTGCGAAAAAATGATACGATGCAAGGACTATGACAAAGCAAACAATCACATTATTCGCGCTTTTTGCCGTCATCGTGTTCATTGGAGCAGGATGTCTGCAACCAAAAGAGAAAAATCTAGACGTACCATTCGTAAGCCAAGCGCCAGAAGGAAACTGGTTCGAACCTTGGTTGAACGCGTGTGAAGAAACATCGATATTCATGATCGACGCCTACTACACCGGTGAAGAAGAAATTTCGACCGAAGAAGCCAAAGAAAACATCCGCGAAATATTCACCCTCAAAACACAGGAAATCGATTCGAGCTTGGATGAAAGTATGCAGACGGTTAAAGAGTTGATTGATCTGCTCGATCTTTCATGGACGGCAGAGGTAGTAGAAAACCCAACAGCTGATCAGCTCATTCAAGAAATCGCCAACAACCGCCCGGTGATTGTTCCGATCTACGCTCCAAAACTCTACGGAACCAACGATTCGGTCGCGGGCCCTGATTACCATGTTGTGGTACTTGTTGGATACAATGACGAAACAAGTGAATTTATTCTAAACGATCCAGCTCACGCGTCCGACACCGAGCCAAGATTTAGCTACGAAGTATTAATGGAGGCGATCCACGATCTGGATCAAGCGGAATATACAGAAGGTGGAAAGGCGGTTCTCTTTACTAAACGAAAATAACGTTCAATTTTTAAATCTAATAGAGTGTATCGAAATTCCGATAGAAATTATGCAAACATTCTACGACGTCCTAGGAAATAAACACGAACGACCCGATGACGAGCCAGTCAACTGGCGTATTTCGGTGTATGGAATCGCTGTCAACGATCGCGATGAAGTCTTGGCCGTGCGTGCGCACGCGACAGGACTTTGGGAATTGCCTGGAGGCGGAGTAGAAATCAGCGAAAAAATTGAAGACTGCCTACGTCGCGAAGTGCACGAAGAATCGGGGTATGAAGTGTCGGCAGTAATCGATCAACCAAAAGTACGCCAAGAATTTTTCTACCGCCGCAGCAAAAAAGCTTTCCAACATTCGCTTCGATTTTACTATCCAATTGAAATCGCGGACACGAAGCAAGATCCGCACGTAATCAATCCAGAAGAAGTCACGGAAGTAAAGTGGTTGCCGATAAACGATCTACAAGAATCCGAATGGAAAAAGACGGCATTGGCAGCGTTAAAATTATTTTTAGATTAAGATTGAAGCGAAGCCTCCGCCACTACTCCCTACACCTAGTCCTCGTACCCTCTTTCCTCAACCCTTCACCCTTTCTTCATAATATTCTGCTACTATAAAAAAGTATGAAGATATTGGTTGTAGAAGACGAAGAAAAGCTCAATAAAATAATCGTTCTAGGCCTGCAAAAACGTGGCTATGCGGTTGATTTTGCGTTTGACGGAAGGGTGGGCGAATCAATGGCAAGGGTGAATGAATACGATGTAATCATTTCAGACATCATGATGCCCGAACAGAACGGGGTAGAAATGTGTGCAAAGTTGCGCGAAGCTGGAATCAAAACGCCGTTTATTTTTCTTACTGCCTTGGGTGATGTGGAAGACAAAATACTCGGCCTCGACACAGGTGCCGATGACTACATTGTGAAGCCATTTTCGTTCGACGAACTCCTTGCTCGCATCCGTGCAGCGCTTCGGAGAGGCCCGCAAATAGAGGGAGATATTCTTCACTTCGAAGAATTGATCATAGACACACGATCGCAAACGGTCACAATCGGCGATCAGCAGCTAGAGTTAACACTACGCGAATACGCGCTGCTCGAATATTTTTTACGAAATCAAAGCGTGGTTATAACGCGCGAAGATATTTTAACGCACGTCTGGGATCAGTTTTTTGATTCGTTCAGTAATGTCGTCGACGTTCATATCAAAAACCTCCGAAAGAAATTACCAAAACCATATGCAAAGCGTCTTCAAACCGTTTGGGGAAAGGGATACAAGCTCGTCTAGCGAACAATTCAGTCGTTCGCGATGGATGTTAACTGGCATGTACGTGCTTATTTTAGGTTCGGTGTTGTTGATTTCGGGAGGAGTCACGCGCACCATTTTTATCAACCAAGTAGAAACGCGTTTTGTGCGTTTCGAAAATTACGTAAAAGATCAGCGCCCATTTTTTGTAGAAACAATCGATTTCTCCCCAACACCACTTAACCAACGAGCACTTCGAACAGATTTTGAAGAATCAATTATTTTGGTAAACGGAATTTTATTAGTAGTCGGCGGACTCTTGAGTTATTGGTTTGCAGGCGTCACGCTACGCCCGATCGAGCGCGCCTACGAAAAGCAACGACGATTTGTCGCGGATGCTTCCCACGAATTACGAACTCCTCTCACAATTTTAAAACTACGTCTCGAAGAACGTGCCCTTACAACCGACGCAGAGCCACTACGCATGGATATTTATGAAGATGTCGAAGAAATCGACGGAATGACACGTATGGTGAACGATTTGCTCGAAATGGCAAAGATGCAAGATCACCTGCGCGAAAAGAAACAAGTGTTGATCGACGCGCGAGAAGTCGCCGAACGCACCGTAGAGCGGATGCGCCAAATGGCGACACGAGCATCGGTAACGCTCTCGTACGAAACGTCGGAACAAAACTTGATCCCAGTCGCAGCGCGATCCGCCGAGTCACTCGAACGCGCCGTGGCAAATATTGTAAAAAACGCCATTTCGCACAATGACAAGGGTGGCGTTGTGAAGGTGGTGGTATCAGTACAAAAAGAGCAAGTCCAAATAGCGGTACAAGACAACGGCCCGGGAATTCCAGACAAAGAAAAAGAAAGTATTTTTGAACGTTTTTACCGAGTCGACAAAAGTCGGTCGAAGCGTGTACCTGGAACGGGCCTAGGACTGCCAATTGCGCAAGAAATTGTGACTGACATCGGGGGAAGGGTGAAGGTAGAGGATGCCCCAGAAAAAGGCACAATTGTCAGCATATTCTTACCAATCCACAAGGCTTCATAATTCCTTCATGCGTCCTTTGTTACGGTAGAAAGGTGATCGACGCATCCATCGTGGTGGTGGTGCGAAAGAAGGAAAATTCGGTCGGCCAACTGAATTTCTCCTTCGTACTCGATCGATTAATCCTTAACATATTCGTATGAAAAAATCAGGAAAAAAATCGACCTATAAAATGCTCGCCGCCGCTGTTGCAATTGCCGGGGTAAGTGCGGGGGCACTTGGAGCAAATGCCGTTTTTGCAGCAGAATCAACCGAACGACCGGGCATGGAAATGATCGTTGAGAAAATCGCGACAAAGTTCAATCTAGATAGCGAAGACGTCCGAATAGCATTCGAAGAACACCGAGCAGAAATGGAAGAAGAAATGCAGGCACGAGAAGCGGAACGATTGGCGCAAGCGGTAGAATCGGGAGAGCTTACTCAAGCGCAGGTTGAAGCGATCCTTGTAAAGCGAGACGAGCTACGATTACGAATGGAAGAAGCGCGAGAAAATTTTGAACCAGGGACGGAAATAGATCGAGAAACAGTAAAAGAGCAGATGAGGGCCGAAATGGAAGACCTCCAGGCATGGGCAGATGAACAAGGTATCGATCTAAAATACCTTCATCCGTTTGGTCACCGAATCGGCGAAGGACACGAGGGAAGGATGGGGCATGGAAAATTCATAAAGCGAATCAACTAAACAAAAAAACAACCGGCTAAAAAGCCAGTTGTTTTGCTGTGCGCCGAATCGCGTTTCCGACAGATGCGAAGGCCTACAATCTATCGTCTATTCGTGAATCGCTCCTATCACGCCGCGCCGTATCAAAATATCTTGGTAAAAATCAAAGGCACTTGTCTATCTAGGAAGCTTCTGGTCATCCCGGGCTCCGACCCGGGATCCATCACTTCTCTCGCTTCGAGCGAAAATCGATCGTGTTCCCCCTCCTTTTCAAGGAGGGGTGAGGGGTGGTTACGCGGTGATCAAATACGTAAATAATGAAAAGAGTAATCCATATAAGTACCGATCGACGCTTATATGGATTACTGGCAAAATCAACACAAAACGATTAACAACAAATACTTAATTGGCAATATACCCAATTAATTCAACACATTCCTAAGAAATCTGCTATACTCCGCGCATATGAAATATTGGCTTGTAAAAACCGAGCCGTCTACCTATTCGTGGCAAGATTTAGTGCGTGATCAGCAAACGAATTGGAACGGCATTCGAAATTACGGCGCACGCAACAATCTGCGCGCCATGAAAGAAGGGGATTTGGTATTTGTATATCATTCGGTGAATGAAAAAGCGATCCTGGGAGTAGCGAGGGTGGTCAAAGAAGCGTACCCAGAAGAATCAGATTGGTCACAGGTGGATCTTGAATTTGAAGAATCTCTTAAAAGAAAGGTGACCTTGGAAGAGATTAAGAAAAACGAAGTATTAAAACAAATGGTCTTGGTAAAAAATTCTCGTCTGTCGGTTCAGCCAGTTGCAAAAAGAGAATGGGACGAAATTGAAGAGATGAGTAACGTATAAACAGAGAACCCCGCGAGACGTCGCGGGGTTCAGGTTATGGGCTGAGCATCAGTACTTATGCTCGACCGGAACGATCACGATCTTCAGCTCCTCGACGGAGATGTAGATGTTGTGACCATCGATGTGGCCCGACTGCGCCGCGTCGCAGAAGGCAACGAAGACGTACAGCTCGGGCAGATTCTCACAATGGTCGCCAGGCTGGCGCCAGTGCTTCGCGCGCTTCTCGATGAATCGCCGCTCTTCGAAGTAGGACATCGAGAGCAGTCGTTCGAGCAGCTCGTCAGCCATCATCTCGGCTCGCTGCAGGCGGTCGCACTTCTTGCGCTCGCACTTCTTGCGCTTGCGCTTCCGCGAAGGCTTCGTCTCGGCGAGTCGAGGACTCGGTTCGAATGCTGCGGCAGGCGGCTGGCGAGGGGTTCGCTGTCGCACATGCTTTCGAGGCTGCTTCTTCTCCGGGACGGAGATAAGGGGCGGGGAGAGGGAGGTAACCATGTGTCACCTTTGGGGTGGGGGTTGGCGGGCTTGGGGAGGGAAAAGGGCGGATACTAGCGAAAGAATACCGGTTTTTCGCCACTCTGTCAAAAAAAGAGGCCCCGCGACACGATGTCGCAGGGCGAGTGATCACGCGAGATCGATCCGTACTGTCACGACGGCAAGCGTGTGTAAATCCAGGAAAAC
>CAZMTL010000001.1:0-132507 GCA_964569575.1 uncultured Gammaproteobacteria bacterium | reverse complement strand
GACCGTCGCACGTCCCGTATTGTGTTGCATCCGAAAATTCAATTTCCAAATAGAGTTCTGGCCGAGCCTCGCAGTAGTCGAGAGAAAGATGGTCTGCCTGGTGCTTCAGCACCCAGCGTTCTTCTTGCGAGCGGGTCATCGAATCGATGTCCGCCAAAGTCTTCTTCACCTTTTCTTCAATACGCGCCACGCGAGTATCGTTCTGAGGTGATTGATCGGTAGACACGCTCTTCAGGTATTCGAGCGCGTCCCCGATATTCGCGAATCGGGACACTCACATCTCCACGTGGTCCACACATAATAAACGAATCCCGAAAAAAAGACGAACCCCGCACCATGTGAAATGGTACGGGGTTGAGTGGGGTCGAGGTTGTGGCTACGTGACTTCGAACGAAGCAGCGACTGCCGTTGCATCCGACACGCGGATGTAGACAGCCTCACCCTTCGAGACGTGATTGGGTCCGTCGAAGCGCGGCCCATCGCGATGGGTTCGTTGCCATAGCAGACCAACGAATTGGTACTCGTCGGGATTGGCTGCTGCTTCGTTGTAATCCACCGACGCCGTGATCAAGGCACATGCGTCAGGAGGCTCGCTGCGATCCGGCAACTCATCGATGATCTTTCGCCACCGCGCCGCTTCCTGCTTTGCGCGTACTACCTGGTCGTTCATGCTTCCTCCGAAGTGAGAAGACGATGCAGAATATCAGAAAAAACAGAAAAAGTCAATCATGCTTAGTCATTGCGAATCTAGCGAATGTTATTCGGCGTTTAGTGCCAGGCAATCTCTCGATTTGAGTTTGATTCAAGAAAGCTAGTTTAGTGAAAAAAACGTTCCATATAAGTGCCGATCGACACTTATATGGATCACGCGACAGATCAAAATATCAGAACAACAAAGAAATAAATGACATTTTGCTAAAGATCACAGCAATGTACACAAAATCAAATCATGACAAGACGTCCTGGCTCACGTTTGGTTCGATCTGAAAAATCAAATCTCGCAACTCTACATTCGTACAAATTTCTTACTCTCCATCTCGCCTTCAAACGACCCTTAAAACATTGACAAAAAGCCATTTTTCTGGTAAGATTGCGCGTAATTTTTTTCTCGTTGAGAACTAAAAACACTATGCAAAATAAGCAAAAAAATTGGCTAATTGAAGCGCTTTTCGGGAATCGTAAGATTCTCTTTCTGTGTTTGGTCTTTTTAATCGCCTTTGGCGTGTATTCGCTTTCGCAAATGCAGCGACAAGGGTTCCCCGACGTTCCGGTAAACGTAGCGATGGTATTAGTGACTTATCCAAACGCAAATCCAGAACAAGTCGAAGCAGAGATTCTTCGTCCAATCGAAGCCGCAGTGAAGGACTTAGATTCAGTTGATACATTCGACACAACTGGAATGGATTCGTTTGGTATTGCAACAATTACGTTCGATCAAAACGCCGATGTCGACGATTCGGTGGCAGAATTGAAGACGGCAATCGCCGGAGTAACCCTTCCAGAAGGTGCGCAAGAACCGCAGGTAAATAAATTTTCGGTCAGTGGTTCGGGAGAATTCACGGTAGCTGTAAGCGGATTTGAAGATGAATGGGATCTGTACCGAGCAGGCAATGTGCTTACGACTCGACTACTATCTGTTGAAGGTGTGGCGGAAGTAACGGCACTCAACGAACTGACACCCGAAATGGTGCTGACATTTGATACGGATGCGCTTGCAGAAACAGGTGTAACACGTTCGCAAGTTGAAGAAGCAATTCGTTCGGCAAAATTCCAAGCACCACTTGGTTCATTTTTGAACGACGACGGAACGGTAAGTATTTCGCTTTCTAAAAAGCTCGACAACATCGAAGACGTGACCGGCTTGCTTATTGCCGAAAACGTTCAGTTGAGTGATGTCGCGCAAGTAGAATTTCTTCTCAACAACAACGACAAATATAACCGCATCGGATACCGCGATCAGATGGATCAGGAAATAGCTGTCGAGCGCGCGCTTCTGTACGGAGTAAAAATTGAAAAAGACGCAGACATTTTAAACGTAGAAAAAGCATTGGAAGAAGCTCTTGCTGAACGTACCGAAGAAGGAAAAGCAGGCAAGGCACTGATCGTATTTAGCCAAGCCGATTCAACCGAACAGCAAATTAGCGAAATTACGCAAAGTATTTTTGGAGCCCCGATTGATTCGTGGGGAGCGCTTTCGTTCGTTGGATATCTCTTCGGAGGTCTAGCGTTCGTTGTGATTCTATTGCTCGTCTTCATGAACCTACGCATCGCAATTTTGGCAGCACTTTCGATTCCGCTTTCATTGTTCTTTGCGGCGATCTATCTAAACTTCATGGGAATCGGATTGAACACGCTCGTTCTCTTCTCGATGGTTCTTACAATCGGTTTGGTCGTTGACCCAACGATCGTCTTCTTGGAATCGATGCAGCGTTACCGCGAACAGGGACTTTCTGGAAAAGACGCAGCGCAGAAAACACTCCAAACCGTAGGAGTCGGAATGTTCCTTGCGGTTGCCACAAACATTTTGGTATTCGTACCATTCGGAGTGGTTGGCGGATTCTTTGGTGAAATCATCAAATACATTCCAGCAACGGTCATTCCAGCCATGGTCGCTTCGATGGTGATTCCGGTTGTATTCTTCACGCCATTCGCGGCTTCACTCTTAAAATCAAAAAACCCGTCACCAAATCCAGATGAGCTAGAAGGGACATGGGCAATCGGCCGATGGCTCGGTCGTTCAATTATGTGGTTGCTTGGACCGGGATGGCCAAAGGCTGTTTTGCGTGTAGGAGTATTTATTACAGGATCAATCCTTCCATTCGCCGTTGGAGCAGCATTGGTTGGTTCGGGAGCGGTCGAAGTGGTGCAATTTGCAGAAACAGACGACGCCGATTTCATCATTGTTCAAGGTGATGTGCCAGACACGCTTACCTTCGACGAAGCTGTGTACGAAGTCGTTGTTCCGGTTCAAGAAAAATTAAAGACGTATCCAGAAATTAAAAATTTCAGTTACATCGGGCAAGACACAAATTCATTCACATTGATTGTGCAGCTTTGGCCAATCAAAGAACGAGCCGACGCAGACATGCGGACTTCGGATGAACTGTCACGAGCGATCAACGACGGTATGGCCGTATTGAATCTAGACGCCGAGATTGAAGCGTCAACTTCTGGCGAAGGTCCTCCGCAAGATGCGTTCCCGGTAACGGTACGAGTGTACGAATCAGACACAAAAACATTAGAAGCAGCGGTAGCAGATATTTCAAATCACCTAGCAACTATTGAAGGGGTATCACGAATACAAGACAATAGTTCGCAGGGAAGTGCAAACGGAAGTGTAGAATTTGTACTCGATGGCGAAAACCAAAATGCACAAAACGCTTTTTTAGTGTACGCATCACTGCAAGAAATGATCGGTGAACGCGAATTGGCAGAAATCGAATTGAACGGAACGGTCTACGAAATTCATTCAAAGAGCGACCGCGAAATCGATTCAATCGAAGACGTGCGCGAAATCGAAGTACCAACTCAGGAACAGATCATCTACCAGCAAACCCTCGCGCAATTACGTGCGCAGGGAGTGGTAAATCCAGAAGTAGTTGTTCCGGCTCCACCGATTACGACACTCGAAGATCTAGTTGAAGAAGAACGTGCGTTAGAAGCAATCACGATTAATCGAACGGAAGGAAAGCGCTATGCGCAGATTTCGGCCGCGATTACCGAAGATGTAACAGCGCTCGAAATTGAAGAAAAATTAAAGGAATACCTAACAGCAGAAAAAATTACCGAGCTCGGACTTTCGAGCGACGCAATTGATTACGCAGGTGCAGTTGATTCGATCGGTGAATCATTCACTGATCTGTTTATCGCGCTCGCGATCGCGATCTTCCTGATCTACTTGCTCCTCGTAGGATTCTTCCGGTCATACTTCGAACCGTTCATCATCCTCTTCGCAATCCCGCTCGGTTTGGTTGGAGTCTTTATCGCTATCGCGATCACGACTGGCCAGCTTGGATTCCTAGAATTACTAGGAGTGGTAGCAATGGCAGGAATTGTGGTGAATGTAACGATTCTTCTTCTCGATTTCGCAAACCAGCTGAAACGAGAAGGGAAGTCACCTGCAGAAGCAATCGCGACATCGGTAGCGGTACGATTCCGTCCGATCGTGCTTACGCAGTTAACAGCCTTCGGAAGTTTGATCAGTCTTGTCTTCCTCTCTCCATTCTGGAAAGGGTTGGCAGCTTCAATCATCGCAGGAATTATTGCATCCGCACTCCTTTCATTGTTCATGACCCCATTGCTGTACTTCTGGTCAAATGAATGGATGCGACGCGTGGTGAACATCAAGAATCGAATCCAGTTACGCCGCACAGTGGCGCCAGTTGGGCAAAAACGAACGCTTCCAAAGCCTCGAATGCCAAGATTCTTCACACGAAAAAACAAGATCAGTAACATCGAATAAGAAAACCGAGCCATGTGCTCGGTTTTCATTTTAGTCAAAAGAAAAAACTGGTATACTAAAACTATATGAACACGCAAGCAATGTATTTTGGAGCAGGATGTTTCTGGCATGTTCAGTTTGAGTTTGATCAACTCGAGGGAGTAACCGCAACCGAAGTTGGTTACGCTGGTGGAGAGAAAATTCCAGTTTCGTACGAAGAAGTCTGCAAAGGAAATACCGGGCACGTAGAAGTGTGCAGAGTTGAATTTGATTCTTCGAAAACATCGGCAGAAAAAATCTGCGAAGCCTTTTTTGCTCTACACGACCCAACCCAACTAAATCGCCAAGGTCCAGACGTAGGGCATCAATACCGATCAGTCATCTACTACACCAACGAAGAACAAAAAAACGCCGCTCAAAATGTGCTTCAAAAAATAGATCAATCAGGCGTTCACACAAGTCCGATTGTGACAACCGTCGAGCCGCTTACAACCTATTCGCCGGCCGAGGAATACCATCAAAAATACTTCGAAAAAACCGGTAAACGCGCATGCGCTCTATGAAATTTCTTTTTGCCTTCTCGATCTGCTTAATTTTAGTCACAGCCATTTTTGTGGTGCTCGAATTTCAAACCATGATCGAATTATCACGCGTATGAACAAACACAAGACGACACTGACAAAAATCCAAACCGGTATTCTCGGTATCGTTATTTTAGTCACACTCGCAGCGATGGGATTGAGCGGAACAACGGCAACCGAAGTCGGGTTAGAAACCTGGTACCCGCAACTCACTCTTCCGTCATTCACTCCGCCCGGAAGTGTGATCGGCATTGTATGGACTTGTCTCTACATCTGTTTGGCTATTGCCGCATTTGTCACCATGACAAGAAAGATCACTCCCGGAAAGCGAATCGAACTCGCTTTTCTCTACACGGGCATCGCCGTCCTTACCGCGATCTGGTCATGGATCTTTTTCGTTCAGCACTTACTGCTCGCGGCCGCTTTCGAAGCATTGGCGCTTGGCCTACTTACCATCTTCACACTAATCGAATCGTCAAGACAAACAAAAGCCGCCTGGTTCCTGGCGCCGTATGCCGGATGGGTGCTGTTCGCGTCGTTTCTGACATTTATGGTATGGTCATTAAACACCTAACACTATTTTTATGAAGCAATACACCGAAAAAACATTTGATTTAGGCGAGCTTGAAGGATTGTCGAAAAAACAAATCGATGCACACTTGGGACTGTACGCAGGCTACGTTAAAAACGTAAACGCCATGCTAGAAAAACTGGTGGAGTTGAAAAAGGATGCGGAGAAAAACGCCATCGCGATCGCAGAAATAACACGCCGATTCGGATTCGAATTTAACGGCATGCGTTTGCACGAATATTATTTTGACCAGTTTGTGCAAGGCGGAGAATCTTCCGACAAGTTGAAATCAGCAATCGAAAAAGAATGGGGAAGTTTCGAGGCGTGGAAGGCAGAGCTAGTGAGCGTCGCAAAAATGCGAGGAATCGGCTGGGCATTGTTGGTGGAGGACGACCGGCACGGAAACCTGCACAACATTTGGGTAAGCGATCACGAACTCGGTCAACTAGGCGGTCAAAAAATCCTTCTAGCACTTGATGTGTGGGAACACGCATTCTTGCTAGACTACCTGCCAAGCGAACGAGCAAACTACATCGACGCCTTCTTCAAAAATCTAAACTGGAACGTCGTAGAATCAAGATACTAACCAAAAAAAATCCACCAAGCCGGTGGATTTTTAAAATCCAAAAAAAGAGCCTCCATCCCTAGCCCCTACTGCCTACACCCTCTGCCCTTGTTCATGTTATAATTTCATCATATGAACAACGCAAACAACGAAGAAACAATGAAGCAAGATTTTGAAGCCATTGGTGCTCGTCTTGCGATGTTACTGGAAGTAGCAAATATTCCAGAAGATCAAAAAGAAGCCTGGGCAACCTTGATTCCCGAAATGACCTTGGCGCAAATCGATCAGTTGACCGAATACTTAAGTTTAACCATTCCGGATCAGTCAAAGGAAGATATGAGCGCACTCATCGAAAAGCTCAAAAGCATTCAAGTCGAGCACGATTCAGCCGTGACCGAGCAACAGGAGAAAACATTGAACGCACTCGATCAAATTGAAGCAGAAATCAACTAGCTATGAACAACTTACAGGAGGTGGTACGAATTTTAAAAGAAAGTGAATTAGAAGCCGAGCTAAAGATGTTGATCATGGATTTTTTGGCGCGCGAAAAAAATGAAGAAGCAAAAGACGACTTTGTAAAGCTACTGATTGCCTGGGACAAGGACGACAATTCGATGGAAGAATCGATGCAGAAGCGGTTAAAAGAAATCGAAGAGGAATTCCAAAAATCGTCTAAAGAACTCAACGAACAAGCAACGGAATCCATCGACCGCCTTGCAACCGAAATAGACGACGCCGAAAAAATTGCCTCAGTAAAAGCCTCACTTTCAAAAGAATAATATGGTCGTAGAACATAAGATAATCCCAAATATTGATCAGTACGACAATGTTGACGTCTACAAAAAAGCGCTCGAAACTGGTAGCGAGGCAGATGTAGCAAAGGCGTATGTGGGCATGAATAAAGACATTCGTGATCTTGAAGCCGCGCTCGAAAAAATCAACGACGCTTCCGACGACCCAGATTCTGTCGAAACAACAGCGCAACGAGCAAGTATTAAGCGGGACGCGGAAAAGCTCATGAAAAAGCTCAACGAAATTAAGTTAGCCTTTCACAGAGCAGATTTAGATCGCCGAAAACAAGACCGAATTCGAACCATGCCTGTCGCGACAGACGAAGTAGCAGGCGCAGCGGATGCGGTAGACGAATCATTCCGTAGACGCGACGAAGCTAATAGAAAGCGAAGAACGGCAAGTGCGGCGGTGGAAATGCCGGTAAAGGCGGTTGAACCACCAGCATCGGAATACGCGAAGGGATTCGAGCCAAAGGGCGACGAAGCTGTTTTGCAAAATGGAACCGCAAAAGAAGTACGGGCGCTGCTAGATCGTTTGAACGAAGAGCAGAAAACGGCTCAAAAATTATTAAAAGGAAAAGGGGCAGAAAATAAAAAAGCGCTAGCAGAATTAAGAGCACAGGACCCGAGGGCAGAAAAGCGAATAAAAGACTCAGTGACCACACGCCGATCCATGATCGAACGTGTGTCAGCTCGTTTAGAGGAAATGGGCGGTGATGAAAATGAAGAGGTGGAGACTGAGGATAGAAAAGATCACGCGACCGAGGTAATGGAATCTAATGATACACGCAAAATATCCGATCAGCTTGTAGACCATTTAGACACACTCGATGCAGCAGAGGGTAAAAAGCAGGGCGAACCTGATCATTCGAGTAACGACGAAACGGCGTTGCAACGAGCTGCGAGGGTGATAAAAATATCCTCAAAGCAAAAGGCGCCAAAAACGCGAGACGAAGTAGTCGATGCTTTCGCTAGGTTAAAAGGGTCAGAAGGGATGTCAGATCGTCTACGCGCCATTGTACGAGCTGGTCGCGAAGGATCGAAGGGAACTGTAAAGAGCCGATTGGAAGAAATGAAAGCAAGCATAAAGGACAAGTACGAAGCGGATGCAATTAAAACAGCCGCTAAACTTGTAGATGACTCAGTCGTCTTAGATACGGTAAATATCGATGCTTCAAATGATAAAAACATCGAACCGACAAAAAATGACAATCCGGATGTATTTGACCCAACCGGAAAGGCGCTAGTATTCGACGACGCGACAATTGAAGTTCGGAAAGAGCCAGTTAATGCTGGCGCGGCAGATTCTGTCGTTGAAGTCGGCGACCCCAAAGAAACGAATAAGAGTAAGGAGGGAGGGAAGAAGGGCTGGGCTACAAGAACTCAGGACTACATGAGTGAAACAGTCGATTTGTTTTTCCGCAAAAATTTCAAAGGTGAATTGGTGGAAGAAGATGATGATTTGAAAAAATATGATGCAGGAATGACCCGAGCGGCAGCTGGTCTAACGCTCGGAATAACAAAGGCATTTATTTCTGGAGGAGCATCGTACGTAGGTTTGAAAACTCCGGTTGATCTACTGCGCTGGTTGTATCAAAGAGGATATCGAAATGAAGAGGTGAAGCGACTTAAGGAGGTACTCGAGAAACAGCTCGAAGAAGCAGAGGGAGTGGATGTGGTGAAGCAGCGAACAGAAGCGATGCAAAAAGCTATTTCTGAATCGAAATATATTCCAAAGGCTAAAAAAGAAGATCTGCTTCGGCGTTTAATGGAGGTGAAGTCACAGCATGACAGCTCGACAAGCAAGACAGAAAGAGCGTATACAGCAAAAAGAGATGCGTTACTAGACGAACATGTAAAGACACGCGTTTCGGGTATTCGAGTAATAAAAGAATCGCTTAACTCGCTTATGTTTGCGAGTGGAATAGCAGTCGGAGTCCTGCCGGTACCAGGTGCTCGTGTCGGATCGGGTGTAATCTTCTCTTCGCGAGCGGCTGCTTTTACGGCACTCTCGGCACTAGAGCGGTATCAAACCGTTCAGACTGAACGAGCTTCCGGAACGCGCGAAGGATCGTTAGCAAGCGAGTATATTTCTGGCGGGTTTTCGGAATGGTGGAAGCAGTTGCAGGGTGGCGATGCTCAGTCGAAGCTTGGTAAAGTAATGAATACCACTCAAGCAATGACAAAACTCGCTCGAGGAATGGCGGTTGGCGGAATGCTTATGTCAGGCGTAGCAAGGGCAGCAGAGCCGATTGATGCTCTATTAGAGATGGCAAACAATTCATTGCAAGATGTAGCAAAAAATGCCGTATTAAGCGCGTCAGAGGTCTCGCTGCAAGCAGCTGGGACTGTGTTGGATTATGGAAATGAACAGATCGTACAGCCGATGGCAGAAAGTATCTCATCTCTCGGGAGTGACGAAGCGACAGAGGCTGCAGATATTGGTTCTGGGACTGAGCAGAGTTTAGCTTTAGAGCAGAGTACTGCGCAGCCACGGATGCCTAAAGAGGTGGCTGCGACTCGGATAGGTGCCGCTGGAGAGCAGGTTCAGGTACCTGAAGCACCCGCGAACGAGCCTGTCTCGGCAACATCGAATGAAGCTAGTTCGGTAATAATGGCGGTAGAAAATAAAGAAGCGGTCGAATCGAGCGTAGTAGCTAAACACGAAGAAAGAATAAGCAGTCTAGTGCAGGATTTGAAGTTTGTGAAGCAGCAGGATATTTCAGAATCAACAAAGAGTCTACTTATTGATCATTTGGCAGAGGCAATTAAAGCGGCGGAGCAGGATGGGGTCATGATTGACACAAAAGCGATCAATGCGCAGTTGGGTATAGTCGAAGCTTTAGAGGCACCCGATTCGATCTCGAATCCTGAGGAGGTCACCGAACAAGCTCCAATCAACTATTTCGAAACGAAAAGCGGTCAGACGACGATCGATTACAAAAAAGTCATGGACGATATTTCGAACACCGAAAAGCAAGAGGCAGCTTCGCTCTTTAGATCTGCCGGTCAATCGTCTTCTGATGTGCTAAAGGTGCGCAACATGATCGCGATTTACGAACACGTGCTAAAAGACATGGAAGAAAACGGTCAGACGGCAACTCCGGAATATGCATTTGCACTTGAGGATTACGCGCGACGACTTACAGTTGTGGAACGAGATAATACACGAACGGATTTCGTAAAAATAAGTGAAGAACTGAAACGTAATGTATTCGACAAATTAAACAATTTACAGGCAATTGAAAGTCCAGGCGGCGGAGGAGGCGGTGGCGGCGGAGAAGGGGGGACGGGATCAGGAGGAACAGAGGGCCCAATGGTTACCGAAACTGTATCAACAGGCGGAGCGGGAGGTGAAAGATCGGTATCCGGAAGTAGTGGTGCTGGCGCAAAAGACTTGATCGAAGCACGAAAAGAAATCAGTTTAGGGCGTATAAATGCAACTGAACAACTTGCGGGAGAGCATGTAGTATTTAGTGGAGATGCAGTAGAGGTAAATCCACTAATGGCAAGTGACCGTAGCGAGGTTCAATCTTCTGATTACAAAACGGTTACATCGTTGTTGAAGGTAAGACCGGGTGACGGAAAGAATGTGATTGCCGAAGATGAATTGTTCAAGCTGCAAGAAGCAGTTCGACTGCAAGCGTACGCGGAATATCTAGGAGAGAAGGATGCGGTAACACGATTCGAAAATTTCATCAGCAATTCACTGGAAAAGATGGACGACAGTGCACTAGAAGTAGACCGCTCAAGCATTCGAGCAACCATCGACGCTCTAAAAACCGATATCGCGACACGGTACGAAGGTTCGATACAGGAAGTAAGGCCGCTAGCTATACCGGAAACAGCTTCAACCCCAGAGTCGGTCGGAATGCCTGCGGAAGTCGCTAAAGCTATTGGTAGTAACGGTAAATTAAAGGAATCTGAATTGATCCCGTATCTAAAGGCAAGCGACATCGAGCGTGCAAAAGACATGTTCTACGTGAATGTGCCTCGACCAGGTCAGTACGAAAAGGCCGCAAAACTACTCGCGGCAGATATTTACGCGCTCGAGCAACTAGAAAAAGCTGGTTTGAAGGATTCTGTCGCTTACGAACGAATTCTAGAAGAGACTTCCGAACGAGTTCTAAGACTCGAGAACGTTGGAAAGGTGGTGTTCAACCAGGAAGACCCAACATTCCAGAAGTACTTCGGAGACGTAATCGTACCAGATCAAATAGAGCAGTTAATTGTAAAACTTGATGACACGCACACGCGCTTTGAAATTATGGGCGACTATGGTGGAGACAAGGGAAGCGTTATATTCGAATATGATGAACGAGGAAAAGTTGTTGGACTAAACAAGGATGAGTTAGAAATAGATCCGTCACCAATAAAGATTCGATCACTCTTCACGAACCCTCAAGGACCAGTGACGGAGATAAGCAAAACGCAGCGCGGTCAGCTGGAAGCAATGCAAAAGATTGGTCGAGAATTGCTGGAATTAGCCGAAATTTACGACCATATGCGTGATCGTAATATTACAGGGCCAGAAAAAGATTATGTAGCAAAACAGATGCACGGACTAATTCAGCAGACAAATAGACAGTGGGAGGGGCGACTTCGTATCAGTCTTGCGAACCCGGCAGTGAGCAGATTGTTCCTGTAATTCACAGCATTCGTTGACAGGAAAAAGCTGCTTGTGCATGTGATTTATACACAATACATTGAGGATTATGGACATTGGTGCTAAAATACACGCATAAATTATTAATTGTTGATTTGTTTTATGGAAAAGCGTTTAACAAAGTCTCAGCTGATGGCAGCTTTGGCAGAAGGTTGGGGAGTTTCTAAGAAAGATGCTGAACAGCACTACGATGGACTAGTAAACCTAATTTACAAAGAAATTAAGCGTTCAGGAGAAATCATGCTTCCAGGTCTAGGAAAGATGGCTAAGAAGAAGCGCGATGCTCGAATGGGCCGAAACCCAGCAACTGGAGAACAAATCCAGATCCCTGCAAAGACTGTACTAAAGTTCACAGTAAACAAAGCAGCAAAGGACGCATTGCTATAATCCGGCATAAAAAAGAACCTTGTAAAAGAGGTTCTTTTTTTATCTGCGGCAACAGCGTTTCGTTGCGGGAGCAGAGGGGGGGGTGTAGGCGACGCAGGTTTCATTATATTTGCATTCGATCGACGCGCAATCACCTCTCGCCCTCCCTGAAAGGGAGGAGAAGTGCGTTCGATTCTCGCCGAAAAGATGACGAGAACGAGTTGGTTCGTGCAACCATCACTTCAAAAACGAAAAAACGCCACTCGGCGTTTTACTCGTTTATACTCTTATAACTCCACTCGAATCAATTCCCCCAGCAGCTCCTTCCCAAGTCGCGCGTATTCATCCTGTTCAAACACTTCTTTTTCAATAATGTATTCCGTCAATAAATCGAGTATCTCTCCCGAGCGTTCTTCGGCATTTGCTCGAGAATATTTCTCAATAAAGAGATAGTGCAATCGTTCTCGCTCGATCTCATCTTCTACCTGTAGCCACAGTTGCTTCTCTACAACGTCTGCCACTGATTCGTCAGATGCGATGCGTTCATCTAGATAGTCGATAAGTTCAGACTGAATTTCGTTTAACGGTCTATCGGAAAGGTCTTCGTCTGAGAGGAATGGACGAATGTGCTCTAATAGTTCTTCAATCTGTTTTTCAGGATTCTGGAAATCGAGGTGGAGATCTTGCGTTTGATGGTACGGCTTCATGCTGAGCGTAAAATCATCAGGTCGTTCGTCGATATCCGATTTCAGATATCCGTTGATCAGCGCTCGGGCCACTTTATAATCCATGTCAGTGTTCACCATCGAATAAAGCAGATATTGAAGCGTATTACCAAAGTCTCCACGCAACTTATTACTCTGAGTCAAAACAAGGTCGCGCATAAACACCGCTTGATTGTGACTTCGCTGCGGATCACCAATCGCGTAACTTTGCCGGTGACGAAGCCATTGCAAGCTTTCAGTTGTCGGTAATTCGAGCGCTCGCATGATTCCAAGAACTTGCGAGAAACCAACTGTTGCGACGTAGTCAGCTTTTACGCCCACCACCTTTTCGATCTGCGAAACGCCATAATCTAATCCGGCATACGAACAGGCATTCGCGAGATAGTATTCATGTTCGGGTAAATTACCCGGAGGAATGTAGGCGTAGGTTCCACGCGGAACCGATGTCACGTGCACGCTCCAATCATCAGTATTAAGGGTGAACATGTGAATCGCGTCGCAGTGCGGTTCAACATTTCCTTTGCGCGAATCTAAACCAAGCACCAAAACATTAATTTCGTGCTCGCTTCCAAAGTCCACCGTTTCGCCTTCGTTGATTTTTTTAAGCCGGTCGGCCAGTACTTCGTCTGCAACTTCTTCAAGTGTTGCCGGTCGTTGCCAGGGTGAGGCAATGGCGTGCTGTTTGATGAAGGCGAAGTAGCCAAGAATCAGGAGGGAAGCGACGGTGAGGATCAGGATAATGACAAGAAAAATCCACCGTTTCATATTTTAAAACTACACAAAAAAAACCGCATGCGCAAGGCGAGGCCAAGTAATCCACAGGCAAAGAGAATGCATAAGCTAAAACGAGCGAAAACAGCTGCTGTTTCAACGTGCTATACTGATCGATATGATGGAGGTAATCAAAATGAACGGTGACCGAGTTCCGTTTAGCGAAGAAAAAGTACGTACAAGTATTCGTCGAACCGGTGCAGCAAAAGAAGTAGAGGATCGAATTATCACCGAAGTCTACGAGTCATTAAAAAGTGGATGGACAACTCAGGAGTTGTATAAATTTGTATTCGAACGCCTGCAAAAGCAAAATGTCTGCTATGCCTGCCGATACAGCCTGCGCGATGCCATTATGATGCTGGGTCCGGCTGGATTTCATTTTGAAGTCTATGTAGCCGCTATCTTGAATGAGCACGGGTTTACGGCCGAAAATCCAAAAAACGACATTCAGGGTTCGTGCATAACTCACGAGGTAGATGTTCTGGCGGAGAAGAACGGCGAGCGAATTATGATCGAAGCAAAATTTCGCAACCGAATTGGTGATTATGTAAATAGTAAAGATACACTTGCAACTTGGGCACGATTTCTTGATTTACAAGACGGTGCCGCAGAAGGAAAGTGCGAGCCAGTTGATACAGCGTGGATTGTAACGAACGCGCGATTTTCGGAGCACGCAAGTACCTATGCAAGATGTAAAGGAATGAAAACGATTGGCTGGAAATCAGGTGGAGAACTAGCGATCGAAAAGTTGATCGACTCCCGAGGGCTCTATCCGGTAACAGTGATTGATCAACTCACGCCCGCCGAACTACAATCATTTGCATCGGTAAATTTGCTGTTGTGCAAGGACGTAGCTAAGCAAGAACCCGAAGAACTGGCTCACAAACTAGACATTTCGCTCAAACGAGCAGAGCAACTCATCGAGCTAAGCGCGGAAGTTGCGCGTGTTCGCTAAAACAAAATAACGCCGAGTGGCGTTATTTTGTTTCCTTGTGACCAACGTGCTTTCCGCAAGATTTGCAGAATTTGTTGATTTCAAGTCGATCTTTGTGGATCTTTTTGTTCTTGCGAGAGCGGTAGTTATCGGTTTTGCAAGCCGTACACTCTAGCTTAATCATGTTATCTTGAGACATAGAATCGATGTTACTTTGGCGAAGTATAGGCTAAATCAGGAAAGAAGTCAAGTAATTGAGTAATCATCAAAAGCCCAGAAAAGCCTCAAAATTCGGAACAATTAAACACAATCCGATAGGTACAAACAGCGCTTCGACAAATCACCTTACATTTCTCTTGCAAAAGCGGTGTGGAACACACAGGGCACACGGCATCACAATCTGTGGCGCCGTCCGTATTTGGATCAATGGGTAGTTCAGTGGAAAAAGTCATATTGAAGCATCTCTTTTTTCATGATACCTTCGCTTCGTAAACACGTCGATATGCTTAAAGCGGTTGAAGTTCCATTTTCAGGTCACCCAGATAAAATTTGCGATCAGATTGTCGATGGTATTTTGGATGAGTATTTAAAACGAGATCCAAAAAGCCGACTCAATATTCAGGCGCTTGGTTCGCACGGAATGCTCATGATCGGCGGAGTAGCCGATTCGCGAGCAGATTTTGATGTTGCTACCCTCGCTCAAAACATCTACACAAAGATAGGTTACGTTGATGGCATCGAGCCATTTGTGAATATTGAACGCGCAAGTGAAGACCTGGCAAAAATAGCTGTAAAAGGCGGCGCACAAGGAACCGTTATTACACACGGATACGCAACCAAAGAAACGCGCGAAATGCTCCCTCGAGCACTCGTGTACGCACAAGCAATCGCTCGACGCATCACCGATTTACGCGTAACTGATGCGCGCTACGCCTTCCTGCTTCCAGACGGCAAGGTGCAGGTAGCGGCCGACGGCGACAAAGTAAAGATCGTAAACCTAGCTGTTCAGCACACCGATTCCATCGACCGATCTCAAATTCAACGTCTACTGCTCGAAGAAGTACTCACGCCGATTCTGGGGGATACCGAAGGAATGAAACTGAGCATCAACTTCGCCGGCAACTTCACTATTGGTGGATTTATGGCCGCAAGTGGAAGTTCGGGCAGAAAAGAAGTTTCCGACACATATGGCGGTCTACTTCCGTGGGGAGGGTCGTCGTTCAGCGGAAAAGATCCGCATCACCCAGCACGAGCTGGTCTCTACATGTCCCGATTCGCTGCAAAAGAATTGGTAAAAAAAGGTGTTGCAGGAAATGTACTGATTTCTGTGGGATACGGGCTTGGTCAAAAAGAACCAGTATTTCTCGAAGCTGTTTCTGGAACAGGTCAAAATTTAAAAGCGATGGTAGAAAAAGAATACGATTTCCGAATCGAAGCCATTGTTGAGCGTCTTCAGCTCGCAACACCTCACTACGGCCGAGTGGCGATTCATGGACAGTTTGGTCGTGATGGGTTGCCATGGGAAGATGTGTAGAATGAGCACAACTCAAGTTGAACCAATCAGAAAATTTGTTATACTGAAAGCAGTATTAACGACTAACACTATTCTTTAGGAGGACGTATGCCGACAAAAACAACGGAAGGCACAAAAACAAGCACGCGCAAAGTAGCCACGCGGAAAAAAGTAGCAGCAAAGAAAAAACCAGCTACCCGAAAACCGCCGATGGTAAAAGCGACACTACCAACCCAGCAACCAACAAACGCGCACGTATGCGCAAGCTGTAATGCGTTACCGGTTGGAAGTATCGAGCTCACGGCGCTTCTGCTTGTACTCGTTTTTTCCCTCACCGCCGTTCTTGTCACTTCGGTACACGCACTTGCGTTGCAAGAAAAAGAATTAGAGTCAGTTCAAACGTATTATCAAGTAGACTAATTTTATGAAATACTCACTACTCGTTTTGGGGGGAGGACTATTATTTCTGATGGGCGCAGGATGCAATCCTGCAACAACCACGGATCTGTATCAGTACGATACGGACCAGAATTCATCCGGTACCGAGCTGCCAGACGGAGGCGAGCAAACTGAAGGAGAAGAAACTAATCAAATCGAACCTATGAACGAACTAGCACACCCAGGAGTACTACCAGACGAAAAAATTGCGAACAAACAAATTCGCCTCGAAACAGAAAAGGGAACAATCGTCTTCAAGTTGTTCAACGAAACAGCTCCTTTAACCGTTTCTAACTTTGTTTATCTAGCGGAACAGGGATACTACGACGAACTTACGTTCCACCGAGTCGTTGAAGACTTCGTTATTCAGGGAGGAGACCCAACAGGAACAGGGCGAGGAGGTCCAGGGTACCGATTCGAAGATGAAGTAGGTGCAGACCACGTGCCAGCAGAGGTACAAGCAGCCATGAACGCAGACGCGAACCGATCGCTCTACCAGCGTGGACTAGTAGCAATGGCAAACGCAGGACCAGATACGAATGGAAGTCAGTTCTTCATCATGCTAGACAACATCCCTTCAGCAAACATGCCAAACCTCTACAGCATTTTTGGCCAAGTAACCGAAGGGATCGAAATCATCGACACCATCGAAATGGGTGACAAAATGCTAAAAGTAACCGTAGAAACCATCGGCGGCGAACCAGCAACAGCCCCAGATGCAGCACCAGCAGTAACAGAATAAAGAAAACGGGCCTTTGGCCTGTTTTTCTTAATCTAGAATCAAGAAAATAATTATGAACAAATCAAGAAAGCTAATCTGGCTTGTAAGCTTTGTGTCTATTTTAATAATGGTCGTGCTCGCTTTGCGAATAGTGAAGAGTGATCAAATGCTGAATAGTAATAAGGTGAATATATTCATCCCTGTAGCAACCGATGCAGAAGAAGGCGTGCATTACGAGGGTGGAGAAGAAGAGTCGCTGCGCTGGGGACCGAACGCATTTTCAGTTAAGGGGAACGAAGTGCGGATCAACGACGGTGTTAAAGGTAGAGAGATTATCGTAAACAAAGCAGGTGATTTTATCCGATATGAAGAATATGAGTACGGACAGTCACCGAAGGCGAATTCTTCAAAAAATCCCGAGCTTACAAGCGACCAACTAAAAGTAAAAAACAAACTACAAACAGAGGATTCTTCCGAATTATATTTTTGGGGAGAATCGTCTGAAGGCATCCAGTATTGGCAGGTAAATAAAGTTGACGAAATAAGTGCTTCGGGAGCAACAAAAATAGTCACGCATGTATACGCGCTAAATAATGAAGCAGAATTACTAGCAACGGCCAATATCCCGACCGATCACACGCAATACGTTCAAGTGTACGACGCGGGAGTATCTGTAGACGTGGAAGGTGATACGGTCTACTTTATGAAAACAACAGAGCAGGGCGTGTATATCGAGAGTGTAGAATGGCAAGTAGAAAATTAAAAAAAACGTCGCAGTACAAACTGCGACGGTTTTTATTTCAGAGATTTTTGGTCGATCAGCGCAAAACCACCCCTAGCCCCTCCTTGTGGATCTGAGAAGGAGGGGGAGCGCGTTCTGACTTTCGCTTGAAGCAAGGAAGGCGATGGATCCCAGCCCGCCCGGCCTTTAGTGCCGGGGGTCGGGGCCCGGGATGACGAGAGGAGAGGAATCGGTACAAGCTAAAGAAGTAAGAGTCGATCTATCTCGAATCAAGTCCAGGATGACGCCTGCTTGGCAATGCGCTATACTAGGCCCATGAAATCCCGTATCACGGAACAAAGCTTTTATACCTTTTTAAAGTGCGCGCGCTGGTTTGAGCGTGATTTTTTGCATGGCGACAGCCGCGAGCATTTACTGAAACGTATTCAGGACGAAGGATTGCTGACCGAACGAAAAACAACCTTACTAAGCGAACGAAAGGTGTACGAAATCACGTCGGAAGACATGGACGAAGCGGCGCTCGAAACGCTTGAGCAGATGAAGCAGGGCGCTGAAACAATCGCAAGCGCTGTTTTGACGCACGAACATTTTGTCGGTCGACCCGACTTGCTCGAAAAAGTAGAAGGAAAATCGGAGTTAGGTGACTGGTACTATGTAGCGGTCGACATAAAGCGTTCACGCCACTTAAAAGATGAATACAAATTCCAAGGAGTCTTTTACGCCGAGTTGTTGAACAAAATTCAAAACGTCAAACCGCAAAATGGGTACGTGATGCATTCAAACGGCGTCGTCGACAGTTATTCGATTAGCGAGTTTCAAGTTGAATACGATCTGCTACTCGAACAAATGAATGACGTTCTGCACGGCGAACGCAAGCCTCACTTCCTCACCTCGGCCTGCAAGCAATCACCTTGGTTCTCGGAATGCGAAAGCGACACGCGTGAGTGCGGGCATCTTTCGCTCATCAACCGAATCTGGCGAAGCGAAGTCGAAGCTTTGGAGCGAGGCGGAATCAAGACGGTAGAAGAACTTGCAAACGCATCGCGCGACACGGTTCTAAAAGTATCCGGAATCACATCCGACCGCGCTTACTTCTTGCAGCAACAAGCGATTGCAATTACAGATCAAGAGGTAAAAGTGGTTGGCCAAATTGAATTCCCAGAAGACGGAGAGGTGGCGCTCACGATCGACATCGAAAGCGACCCGTTGCGCGACGTGCATTACTTGTTCGGTGTACTGGTTTCGGAAAAAGACGGTTCGTCCACGTATCATCCGTTCCTGGCAAAAGACCCATCCGAAGAAGAGCAGGCGTGGCACGCATTTATCGAATTTGTCGCAGAATACCAAGGGGCATTTATCTATCACTACGGTTGGTACGAACAAGATGTGTTCAGAAAGATGGCGGAAAAATACGGCATCCAACAAGTCGTCCAGCAGATGTTCGACGAAAAAATGATCGACGTCCTTACGCGCATGCGCGAAAAGGTCATTTTCCCAACACCGTTCTATTCACTAAAAGACATCGCAAAATCCCTCGGCTTCCGCTGGAGAAGCAGCGACGCATCTGGTCTTGATTCTATTCTTTGGTACAACGACTGGCTGCAAACTGGTGACGAAAAAATCCTAAAAAAGATCGTCAATTACAACGAAGACGACGTCCAAGCCACTTGGTTCGTGCGCGAATGGGCAAGAAAGCAAGGCGAGTCATCCACTTAGAATCACAAGGAGTATGTTCCACAAAAAAGCCAAACCCGAACTCAAAAGCTGGCACCTGTTTTTGCTTGTAGGGATTATCGCAACCGCGCTTATTCTGCGCGTCTTGCAAATGCAGCAGCGTGAAGAAGAGCCGAGTTCGATAACGCCGGTGGTTATCCTCAACCAAACAACCTGCGCAGATGCGGGTGGAACATGGAACGATTGCGGAAGTGCCTGCCGGGGAAGTGATACCGAAGCCTGTATTCAGCTGTGCGTAGCAATGTGCGAATGCACAACCGACGACCAGTGCCCATACAGTCACACTTGTGGACAGAAGATCGACGGCGTAGGAATATGTACTAAAACAACTCTATGAAAATTCGAACCATTCTCGCTTTACTCCTTCTTGTCATCGGTCTCGGTGCGGCGGCCTATTGGTATATCAATTCCGACGAACAGCCGGTGGTGGTTGATGTAGAAGAAGTGAGCTACGACGAAATAAACGGCGAAGATGAAGTAACAGAAGATGAAGAAGAGCCGACGGTAGAAGAAGATCCAGAAGTAATCGAAGACCCAGTGCCAAGCGAAGAAACGCCGGACGTAACCGATCCTGCAGAAGGGGAGGGAGAAGGTGACATTCCTGGCCAATTCAACCTAGCCGTACCGTTTACATCACAAGCTCCTCATTCAAATTGGGAATTGCCTTACCAAGAAGCATGCGAAGAAGCATCGGTCTACATGGTGGCAGAATATTTCAACGGAACTCCTTCGGGAAAAATCGATCCCAACAAAGCAGATGCAGATCTGCTCGAACTGATCGCCTTCGAAGATGACTTCCTTGGATTCCATCTCGACACAACGGCAGCAGAAACAGTGAGCTTCATGGACGCATTTTACGGATTGAGCGGACGGGTGGTCGAAAATCCAACCGTGCAAGATATTAAAAAAGAAATCGCTGCAGGACGACCGGTGATTATTCCGGCGGCAGGACGTCGATTAGGAAATCCAAACTTCAGCGGAGCCGGACCGCTCTATCACATGTTCGTCATCAAGGGGTACACGGCAACGCAATTTATCACCAACGATCCAGGAACGCGTAACGGTGAAAATTTCGTTTACAACATCGATGTTGTAATGAACGCAATTGGTGACTGGAATAACGGCGACCCAGAAAACGGTGCAAAACGAGTGATTTTTGTGAATCCGTAGTATGGAACAGGGAACTCCGATTGCACATTACGACTACACGCTGCCGGAGGAATTAATTGCAGAACATCCCATCGAGCCACGCGACCACGCGCGGCTTCTTGTGGTGAATCGACAAAATAAAACAATCGACCACGCGAAATTTTTCAACATCATCGATCATCTAAAAAAAGGTGATGTCCTCGTGCTGAACAAAACAAAAGTCTTCCGCGCGCGACTGTCTGCGCACGTGCGAAAAAATATTCCACTCGAAATTGTATTGTTGCACGAAGTAAATCACGAAAATTCAACCACGACATGGCGTTGTCTTGCCCGAAAGCTTCGGCGCTTACGCGTGGGCGATATTGTGCATTTCGAAGGAGCTGACGCAAACGTAGTTGCAGTCGACAACACCGAAGGAACGGCCGATCTGCAATTCGAAGGATCAAAAAGCAACGTCTTCCATCTCTGCGATCGCGCTGGATCCGTCCCCCTTCCGCCTTATATTCACAACGAGATTGAAGATTTGAACGACTACCAAACGGTCTACGCCGGCGAAACCGGATCGGTCGCTGCGCCTACGGCAGGTCTTCACTTCACCGATCAACTGCTCGATGCGCTAAAAAACAAAGGTATTCAAATAGAATATCTTATCCTTCACGTCGGCCTCGGAACATTCCAACCGATGTGGTTCGATACGATCGAAGAACACAAAATGCACGCTGAGTACATCGAAATAGAACCCGATGTTGCTGAACGTATCAACGCAGCAAAAAACGAAGATCGCCGCATTATCGCCGTCGGCACTACTACGACTCGCGCGCTCGAATCTGTCGCAAAAAATAATCAGTTGCCTATCGGCTACAAAGGCAAGGTCAACATCTTCATCCGTCCCGGTTACGCATTTCAAATCATCGACGGCTTGATCACCAACTTCCATCTTCCTCGCACCACTCTTCTGGTTCTAGTATCCGCTTTCGCCGGCGACCACCTCCGAAAACGCGCGTACGAAGAAGCGATTCACGAACGCTACCGATTCTATTCGTTCGGCGATGCGATGCTCATTTTGTAAACCTGTGTTAAACTAGCCTCGATATGGATGAACAACGAACAATTCTAACGGTCGCCACCTACATCGACTTAATCAACAGCACGCTCGACACCATTCCGCATGATCGGATTTTTATTCAGGGAGAAATTGTCGAATGCCGGGTGAGCCAAGGGAAGTGGATTAATATCGAATTGAAGGATGAAGAGCGCGATGCAAAGATTTCATGCTTCACCACCGTCTTCAAAGTAGCAACGCCGCTAGAAGCAGGAATGAAGGTGCAGGTGACGGGTTACCCAAAAGTCTACGAACGATTCGGAAAACTTTCGCTCAACATCGAAACGGTTGAGCTGGTTGGTGAAGGGGCGCTCGCTCGCGCGTACGAATTGCTCAAGAAAAAGCTGGAAGAAGAAGGCTTGTTCGACGCTGCGCGCAAGCGAAATATTCCACGCTTTCCAAAACGAATCGGATTGATCACTTCGTCCGAAGCAGCGGCCTATGGCGACTTCCTGCGCATTTTAAATAATCGTTGGCGAGGTGTAGAGATCGTTCACATTCCCGTGCATGTCCAAGGCCAGCACGCCGTACGCGAAATCGTCGGTGCCTTCAAGGCGTTCAACGCAATGGCCGAAGAAGAAAAGCCAGATGTAATCGTGCTCACGCGCGGAGGAGGAAGTTTAGAAGATCTGCACGCCTTTAACGACGAACAAACGGCTCGCGCTGTTTTTCAATCATCTGTACCAGTGGTGTGTGCCGTTGGTCATGAACGCGACGAATCACTTTGTGATTACGTGGCAGATATCCGTGCTTCAACACCAAGTAACGCCGCAGAACGTGTGGTGCCAGATGCGCTCGATGTTGAACGCGAACTTCGAACATCGCTCGAACGCATGCAGATGATTATCGACCGCCACATAAACAAATATCATCAAAACATCGATCGTGCCCGCGTGCAGCTACGCCGATTCATCGAGCAAAAAATGCACGAAATGCAATCAACTATTACGCGCTTCCACCACGCCTTCGAACGCTTCCGACTTAGTCTAGTCGCAACACGGCAATACATCGAACGCATGGACGCAGCTGTGCAAGGAACATTTTTGCACTACGTTTCACAATCCCGACTAGCGCTAGACGGACTAACGCGCGTGTTCCAAACCTACGACGTAAAGCGTGTGCTCGAACGCGGTTTCGCAATCGTGCGATCACGCAATGGAATCGTGCGTGACGCGACCCAGCTTGCCGATGGCGAGGCAATTCAGATACAATTGGCAAAGGGCACAATAAGTGCAACGGCTGGAGGAACTCAACAACGAAAAATGGAATTCTAATATGGCAACCAAGAAAAAACTCTCCTTCGCAGAAGCATTTCAAGAACTAGAAAAGCTGACCGAATGGTTCGAAAACGAAGAAGTCGATCTAGACAAAGGCATCGAAAACTTCGAACGCGGACTAGAACTTTCAAAAATCTGCAAAGAAAAATTACAAGAAGTAGAAAACAAAGTCACCACCCTAAAACAAAAATTCGAAGCCCTCGAAGAAGGTGACGCGGAATAAGGGAGCGCGTTTTCCATCCCCTTACCAGGGCAAAGCTAGGAGGGGTCTTCTCAGAAAAAAAACCTCCTCAAATCTCTGTCCTCTTCTAACTACACTCTACCCCTAACTATGCTCCGCATCCTCGCAAAATGGTTCATTCAAGCAGTCACTCTGCTTGTAATCACACAATTCGTTCCCGGTTTCGAAGTTGACGGCATCTACATCGCGCTTATTTTGGCAGCCGTGTTGGCGCTGTTGAACGTAACAGTAAAGCCACTACTATTGTTCATCTCGCTTCCGCTCAACTTTTTCACGTTCGGTCTTTTTACCTTCGTGATTAATGCAGGATTGCTCTGGTTCGCCGCAACATTCATCGACGGATTCGAAATTTCAAATTTCCTTGCCGCTCTTTTTGCCGCCATCATCCTCTGGATCGTTTCGAACCTAGTCCACCACCTTATCAAAGAACCAAAAAAATAAGCGCCCCGCGCTTATTTTCTTTCTGTACTTTATATAATTTAACGTTGACATCCTGAACGAAGTGAAGGATCCATTCGCCGCGCTCAGGATGTCAAAGCAATTCTTTACTACACCCTAAGCTATGCAACAACTCCAACTCCAAAAATCAAAACCAATCATCATCTCACTCGGTGGATCACTCGTTGTTCCCGAAGGGGGACCGAATACCGAATTTTTGAAAAAACTAGATGACATTATTTCGCCAGAAGTGAAGAAGGGACAGAAATTCGTCATCGTCGTGGGTGGAGGTCGTACCGCTCGCCACTACATCGACGCCGCGCGCAGCGTACATAAGGTGCTTCCCGACGACCTCGACTGGCTTGGTATTCACGCCACTCGACTAAACGGCCACTTGCTGCGAACCATCTTCCGAAAATTCGCACACCCGGTGGTGATCAAAGACCCAACCCGTCTCCCGGAAAAATGGCGCGGCAAAATCCTCATCGCCGCCGGATGGAAACCAGGCTGGTCAACCGACTACGTAGCATCCCGGATCGCGAAGCAGCTTGGCGTCACCAACATCATCAACGCCTCAAACATCGACTACGTCTACGATTCCGACCCACGCGAAAACGCCCAAGCCCAAAAACTCGAAACCCTCACCTGGAAAGACTACCGAGTAATGGTAGGCGACACCTGGGACCCAGGCCTCTCCGCGCCATTTGACCCAATCGCCTCAAAATTCTGCCAACGCCAAAAAATCCGAGTAGCCGTAGTAAGCGGCGACGTAAAAAATCTAAACAACGTCATCACTGGCGAAGTATTTAAAGGCAGCGTGATCGGCTAGTGTTATAATTGGAGGCATATGGAAAACCGAGAACGCCCAGCTCCGCCGCAAGAAGTCGTGAACCGAGCCACGAGTAAAGAAAATGACGAGGCGACGGAATTATCGCCTGAGATGAAGGCGGAAAGAGACCAGTTTCTTGAATGGCTAGATGGTCTGGCGCATGGCCCTTTTGTAATTTTTAGAAAAGAAATAAAAGTACCAAGTATCTCTGACGAAGTAATGCAAAGTTCAGAGATACAGACAGCAATAGAGGATACGATCTACTGGTTTCTAGAAGAGTATCAAGTGGAAATGGCCGAAACAATGGCTGGCTTGCTAAGAATTTCTGAAGAACAACGAAAACGCCTTGTAGAAAAGCATATTAAAAATACCAGCTGGGAAGATGACGAATCAGATCATCAGCATGCAGTTAAAACGCTAACGCTATCAGCTGAATTGAAAGCAGGGGTGGTTAAGGGGATCGTGATTGATTTTCTGAAAAACGGACGGTTGGATGCGGTATTTAAAATGCGACGAGTATTTAAAATATCAGATGAAATATTAGAATCAAAAGAAGTAAGAAACGCAGAGATCGAGATTTTTAAACGTGCTTTGGTAGAGGAAGATGTGGTTGCAATGAAGGATATTGCAGTATTTTCAAAGAACGGAAAAAACATCGAATCGCCTTTGTTGCAGGACACCGAAGTGCGTCAACGTGTTGAGGATTTATTATTGAGACAATTAGATCGGCTGAGTGAAGGATTAGTAAGATCAAATATTTTGATTGAATATATTCACATCTCTGAAGAATTAGGGTTTGTCGCTAGCGAGGTGTTGAGTAAGCCAGAAACAAAAGAAAAAGCTAGACTCGCAGCGATGAAAGCATTTAAATCTCGACAACCAGAGGATGGACTAAAGGTCATTAATTTTTTTGATTTACCGAGAGAAATACTGCAACTACCAGAGGTACAGGATGAAGTTAGATTACTTTTGATCAAGAAACTACGAGAAAAAAAGATCTTTGAGCTCGAAAGAATAATAACTAATTTTGAAGTACCACGAGGAAGGCTTGAATCGACTGAGCTACAAGAAATCGCAACAAATGAGATGATCAATTCGGTAGAGCAGGGGTTGGTTTCGGAAGGTTTGAAAATTGCTGATGCCTTTGGGATTAGTGATGAATTTCGTCAATCGTTTGCAGAGCCAAGGGTACAAATCTTGTTGGCGAATAACCGGATTGGTCAAGCAGCTAATCTTGCGGATGCATTTAAATTATCTCGAGAAATGCAAGAGTCTTTTGCGCAACAAAGTATGATAACTCTGTTATCAAGTGGAGAAGTTGATCTTGCGCGAGAAGTTAGTACAGGATTCAAAATTTCGCAGGAAGCCGAGCAAGCTGCAGCTGAAGCGGGGATCAGGAAAGCTTTATCTAAAACATTATACAGCGGTGGATTAAGAGCTTTTGATGAATTTAATATATCAAAAGAAGCTCGCATGGCGATCATGGTAAATGTGATCGCAGATCATTTTGAGAAAGGTGGATGGAACAATCATCACGCATTTTCGATGGCACAAGTAGCAGAAATGACAGAGGCAGAAATTAGAGCTCACGGATTGTATCAATTATTCGAAAAATATTATGTCGATCAACTGTACGAAGGAGACGCTAAAAAGTTGACTGAAATAACACGGCAATTTGGAATATCAGAAAAAAACTTTTTGGAAGAGGATGCTATTCAGGATCGTATTCAATTCATGAACGATCAATCCATTCCAAAATATATCCGTGAAGAATATTCAGTATACGGAGAGAGGATTTCAAATCATGCACGACGTGCACGAGTAACATGGGGTTTGAATCCAGAACTAGCGCAGACTATTTTAAACGAACGTCCGGATCTTTTACTTAAGGACGAGGAAGTAAAAGAGATAGCTGAAGAAGACTTTGATCAAGTATTCGACATATTTGCAGAAAGTTACGAGGACTCGAATGAGAAAGCGATAGATACATTGAGAGGATTAAAGAACGCGGGATGTCGCGCCAAAGATTTGCTTGCTTTCGTGAATCGTCCAGATTTTAATTTTCACGACTTTTTTCAAGATGATGCACTCAGTAGCTTTATTTATAATCATAAACCGGTAGAAGCGCGCGGAAATAGCAAGGCTCACGCAAAAGCTGAAAAAGAATTTCATGAAAGATTTGGAAAAACGATATTACGCCAAGTCGCCAAAGACATGTCTGCTTATGAAATGGGGAATTCCTATGTGGAATTCAAGAGAATCTGTAATGAGTTAAAAGGAATGTGGCTTAACGACGATGATGATCACCAAAATGGACTACCAAGAAATTTAGACGAAATACGTGTGATGACCGAAGAGTTGGGCATAGAGTCGCTTACACTTCGAGCAGCAAAATTAAGCGACGAAAAATATCACCCACTTTATTCCTGGAAAGGTTTGAAGCTAGCAGAAGAGCTCTATCGTTTTCTGGGTCGTCGAGAACTGATCGCAGGTCTTCGAGAGGCCAAGCCAGAATTGCAGGCTTTTGCAATGCAACTCTTGGAAAGTCCTGTTATTTCCGTTGAGGCAATCGGACAATTTGTAAAAGAACCGGGAGAATTCTTGGATCGAGAAGTGGGTTACGGAAACGAATTTTCACATTCGCTCGCACCGGCAAGAATTGCCGAAGTGCAAAGAGCGGGGCTGACTCAAGAAATGCTTCGAGACGCTCTCTTTAATGGCGAGCTCGATAAAATGCAGATGTTGCTACCGTTTGAGCAAAATTATCGGATGACAAAAGAAGGGAAATTAATGGAAGATCTTGTAGTAACAACAGAATTTGCCGGAACAGAAATTACGCGTGCGCTTGGAAAGAGAAGTGAAGGAATGATTGGCGAAGCAGAAGATGTGAAGAAGTTATTTACAGAAGTGCGATCTTGGATTGCAAGACATGCAAAAGAATCAGACGACGGAGAAGTGATGACCGAAAATGGAGCAGCGGCTGTTTTGAGAAAATGGATCAAGGAAGGAGTAGCGCCAAATGTGTCGAAGGAAGCATTAGTGGAATTATTAGGAGACGGAACAAATGGATTGTTGTACAGGGCAAAGGTTGGAGTAAGGCCGCTAGAAACTAATGAAGTCCGCGTGCGTGTTGGAGCAAAAAGCGATCCGAGCATTCGCGTTTCGGGCGAAGCAGTGGCAAACTGTATGCCTTTTGGTGATGGAAAAACAAACGCATATGACTGGAATCCGGCCATTTCGCAGCTGATTGTGGAACGAAAAGGAAGCGACGGAAAATGGCTAGCGATGAGTCAGTCCGTGCTTATGATCGACCATAAACTTGAACGATTAACTTCAGAAGTAATGGAGGAGATACGATCGAGAAAGCAGCTGCACGAAATTTTACAAGAAAAAGATGTACAAAGTGGCTTTGTGTTGGTAGCAGATAATATCGAGCCAAACAAAAATGAACTAAATGAAGGTCGCGCGAATCTAATCGAACTAGCCATGGAAAGATTTGGACGATCGTATCTGCGTAGTTTGCCAGAGGAACTTGCAATTGATCGAACAAAATTCGTGATAGGAAAAGAGACATACGAAACCGGTCGACCAGATTGGAAGTTCGAAAAAGAAGCGAACACATACATTCCAGGGTCACCTGTTTCGTATATTGATCACGCAGGAGACGAAGTGTATAAAATTACGTATCCAGAAAACGAAAACACGCAACCTGAGCGATCGGGCGTTAGCGAAGTAACGGCCGCTGATGTTCTTTCGATGGCATTTCTGGAAGGCAAGGGCTTTTCAGAAAATAAAGGACTCATTTTTGGTCTAGCAGATCGCTACCAACGAATCATGGCAGGACTATTCACGAAAGAGCATTTCGGTGATCCTAATTTGATGTTGATGGTACGCAATAAGCAAGAAATCCCTCAAGGATACATGCTCGCGCGCGTCGATCACACAAATCCAGAGTTACCGGAAGTGTATATAGACGACATGGGTGTCGATCGATCAAAAGGTCTCGCCTCTGGAAAATACGCCGTTCAACTCATTGATGCGTTCGTGGAAAAGTATGCCGAACATTATCAAGACACAGAAAAAGAATTTCCCCCTATTTATGCCGAAATGCGAGAAGAAACAAGTTATAAATTAGTGGCAAAACGAGTTGAAGAATTTGCAAAGCGCTCTAAATCTGGACTTGTGGTCGAATTAGTCGAACTCGGTGATGCACAAATAGCCGGAGAAAAATTCCACAGAGTCCGCATTTTTATTGGTGAATCAAGGGAAAAAATCGAAGAACAAAAACGTAAATACGTAAACTAGATTGATTTCTCCTCCTTTTTCTGCCATACTACCCCAATCTATGTCAGAAGTTATCAAAGGTTCACGGCTTGCGAAGAATATCCGCGAGAAAGTTGGAAAGCGGATTGAGAAATTAGGTCACCCGCCTGGGTTGGCTGCGGTATTGGTTGGGGAAGATGCGGCTTCGCATTTGTATGTGAAGTTGAAGGAGAAGGCGGCGAAAGAAGCGGGAATTTATTTTGAGAAGAAAATATTTGAAGCAAACATTTCGGAAGGGAAGTTGATTAAAGAAATCAAAAAACTAAACGCGCGCGAAGATATTCATGGAATTCTGCTCCAGCTTCCATTACCTAATCAGAACGAGGATGCGGTAATCGAAGAGATCAAATGGCAAAAGGACGTAGACGGGTTCCACCGCAAAAACCGCAAACGACTCGCAGACGGCGAGCCTTCGCTCGTGCCACCTGTCGCGCTAGCGATTGTGCGACTGATTCAGGAAACGCATCAGCCGTTGCGCGGAAAAACAGCGGTGATCGTAGGAAACAACGAAATATTTGCCGAACCGATCGAACGGTTGCTAGAAGAATCGGGAGTGGCAGTGCAGTTTATTCAACGCGACGAATCGGCGATTGCCACCAAAACACGTGCTGCAGACATTGTGATTGTTGCTGTAGGTGTGCCGAATTTTATCACCAAAGACATGGTGAAGGCCGGAGGAATTATTATCGACGTTGGGACGAACAAGGTGAATGGAAAGCTGGTTGGTGATGTGTCGCCAGATGTGATGGGTCATACGGGGTTCGTAAGCCCGGTCCCCGGCGGTGTCGGACCGTTGACGGTCGCGTACCTGCTGATGAATGTACTGAAAGCTTCGACGGAAATACTAGACAACAAATAGAGCGCCTACGGGCGTTCTTTTGTTTGACGCTGAGTCAGAAATGTGAGATTTTGCTGCCCACCAGGAGGGTACATGAGCATTCGAGAGGGCAAGGTGCTTCAGTTTCCGGTTCAGGAGACCGAGATCTACGAACTGCGTGGAGTGGAGACGGTGGACGGCCGTCGTGTTCTGCGCAACGTGGAGATTGACGAAGATCTGACCGGCAAGAACTTGGGCGATCTGACGCTCGAGAACGTGGTCTTCACCAAGCGGGCCGACATCACCGACGCGGACTTGCGTGGCGTGAAACTGATCTCCCGAGGTGGTCAGTGTACGGTGAAGTTCAACTGCAAGGGTGTGCCGCTGTGTGATTCGGTGATCGCAGACGTGATCGCGCGCGACTACTTCGCACGCATCAAGGGCGCCGCCGACAACTCGCGCCGCCCCGAGCTGAACGCTCCACTGACTTCCCCGAACAACATCGCGCTGCCGAAGAAGGACGAACGCATCTTCAACGATCAGCTTGATGACATGACGGGCTATTCGTGGTGGTAGCCTGGCGCCGCCATCCGCTCGATACCGAGTTCGAACCGCAGAATCCGGTCATTTCGTCCCACGACGAATCACCGCCCTGCGGAATGGGCCCACGCCAACTGGTGTTCGGACCCACTTCACTCAAGCTCGACCGCGAAGCCATTCTGGCACGATGTCGAGCACAACGCGCTCGAAGAAGGACGGTACGACAACGAAAGCGCTAACTACGCCGCTACGCGCGGCACAAAAGCGCACTCACACCCCTGTTCCGCAAGAAATGGGGGTGTTTCTTTTTGCAGGCAGCGCGAATTGACGCGATTCACACAATATGGCAAGTTACGCCCTTCGCACAGCGCGAAGAAGGAGTTTGACATGAGTCTGATCAAGAAGATCCGGAAGATCGGCGGCGCGCGAGCCCTGGAGGAGTGGCGTAAGCGCAATGCCGATCGCAACAAGCGTCCCAAGGTGGAGCATGAGAGCAAGACGATGCACGACGCGCGCATGTACGCGGCGGACTGTACGGGTTTGCGCGCCAGGTTCGTGAAGTTCAACGGCGCGCACCTGCAGGGATCGAAGTGGGACAATGCCAACATCGCCGGGGCAGACTTCAGCGGCGCCTGGGTCGAGCGGATGGACATTCGGAAGGCGTGTGGAGTCGCCAAGGCCAATTGGGGCGCTTCTCTCGGAACGCCCATTGCGACCGCCAAGCAGCTGATCATCATCAATCATCAGCGCGCCGAGCATGCGTTGAGTCGCATCGCAGCCGAGGATCGCCTCGACTGCTAGCGTACAACTCCACAGCACCCGCGAGGGTCAACCGTGAAACGTTGACCTTCTTTATTTTGTTAAAACGTATTCGAGGAGCACGTAACCTCCCCTAACCCCTCCTTGTAGACCTGAGAAGGAAGGGAAACGCGTTTGCGTTTTCGCGTGTGACGAAAAAGGCGATGGATCCCGGGTCGGGGCCCGGGATGACGAGAGGAAGGGTGGGTTATGGTGAAGTGAAGCGAACCTTCAACCCTTCTTCTCCCCTCCAAAAACCTCAAACAAACCTCTTCAAAAAATCCCTTCACACAAAATCAAAATTTCACGCAACATAAGCCAAGAAACTATCCCCGTTTTTATTTTGGGAATGAGTCAAAAAATGATAAAATACGAGCAGGTATGCGATCGCTACGTGCAACATTTTTTCGAGCGATAACTTTTGTCGTTTTATGCTCTTTTTTAAGTAGCTTTTTTACGTTTCTTCCAAAGCCAACCTACGCGGCAACGTACACGTGGGACGGGGGAGGAGCGACTAACAATTGGAACGAAGCTGCGAACTGGAGCAGTGACACAATTCCAGGAACGGGCGACATTGCTCTGTTCAACGCAACGTCAACAAAAGATGCAACAATCGATGCTTCTATTTCTGTTGCCGGTATCGAAATCGCAAGTGGATATTCTGGAACGATCACTCAAGGAGCAGGGTCATCGGTAACGGTTGGGGCATCGAACTTTAGTATCGCGAGCGGAAGTTTTATTGGCGGGAATGCAATGATTGATGTCAATCAAAACTTTACTCAAACAGGGGGTACGTTTACGTCTACGCAGGATTCGTTCATGGTATTTCGTAACTTTATTCAGTCGGGTGGAAGTTTTTTTCATAATAACGGAAGTATCGTGTTTGATGGAAATACGGTATCGAGTTTTGATGTAGTGAATTCGATTGATGTTTTTAATCTCGAGATTAATAAAGGAAATGCTCAAAATTTAAACATAAGTTCTGGTGATATCATCCACGTGTATGGCCAACTCACGCTAACAAATGGAACAGCGCAAGACGGCTCGCTATATGCGTATAGCGACATCGAGCAAGCAAGTACATACGATTCAGGCGACGCAATGATGTATTTTGCAAATGATGCCGTCGATCAGTTGTACGAAGTAAACGGAGGATTTTCGCCGATTATCGTACTAGATTCAGTAGCAGATGCATCGGATGAAATCTTGATGCTAAATGACGGGGGAGTATCGATCGAAACGACGGCCGGATTTAGCGGTGCAATTCCGTTAAACAATTCTGGGGATTATCAGGTAACAGTCGAAACCTGGACGCAGGTCGGAGGAACGTATGATGCGTCAGCTCAAACAGAGTGGTTGCTGGGAAGATTTATTCTGAGTACGGCAGGAACATTTATTGCTCCGCAACATGCGATTTCTTGGCGCAGCGGAGGTGTTTGGGATGTAGATGGAAGTCAGGAATTCAATGACGTCACAATTGATCGAAGTAACCTAGGAGCAGCATCGGCAACATTTTCGGGAGACACAATAGTGGTCAATGGTAATCTTGCGCTAGTTGATGTTGGGCTAAACGACGGAACGGTCTTAGTGGAAGGAAATATTACGCAATCAGCTTCGTTTACCGGTGGGTCTGCAAATATTTACTTTACAAACGAATCGGTCGTGCAAACATATGAAATTAACGGAGGAACAACTCCGGTGATTATCCTCGATTCAGCTCCAGATGCCGATGACGACATTAATTTGAACGCGGTTGCAACGGTTAATCTTCGCACAACGGCAGGATTTTCTGGAAACATTCCATTTAATAACCCTAGTGACTTTATCCCAGGAGTACTTGAATGGATTCAGGTCGGTGGAACTTATGATGCGTCAACGCAGAGCGAATGGTTATTGGGAGATTTGACGGTGACAACAAACGGAACATTTTTACCCCCCGAGCATGTGATCGCATACCGATCGGCAGGAACGTGGGACGTCGACGGTACACAAGAATTCACCAATCTTACCGTGGATCGACAGACGCTTGGTTCCGCGGCAATTTCTATTTCAAACGATACGATTATTGTAAATGAAGAACTAGTTCTTGGAGATATTGGTGTGAACAACGGGATAATCGAGGCGCGTGGAAATGTCACGATCAATAGTGGTTACACAAGCAACACTAGCTTTGGTGCTGTCCTAAGTTTTACCGGCGGTGCCGTTCAAACATTCGATTTAACAGGAGCAACAGGGGGGCATAACACCGATTTATACATTCAAAAAACTGGCGGATCTGTCCAGCTTCAGTCTGCGCTTGTGCTCGACGGATTCAATCAAGATTTTCTTGTGCAAGAAGGTGTGTTGGATTTGTCGGGATTTAATGTAACGGTGAACGGAACCAACGGAACGTTTCAGGTTGAAGACGGGGGAGTGGTCGAATTATACGGAAATGAAGTCGGCACATTTAATTCTGGGCAGCCAGATTTGCAAACTGGAAGCACTGTACGGTTTACCGGCGACGCTGATGCAAGTAGTGATACATATACAATCACAAATTTCCTAGATACGTATGCAAATTTTGAAATCGCAAGCGCAGATGCTGGCGATGTGTTTGTGCTTGGCGAAGCGCTCGACGTAAATGGCGACCTTTCGATCCTCGAAGGAGAGTTGGACGTAAGTGCGTCGAACTATCCAATCACCGTTGCGGGGGACTGGACAAATGCGTCTACATTCACTCCACGGAACGGACTGGTGACATTCAACGGTACCTCGCAGACTATTTTCGGTTCCACAACGTTCTACAATCTTGCAAAAAACGTCACAACCGAAGACACGATTACGCTTGAAGCTGGGCAAACTCAAACGATTCAAAACGATTTTGATTTCACCGGAATCGCCGACGAAAAATTATTTGTGCGATCAACCACCGACGGCGTACAATCATCACTCGACCCAGAAGGAGCGGTAACGGTTGAGTATTTAGATTTGAAAGATAACGCCAATGTTCGAGGAACAGATATTTTCTGCCAAGTTGGTTGTACTGATTCGGGCAATAATGACGGATGGACATTCCCAGGGGTATTCGTTTCCGAAATTTCGAACAACACCACCGAAGACGGCGCGACAGCAACCTTCACGATGGAGTTAACGAATCAACCAACCGACGATGTAACAGTCGCGATCAGTTCCTCGGATACAACCGAAGGAACGATTGTAGAAACGGAAGTGGTGTTTACCGATCTAAACTGGAATATTCCTCAAGAAATTACCGTTACAGGAATAAATGATGACATCGACGACGGCGATATTGTATACCAAATTGTTACCGGCACCGTTGTGTCGGATGATCCAGTGTTCGGGGGAGGAGATCCAGACAATGTCGAAATTACGAACATCGACAATGATGTATCGAGCGTATTCGTGTCTGATATTTCGAACAACACCACCGAAGACGGGGCAACAGCAACATTTTCACTCGTGCTCACATCTCAGCCATCCGGCAACGTAGTGGTAACGTCGACATCAAATGACGCAACAGAAGGATTGGTAACTGCAGGAGCAACACGCACCTTCACGACCGAAAACTGGAATATTCCACAAACGGTAACGGTGACTGGTCAGGACGACGCACTAATCGATGGAGATGTTCTTTATGATGTTGTGGTGTCGATCAACCAAGGCGCGACAGTCGATCCGCTGTACGACGCAACCGATCCGGACGATGTCACTATTACCAACATCGACAACGACATTGTGGATGTAGTGGTCACGATTTCGGGCATAAACACGCAGGTGCACGAAAACGGTACGACGGATTCGTACACGCTGGTGCTGACCATGCAGCCGACCGACGATGTAGTGGTTGATCTTTCTTATTCTGGCGAAATTACCACCGACATCGATCCTGTCACCTTCACGGATCTAAACTGGAATACACCACAAACAGTGACGGTGAGTGCGGTGAATGATGATATTGATGAAACGAATGAGATAGTAGTTATCGAGCATACAGTCACTTCAGATGATCCAAACTACAACGGAATCGAAATCGATGACGTTTCTGTCACCGTCCAAGACAACGACACGCGTGGTGTGACGGTTTCGGCAATCTCCGGAAACACTACCGAAGCAGGTGGAACAGCAACATTCACCGTCGTACTCAATTCTGAACCTGAGGGCGATGTGGTGATCACCTCCGCATCAAACGACACAACAGAAGGAGTTGTGACAAGCGGAGCGAGTCTGACATTCAATTCTGCAACGTGGGACACGCCACAAACAGTCACGGTTACCGGACAAGATGACGGACTTGGAGACGGAAACGTTGCCTACACAATTGTTGTCGCAACAGACACGGTAGCAACAACCGACAACGGATACGATTCGGTAAATCCAAACGACGTTTCGGTCACAAACGAAGACGACGGCGACGCGCCAGGATTTAGCGTATCGCTTATTTCGAATAACACAACCGAAGCCGGAGGGACGGCTACATTTACGGTAGAACTAACATCCGAACCGATAGGTGATGTAGTAATCAATTCAGTTTCTAACGATGCAACAGAAGGAGTAGTAACTGGCGGAGGCACGCTTACGTTCATTCCGAGTGAATGGAATGTGCCGCAAACGGTGACAGTAACAGGTCAAGACGACGATATCGACGATGGAAATATCGCGTACACGATTCAAGTTTCGATCGACGACGCATTAACAGACGATGGTGATTATGACGTGTTGGCCGATCAAACAGTGAATGCACAAAACACCGACAACGACACGCGCGGTGTGACGGTTTCTGCTATATCAGGAGATACGACCGAAGCCGGAGGAACGGCCACGTTCACTGTCGTGCTTACAACAGAACCGGTAGGAGATGTTGTTGTACTTTCTGCATCGAATGACGCAACGGAAGGAGTTGTGACAAGCGGCGCAAGTCTTCTCTTCGATTCATCAAACTGGGATACGCCACAAACAGTCACAGTTACGGGACAAGACGACGACATCGCGGACGGAGACATTGCTTATTCGATTGTGACTTCGATGGACACGGCAGCGACCACCGACAACAATTACGACAATGCGAATCCGCTCGATCGATCATTGCAAAACATCGACGACGGCGATGCGGTTGGTGTAAATGTTTCAGCAATTTCGAATAACACTACCGAAGCCGGAGCGACGGCGACGTTTACCGTAAATCTTACATCACAGCCAACGGACACGGTTGTGATCAATTCGGTTTCGGGCGACTCGACAGAAGGAGTTGTGACAAGTGGATCGGTGCTTACATTTGAAACAGGAACGTGGAACATCGCTCAAACCATAACAGTCACTGGGCAGAACGACAACTTGGACGACGGAGACATTCTTTATTCCATCACCACCACTGTCGACGCAGCTCTCACGGAAGACGACAATTACGATGCGATTAATCCAGACGATGTTGCGGTAACAAATATCGACAATGATACGGCGGGCGTAAGTGTTTCGGCAGTTTCGGGTACCACAACAGAGTCGGGTGGAACGGCAACAATTTCGGTTGTACTAAACACCGAGCCAACTGGAAACGTGGTGATCGAAGCAGCATCGAACGACGCAACAGAGGGAGTTGTGACAGCCGGCGCAACACTCACATTCACCACCGAAAACTGGAACACGCCGCAATTTACAACCGTCACCGGACAAGATGACGATATTGCGGATGGTGATATTGAATATTCCATCATCATGACCACGGACCAAGACGCGACCAACGACGCGCTTTACGACGCGATTAATCCAGACGACGCAGTGGTCACAAACATCGACAACGACGCCGGTGGAATTACGGTTTCCGCCATCTCGAACAACACCACCGAAGCCGGAGCAACAGCCACGTTCACGGTTGTGCTTCAAAGTGAGCCGGTCGGAGTGGTAGTGGTAAATTCGGAATCCGACGACGAAACAGAAGGAATCGTCACGGGCGGATCGGTGCTTACATTCAATTCAGGTAACTGGGATACGCCACAAACGGTAACGGTAACAGGTCAAGACGACTTTCTCGATGACGAAGACGTGCAGTACGTGATCATTGTCACACTCGATCAAAACGATACAACCGATGTTGAATACGCAGTCATTGATCCAGACGATGTAACGGTTGTAAACGAAGACGACGGCGATACACTCGGAGTCACCGTTTCTGCCATCTCGAACAACACCACCGAAGCTGGCGCAACGGCTACATTTACCGTTGTGCTCGACAGCGAACCGGAAGGGGACGTGGTGATTGATTCAATATCGAACGATTCGACAGAAGGATTGGTAACTAGCGGTGGAACGCTCACATTCGACGATCAAAACTGGACGGTTCCGCAAACGGTCACTGTGACGGGAGTGAACGATACAATAGATGACGGTAACGTGAACTATACAATCGAAGTAGAGGTTGACGATCTACTGACAACGGCAACTGGATACGGCAACGTACCAAATCAGCAAGTAGAAGTTGTAAACGAAGACGATGGTGACGCCGCTGGCTTTGGCGTTTCGGCCATTTCTAACAACACAACCGAAGCGGGAACAACGGCAACATTTACTGTTGTTTTGGAAAGTGAGCCAACCGGTGACGTGGTCATTAATTCAATTTCGAGTGACACGACCGAAGCAATCATTGTATCGGGCGCGAGTCGTGTGTTCGATGCTTCAAACTGGAGCACGCCACAAACCGTCACGATCGCGGGAGTGGATGACGACGTGGATGACGGAAATATCGACTACACAATCGACGTCACTATAAACGAAGCGCTCACAGACGCGATTGAATACATTGGCGCGATTGACGAACAGGTCGAAGGAACAAACGAAGACGACGACACAGCCGGGTTCACCCTTTCGGCTATTTCGAGCAACACGACGGAAGCCGGTGGAGTAGCGGCATTCACCGTTGTGCTCGACAGCGAGCCGACAGGGGATGTGGTGATCAATTCGGTGAGCGGCGATATGTCCGAAGGAGTCGTGACGACCGGCGTGATGCTTACCTTCACTCCGGCTGATTGGAATGACCCGCAAACAGTAATTGTGACCGGACAAAACGATGACATCGACGACGGAAACGTGGCGTATGTGATAGACGTCGAAGTCGACGCACCCGACACGCAAGATGCGCTCTACGATATTCTTCCCGCGCAACAAGTAAACGCCCAAAACACCGACAACGACACGGTTGGGTTTACCGTCTCCGCTGCCTCCGGGAACACCACGGAAGATGGCGGAACAGCAACGTTCACCATTCGACTCAACAGCGAACCAACGGGAGATGTGGTGATCGATTCTGTTTCGAGCAATGCATCGGAAGGAGTCGTGACAAGCGGATCAACGCTTACATTCAACGCAGGAAACTGGAATACGCCACAAACTGTGACCGTGACAGGACAAGACGATGCGCTCGCAGACGGACTGGTTGCATACACTATTTTAATCACTACAGATACGGTAGAAACACTCGACCCACTTTACGACGCGATTGACCCGTCCGACGTAGCGCTTTCGAACGTAGACAATGATTCGTCATCATTCGTCACGTCACCGATCTCGAACAACACCACCGAAGCGGGCGCTACGGCCACATTTACAATCGTCCTTACAACCGAACCAACTGGTGACGTTGTAATTAATTCAGCATCGGACAGCGCAGAAGGGACAGTTACTGACGGAGCGACGCTTACGTTCACGTCGATCAATTGGGATACGCCACAAACCGTCACCGTCACCGGACAAGATGATGACGTAGACGACGGCGATGTCGCGTACACGGTCACCGTTTCGGTAGACGATGCAACATCCGACGACCTCGAATACGAAGCTTTGCCAGATCAGCAGGTTGCTGTTACGAATGAAGACGACGACACGGCAGGATTGATTGTCTCCGCAATTTCAAATAACACGACCGAGGCCGGAATCACGGCAACGTACACGGTTCAATTGCAGACCGAACCTACGGCCAGTGTCACGATAGAAAATGTGAGCAACGACAGTTCGGAAGGAGTGGTGACATCTGGCGCGACCCTTAACTTCGACGCACTCAACTGGAATCAACCGCAAACAGTCACGGTAACAGGTCAGAACGACGACATCGACGACGGCGATAGTGCATATGCGATTGATGTTTCGGTAAACGCAGGCGCGACACTCGACACCGTTTATGACGTAGTCGCAAGCGAAGAAGTGTCGTTACAAAATATCGACAACGACACAGCAGGCGTAACTGTTTCGGCAGTATCAGGAAACACAACCGAAGCCGGTGGCATCACAACATTCACCGTTGTGCTCGACACCGAACCAACGGGTGACGTTGTAATCAACTCCGCATCCGACGACGCAACAGAAGGATTGGTAACAGGCGGAGCGACGCTTACATTCACTCCACTTAACTGGAGTACTCCGCAAACGGTGACAGTTACCGGACAAGATGACGGAACGGTAGACGGGGATGTTGTGTACACAATCGAAGTAGTGATAAATGCCGGGTTAACATCCGACGCTTTGTACGACGTAATCGATCCAAACGATGTCACGCTGTCGAACACCGACAACGACACGCCAAGCGGCGGCGGAGGTGGCGGTGGAGATTCGGGGCCGATTATCGTGGTCGAAAATGTAAATATCGATGTTCAAGTGAGTGAACCTCAACTGTGTCGCGGTGAAGTCGCGCAAGCAAACATCTACATCCAAGCAAAGAACGCGGCGCAAGTAGTGGTGAGCGATAACGCCTACTTTGTCGGCGCACAATGGCAGGCGTATGTGATTGACGAAACCGTTAGCACAGCAGAAAAACAAATCATGATTGCTCCGATTGAATTTGTCGCAGATCAGGAAGTAGAAACATTCTACTTACGCTTGCGAACGGCGGGTGGAAATTCGACAAACACCCTCACGACTTCGGTAGACGTATCCGACATTTTGATTGACTGCGAAAATGTAGAAGAACCGCAAGAACCAGTCGAACCAACCGAACCTGTTCCTGACGCCTGTACCGAAGAAGTCTTTGCTCCTTCGCCGCAAACCGGTGAACTAGAACAAGTAACATGCGTTCCAGACAACGCGCTATTGGTAAAAGGAACGACGTACTCAACGGTCTACGCCCTCGAAAACGGAACGCGAAAACCATTCATGAACCAAGCGATCTACTTCACGTGGCATCAAGACTTTGATGACGTATTGGTAGTGAGTGACGCGACGTTGCCGTTCTACAGGCTGGGCGATCCGGTGCTTCCAAACCCGGCAAACTCTCTTGTAAAAATCCAAAGCGACCCAACCGTCTACGCACCAATCCTGTCGCAAGGCATCAACTACATCCGAGCTATTCCAAACGAACAAACCGCCGCAATCCTCTTCGGACAAAACTGGAGCGATCGAGTAATAGATTTACCACCAACCCTCCTCCAACTCTACAAAACCAGCGCACCATTCACCTCAGCCGGTCAATAAACAAAAGTCATCACAATCTGTGATGACTTTTGTGGTGAACGATCAAATGTTCGCATTCGATCCGCGCGAAACCACCCCTCCTTGCGGATCCGAGAAGGAGGGGAAGCGCATGCGAGAATCGATGGATCCCGGATCAAGTCCGGGATGACGAGGACGAGGTGCAGTCATGCCCTAACACGAAGAGAGGCGAAGCCGAACGCCAGCGGAGCTCAACACGCTGCGACAAAGAAAACGTGTAACTAAATCACTGTAACAAAATCAGCGAAGGACGAGCAGTTCTTTCAGACCGGCTGGAGGGGGCCTGACCCCCGTAGGACCGGTGTAGCGAAAAGAACTGCGATCGGTCACTTTCCATAATCTAAAAATAAATGTTCGTGCCGCCGAGCCAGGAAAGGCTCTTTCTTTTCCCCCCTTTACTTTGAGCTAGCAAAGAAAAGGGGGTCGGGGTCTGGGGGTGAAACTCCCAGGCGCTGTGACAAAGTCTCGCTGTAACAAAATCGAAGCGGCAACGCCGCCTCGAAATCACACGAATATTAATTCTAACTATTCGGCGTACGAAACCCCGCCATAAAGCGGAAACTCTGCCGTCATCTTTTTCACCTCTTCCCGAATCCGCGCAAGCGCCCCTTCATCCTTGTGACTCACGATCGCCTCCGCGATCCATGCGCCAATCTGTTCCATTTCTACTTCTTTCATTCCACGAGTGGTAAGTGCTGGTGTTCCAAGTCGAATGCCCGAAGGATCAAACGGCGAACGTGTGTCGTCGGGTATCATGTTTTTGTTTACGGTAATGCCTGCTTTGTCGAGCGCCTCCTCGGCTTCTTTTCCGGTCACGCCCTTGCTTGTAACGTCTATCAATAAAAGGTGATTATCGGTCCCACCAAACACAAGGGTGAATCCCGTATCGCGCAACACGCGCTCGAGTACCTTGGCGTTTGCCTTAGTTTGACGAGCATATTCTTTAAACGACGGGTCGAGCGCTTCTTTAAACGCCACCGCCTTTGCCGTAATACCGTTTTCGTGTGGACCACCTTGCAACCCAGGGAACACCGCTTTATCGATCGCTTTCGCGTGGACGGCTTTGCACATAATCATTCCACCACGCGGTCCGCGCAATGTTTTATGCGTTGTTGTAGTTACGACGTCAAATAACGGAACAGGATTATTCATTTCACCAGCCGCAATCAATCCAGCAATGTGTGCAATATCTGCCATGGTGATCGCACCCACTTCGTCGGCAATTTCTTTCACACGCGCAAAATCAATCTCGCGCGAATAAGCAGAGTAGCCAACCAAAATCATCTTCGGTTTATGTTCAATCGCCATCGCGCGCAAATTTTCCAAATCAAGCAAGCCTTCAGCATTTGTTTTATACCGAATAAAGTTATACATCTTCGCCGATTCAGTCACTGGATGCCCGTGCGTTAAGTGACCACCGTGCGACAAATCCATACCAAGAACCGTGTCACCCGGCTTCAACAGCGCCGCATACACAGCAATGTTGGCCGGTGCTCCAGAATGAGGCTGAACGTTTACATGTTCGGCGCCAAATAATTCCTTCGCGCGGTCGATCGCCAGCTGTTCAATTTCATCGATAAATTCACATCCGCCATAGTAGCGTTTTCCAGGATATCCTTCTGCGTACTTGTTTGTAGCAACTGAACCAAGTGCCTCGAGCACTGCCGGCGACACAAAATTTTCAGAAGGAATCATTTCGAGTCCTTCACGTTGTCGTTGTAATTCTTTCTGAAGCGATCGAGCAATCGCAGGGTCTTGAGTGTGTAAAATCATAGGGGAGGGAGTAGGGGTTAGGGAGTAGGGTTGGAGTTCTGAGGTTGTTCGAACTCGAGTTGTCCCGCACTCGAATTCTCGTCATCCCGGACCCGATCCGGGATCCATCGATTCTCGCAGTGCTTCCCCTCCTTTTCAAGGAGGGGCTAGGGGTGGTTGCGCGGCGAAAGACGATTTCGCTGCATCTCAACTCGGTCATTGCGAGCGAAGGGCGGCAATCTCTCGCCTCGAGTGCGTCTGAAGGTCTAGGATAGATAAAATTACAACATATTGCTCAACATTGTACGGTGCATGCCAAAAACGGTCAAAATCTGCTAACATGCAAAGGTATGATTCAAGCAAAACAAGTGCATTTCATTGGAATCGGAGGAATCGGTGTGTCGGCTGCCGCAAAATGGTGGTTGGCGCAAGGGGCGAGCGTAACAGGTTCAGACAAAACGGCATCGAAGATTACGCAAGATGTTGCAGATCAAGGAGCTGCTGTTGCGATCAACAGTCCCGAAAACACCGTCCCAGAAGGCTGTGATCTGGTGATTTATTCAGCAGCGATCGCAGAATCGAACATCGAACGACGGCATGCAAAAGAACACGGCATTACGCAATGGTCGTACCCTGAATTTTTAGGCGAACTCGCAAAGACAAAAAAGACGATTGCAATCAGCGGAACGAACGGAAAGAGTACAACAACAGCAATGATCGCTTCCGTGCTGATCGAAGCCGGCCTCGACCCAACCGTTATTTTAGGAACGATGGTTCCAGGATGGGAACAGAAGAATCTGCGCGTCGGAAACGGTGAGTGGTTTGTGGTAGAAGCCTGCGAGCACATGGCAAACATGCTGCACATTCAGCCAACCATCGCGGTCATTACCAACATCGAAGAAGACCACCTCGATTTCTACCGCGACATCGACCACATCCGCGACACATTTCAAACATGGGTGGATTCTGTCGAGACGGTTGTATTAAATGGAAAAGACAAAGAATCTCAAAAAATCAAAGCCACAAACGGCGTGTATTTTGGTGAGCTAAAAACCGACATCAACTTATCGATCCCAGGAGCATTCAACCGACTAAACGCCGCAGCCGCAGAAATGGTTGGGCGTACAATTGGCATTGAAGACTCAGTAATCAAAACCGCGCTCGAATCGTTCAAGGGAACCTGGCGCCGATTTGAACACGTTGGTACGTGGAAAGAAGCGGACATCTTTAGCGACTACGCGCACCACCCAACGGCGGTAATCGGATCCATCGAAGGCTTCAAATACCAATATCCTGATCGCCGACTGGTAGTGATCTTCGAACCTCACCAACATTCACGCACACACGAGCTGTTCGAAGAATTCACAAAATCCTTCGATGCCGCCGACGTCCTCGTTCTTGCAGAAATCTACGAAGTAGAAGGTCGCACCGAAGAAAAATTCGAGTCATCCAAAGACATGGCTGAATCAGTAAAAATGCGTAAGACGATTAAAGAAGTGCAGTACGCCGCAAATCACACTGAAGTAAAAAACCTGCTAGAACAGCTCACCCAATCAAACGACATTATTGTCTTCATGGGCGCCGGTTCAATCGACGGCGTGGCGAGGGAATTAGTTGGTTAGAAATTCTAGCTCGACCCCCTTCTGTACAAGGAGCAAGAATGACAAATAGATTTGAAGAAAAAATATTATATGCAAAATATCACCGACCAACTAAAAAACATCTTCGGAGCCCGGCTGAAGGAAGGCGAACCGCTCGCAAAGCATCTCAACTTTCGTATTGGTGGTCCGGCGAAATGGTTTGCCGAAGTGAAGAGCGTGGAAGAATTGGAAAAAGCAATCGAGATTTGTAAAAACAACCACATCAACTACTTCGTTCTTGGTGGGGGGTCCAACACACTTGCGGCTGACGCTGGATTTGACGGCTTGATTTTAAAAATGGCGATGCGCGAGTTTATTATTGAAGGGAATGTAATGACGGCCGACGCGGGTGTTATCTCTGCGTCTCTCGCCCGAGCTTCGGCAAATGCGGGACTGGCTGGATTCACCTGGGCAATTTCGCTTCCCGGAACCATCGGCGGCGCGGTGCGCGGGAATGCAGGATGCTTTGGAGGAGAAACGAAAGATTATCTGACTCGCATTGAAGTGCTTCGCGATGGTGAAGTAGTGGATGTGGTGAGAGATGATTTACATATGGGCTACCGCGAATCCATTTTGAAAGAATCAAACGATGTCGTTCTACGTGTGTATTTCGAACTACCTAGCGGTGACGTCGAAACACTCAAAGCAGAACTCGATCAAAACTTAGCAAAACGAAAATCTTCACAGCCGCTCCATAAAGGATCAGCCGGCTGCGTGTTCAAAAACTACGAAATCGAATCCGACGAAAAGCTCGATCAGCTGCGCGATCTAGATGTTATTCCCGACGCCATGCTCGATGCCCGCCGAATTTCTGCCGGCTGGGTAGTTGACCGCCTTGGTCTAAAAGGAACGCAAATCGGCGACGCGATGATTAGCGAAGAACACGGCAATTTCATCATCAACCTAGGCGCCGCAACCGCAGACCAAGTCACCCAACTCATCTCCCTCGTAAAAACCCGCGCCCGAAACGAATTCGGCATCCAGCTACACGAAGAGGTGAAGTATTTGGGATTTGAATAACATCTATGGAAGGAGGAAGAAGACATTTCGAAGAGCGCATGAATGAAGGGCTGGAGAACCTGGAGCAGGAAGAAGTAATAAAAAAATACAAGCCAAGATTTTTAAGTGCCGGCTCGCATCAACTAGTATTTGAATTTCCAGAACATGAAAGCGTAGTCGGAAAAGTCGATAAAGAATTGCTGGCGAGAATATTGAAGTACAACCTGCAGCGCAATTTCCCGACGGACACAAAACCGCCAAAAGAAGTGATTGACCGCACGCTAAAGGAGGAGCGTGAACGATTCGATAAGTTACGTTCAGTATTTGGACATCATGTATTAAAGCAACGAAGCTATTTTCTGCCATTACCAGTAAATCGAGATCTAATTGATCACGCAGTCAGTGATCGTGTTGCAAGGTTAATGCTGGAGACACCAGTGAAAACGTGGGCTCTGGTAAGAATTCAAGAAAAGATGCCGCAACAAGCAAGAAGCAGTGGGCGTTCGCTCAATTTTCGATACGCGGAAGATGACAGAAAGTTGAGTCCGGAAATATACACAGCGCTCAATGCCGCGTTGCTGGACGGTGAAGGCAGATTAGAAAAACCTCTCGAACATCCTTCGTTCAAACCTTTGAATTGGGTAGAGGGAAATCAAGAAGATGAATCAATGCAAGTAGCGCTTGTAGACTTTATAAATCGGGCAGTTGAGTACACGAAGCGCTACGGAGAGATTATCGACCTCGCTGGTTCTGATAACGTGTCATTCTATCCAAAAGAAGGGGAGTGGAATTATGCACTGATCGATCCGCTCGAACGCAAAAACGGATTTCGAGATGCTCGACGGGATATGGAAAAATTACTGAACGGAGAAACGGTAAAAGGTGAGGCATGGAATCGATTGCTCAATGCCGTAAACTACACGCGTACCATTAATGCATTATCGCATTCAGTCGGAATGGAAAATCAACTAAAATTAAGCGACCGCGCGATTGCGCCAAAAAGCAAAGAGTTGTTAGAAGGTTTGCGCCTTGAGTGGTAGCGGAGTAAAATAAAGAGGTAACTCATAAACATTTTTATATGCGAATTACAGAAATCAAGGCAAAAAACATGGACATGACCGATGCGATCAAGAATTACGCAACAGAAAAACTAGAAGTCGTGGCAAAGTTAACGGCAAAATTTGATCCCTGCGACGTGCGCGTGGAATTGGGACGCGACGCGATGCATCAAAATAAGGGTGAAGTATTCATGGCCGAACTCCACATGACCATCCCTGGCGCTGCAATGCGAGCCGAAGCAACAAAAGAAGACCTCTACGCCGCCATCGACGCTGCTGTCGCCGAACTACGCCGACAGGTGAAGGACTACAAAGAGAAACTCCAAGACGCCGACCGAGTTGTAATGGAAACCGAAATAGAAGAAACCGAATGGACCGAATAGTCCCATTGCCCTCTGCCCTCCATAGGTCCAATAAGTCCTATAGGCCCTATGCGACCTATAAACGCGATAACGCCCGCGAGTGAAAACTCGCGGGCGTTCGTGTGTGTGAGACGCGCTCTAGTTCAAGGGCGCGTCCTCGGTGACGTCGGGCACGTCGTGGAAGATCGGCCCTGCGTCAGTGAGCGGGGCGGCGTCGTGTGCGAAGTTGCACTGCGGCGTGTTGCTCGCAGCGCGGTGGTCGTTCTCGAGATCCATCTGCATCAGCATGAGCATCAGCAGGTGATCACCGATCACGCCTCGGAGCTTCTGGATCCGCAGCGCGACCTCTCGGATCACGCCACCCTGCCGCAGGGCGCTGTAGATGTCGTCGATCTCGACCTTCAAGGCGGTGAGTTCGGACCGAGAGTCGTGGATGTCGCGCAGCGTCGGTTGACGCTGACGATGCATCTGCACGGAGATCAGGTCCGTGAGACGATCGTGAACGCCGTTGAGCTGCTCGTTGAGCGCATCGCTCGCTTCACCTTGGCTGTCGGTGAAGGCCGCGTTGATCGCGGCATTCTTCTGCTCGAACCGCGGAGCCCTACCGGCTCCGTGCGCGCGACCGTAGCGGTCGCGTCGCGGCCCGTGATGATGAGCCTTATGCTTACGCATACTTCCCCCTCCAAAAGCCACTCAACCTACCACAACATGTGGCAGTTCAGTGCTCACCCGAACGTTTCATCACAAAATGAAACTCTCAGGTGAGTAGAGGACCCGGCGACAGTTGTCGTCCGGGTCCTCGAGATGTTCATGGTCGCAGCTCGGGTGGAGCGATGACCCGTGCCTTCACTGTGGATTCTCCGTCGAAGAAGGCGAGGTGAGCGTTGACGGCTTGGAAGATTCCGAAGCTGACGATCGTCATGTCGGGAAGGAAGTTCACTCCCGTCACGTCGATCTTGGAGAGGTCGAGCGGCCGAAGGTCGACGATCTGACCGGGAAAGCATCCGCGGATGCGATCGATCACCGCCTTTGCGCCCATCCGCTCCATCTCGGTCTGCATCATGCTCGAATCCTGCAGCATCTGCAGGCAGCAGAGCTTGTACGGATTCTTGTCGAGCGGAAGTGCGCATGTGCGCGAATTTTCGGAACTCTTCGGCGCTGACTTGACCATCTGGTCATTCTCCTCGTTGGGGTTTTTCTACCAAAACAGAACCGCGCAGAATAGCAAAAAATAAGCCTTTTGTCAATGTATTCTTGACTATTTAGCCAAAATATGAGAGTTTGAAGCGTTGCATCCCGCAACTCGGCCCTGCCGAAGGAGGTCTGATGAAGTCCTTGGTTGTGTTCCCCATTGCGATCGACAAGGATCCGAACTTCATGGACGGTGGCCGCTGTGCCCGCAAGTTGGCCGTGGTCGGCTTGTTCGCCCGAACTGAGAGCGAGGCCACCGAGTCGGTGTGGAGCCACGACAGCGGCGAGAACGGGCGATGCCCGGTCATCGTCACGGGCGGAGGCGCGACCCCCTTCGAAGTCGCCGTGTTCACCCACGGCGCGAAGGAGGATCGTCACTACCACCGCGTCGGCACCGAGATCTACACCGTGCTCGACGGCACGATGACCATCTGGATCGACGGGGAGACGTACCACGTGCCCGCGGGTGGCATCGTGATCGTAGCGCCCAATGCAGTCCACGAGGTTCTGCACACGCAGGCCTTCCGGGCCTCGGTGATCAACATCGGCGGCGGCGGACCCGAAGACAAGTTCGTCGTCAACTAGTACCCGAGCCCAGCATCGGCTTACCCTGCGAACGCGCGTTCGCGGGGTTTTGCGTTTTGGTAACAGGAAAAATTGATCTTTTCTCATTTTTGAGGCAAGATAGCCTCGTTAATCCAGCAGAAAAAAATCGTGCGTGTATGAGTTTTTTGACCAAAATTTTCGGTGATCCGAACGAGAAAACGTTAAAAGAATTACGAACCGAAGCAGAAAAAATAACCAACCTAGAACCAGGTTTGGCTAGCTTGTCGGACGAAGCATTAAAGCAGAAATCGCTCGACCTCAAAAAACAAGTTCAGGAAGGCACGGCGCTCGACAGCGTGATTCATGAAGCATTCGCGATTGTACGCGAAACCGCTCGTCGCACGCTTGGTCAACGACACTACGATGTTCAGCTGATGGGAGGGCTCACTCTACACAAAGGTCAAATTGCCGAAATGCGAACAGGTGAAGGAAAGACGCTTACCTCAACACTAGCCGTCTACGCAAACGCGCTCGAAGGAAAAGGCGTACACGTCGTAACAGTAAACGACTACCTTGCAAAGCGTGACGCGGTTTGGATGGGACAGATTTTTTCATTTCTTGGATTAAGCGTCGCCTGCATTCAGCACGAAAGCGGATACATCTACGACGAATCGTTCAAAGCAGCGAAGGAAGAAGATGAAGAACGCGACCAAACAGGTTCGTTCAAAGTTCAGATGGACTTTTTGCGACCGGTAAGTCGTCGTGAAGCGTACGCGGCAGATATTACGTACGGAACAAACAACGAATTCGGATTCGATTACTTGCGCGACAACATGGTAACGCGCGAAGAAGACCGTGTGCAGCGCGAACTTCACTACGCGATTGTCGACGAAATCGACTCAATCTTAATCGACGAAGCCCGCACGCCGCTCATCATCTCGGCTCCTGCGGAAGAATCAGCTGATCTCTATTTCCGTTTCGCGGAATTGGTAAGAGATTTGAAAGAAGGCGAGCACTACAACATCGACGAGAAAATGCGTGCGTCAACGTTTACCGATGCCGGAATCGAGACACTCGAAAAACGTCTTGGTGTAGAAAATCTCTACACAAGCGGAGGATTGGAATACATTCACCACGCTGAACAAGCACTCAAAGCGCGAGCGTTATTTCAAAAAGACAAAGAATACGTTGTGCAAAATGGGGAAGTTAAAATTGTCGACGAATTTACCGGACGCGTGATGGAAGGACGTCGATACAGTGACGGATTGCACCAAGCAATCGAAGCGAAGGAAGGAGTTCAGGTGAACCGAGAAAGTCGTACGATGGCAACGATCACCTTCCAAAATTATTTCCGCATGTACAACAAGCTTTCGGGAATGACCGGAACAGCGGCAACCGAAGCAGAAGAATTTTCGAAAATCTACAAGTTGGAAGTAGTACAGATGCCAACCAACAATCCAATCGCCCGCGAAGATTTGAACGATCGTATTTATCAAAACACAAAAGGGAAGTTGTTGTCGGTGGTAGAAGAAGTAAAAATGCGACAGCAGAAAGGGCAGCCCGTGTTGCTTGGAACCATTTCGATTGAAGACAACGAACTTCTTTCGCAACTTCTGACAAAGGGAGGTGTGAAGCACGAAGTATTGAACGCAAAAAACCACGAACGCGAAGCAGAAATTATCGCGCAAGCCGGTCGACGCGGGGCAGTAACTGTAGCGACAAACATGGCAGGACGCGGAGTCGACATCATGCTTGGCGGTCAGCCGTTCGATAAGGAAGAACAAGAAGCGGTAAAGGCGCTAGGCGGATTGCACGTAATCGGAACCGAACGCCACGATTCGCGACGCATCGACAACCAGTTGCGAGGACGAGCCGGGCGACAAGGCGACCCAGGTTCGACACAATTTTACGTTTCGATGGACGATCAATTGATGCGCATTTTTGGAAGCGATCGTGCAAAGAAAGTGATGCAAACACTCAAGATTGAAGAAACAATGCCAATCGAAAGTAAGATGATTTCGAACTCGCTCGAAAAAGCACAGCAACGCGTCGAGGGACGTCATTTCGATTCTCGAAAACACGTTCTAGAATACGACGACGTATTGAACAAGCACCGAACTGCCATCTACACCGAACGCCGCGAACTGCTTAAACAAGAAGAAGGATTCGCAGAAAAGATTTTGGAAATGGTTGAAGAAGAAGTTGAGCGCGTCGTGTTGTTCCACACAGGTTCTAGCGCTGCAGAAGTGCCAGAAGAGTTTGCAAACAAGACAGAAAAAGCAGATTGGGATCCAAAAGAAATTATCGAAGTCCTAAAAACGATCGCGCCAATCAGCGCAGAATTCGAATCAAACGTCGCGCAAGAATTGAAAGAAATTTCGCGCGACAAAGAACGTCTTGCAACGCAACGTTCGTTTGTGATCGAAGGGTTTGTCGCAGAAGCGAAATCAAAAATGGCGTTCGCGGAAGAAAAACTTCCCGAAAAAGAACGGCTCAATCGGATGTACCGAACATTAATGTTACGCGCCTACGACAACATGTGGGTTCGGCATCTAGACGAAATGACATACCTACGCCGTTCCGTCGGACTCCGCAGCTACGGCCAACGCGACCCACTCATTGAATACAAGCGCGAAGCCTTCGAAATGTTCGAAAACTTACAAGTTGCGATTCAAAAAGAAGTCGTCTACAACGTCTTCAAAGTCCTAGGCCAAGCCATCACAACCCAACAAGTGGTGCAGCTAGCCCCAAGCTTAATCGAAAAAGCAAAACTAACCCTTCAAGGTGCCCAAAAAACAATGGGCAACCCAGTCGCAGCACGAACAAACAAGCTCGCTTCAGCGCCATCCCAATCAGCGCCAGGCGCGGACTATTCAAACGTAGGCCGAAACGAAGCATGTCCCTGCGGAAGTGGAAAGAAGTTTAAGAAATGTCACGGGGCTTAGTATGAAGAAAATAATCACTTTGGTCGCGGTTATTGTGATCGCATTGATTGTCGGCGCTAGTATTTCGTCAAACGAGATAGTCCGAAAACGAATTGTATATAGTGTCCCGGTGTCGCTGGGAACATTTAGATACGAAATAGTGCAAAGAGATCAGTCTCTTTTCGTGGAGCAGGTTTTGGGAAAGACGGAAGGGAAGTTCAATATCTTCGACGCACTAACAGGTGAAGTTACGCTTTCGTCAGAAAAAATCGCCGAAGTACAAGGCTCGTGTAAACTTCTTTCAGAGCAGGAAAGAGTATTGGAATACACGATTCAAGAAATGCTTTGCGAACACGATGGCACCTCGATTTTATATGTGTTGAATCGGTACGAATTCGAAAACGGCGAGCAGGTGATTCCTCCTGGACACGAACCGATAGCAAAAAGATTTATCGTAGGCGAAGTATGGAGTACGGTAGATGGAGCGGAAGTGTCGCGAGAAAATCTAGCAAGAACAGAAGTGATCTACGACCAACCCGCAAGACAGATCAGAGAATAATTATCCACATTGACGCGAAGTAAAATTCGCGGTGCAATGGAAAAAAGAACTCCCGTTTTGCGGGGGTTCTTTTTTTGATCGAACTATGAATAAAATAATTTCAGCTCACGGCGGATTCAGAGAATTGAAAAGTTATCAGAATGCGACGATCGTATACGACTTCACGGTGCAGTTTTGTGAAAAATTCGTAAAGAATTGGCGCATGCGCGACCAAATGATTCACGCGGCGCGTTCTGGCCGGCAAAATATTGCCGAAGGATCACAAACTTCAGGTACTTCGAAAAAGACGGAGCTGAAACTAGTCCGCGTTGCACGCGCGAGTCAGGAAGAGTTGTTGTTGGACTACGAAGACTACCTACGCCAGGGCGCGTTCGAGCAGTGGAATTCGCGCGACCCGCGAGCGCTCGAAATTCGTGCGCTCGCCTATAGGTCGAATAGGTCCTATACGACATATATGACCTATAGCGCGTTTTCGCATGACGCGGCGAATGTGGCGATTTGTTTAGTTCACCAAACAAATTATTTGCTCGACCAGCAACTTCGCGCGCTAGAGCAGGCGTTCACGCGAGAGGGCGGGTTCACCGAACGGCTATATCGCTCACGCAAAACGAGGTAAACTAACAATTGTATGCCCCCACTTCCAGGCCAAATCTACCGCCATTACAAAGGCAACAACTACACAATCCTCGCGCTCGCGAAACATTCCGAAACACTCGAAGACATGGTGGTGTACCAATCGGTCGCAAACAAAGAAGATGTCTGGGTTCGTCCACTCGCCATGTTTCAGGAACAAGTCGAAATCAATGGTCAGAAAATTCAACGCTTCACTCGATTAAAAGGGAAAACCCCCTAGGAGGGGGTCGTGGTGTGCTTCGTCGACAGGTTGTCGAGTTCGCGCCTTACCTGGTCAGCTCTGGACTCCAAGCGTTTGATGTCACTGGTGAGTCGAGCGGTCTTGTCGTGGTAACCGTCGGAGTTTCCGACGACGGGAGACGACAGACTTCCTCCACCGCTCCTGATGTGCATGGCGAGCAAGCTTCGCTTGCTATCCAGATTGTTCAGAAGTTCATCGAGTCGCTTGGTGAGATGATGCCGATTCATCTTGCGTTTCCTCATTCTTCGAGTGGGTGATGTCGTATCGCCACGACGCGTGAATCAAATCACGAATCGCTTCGATGCTGTCTCCGTAGACGTGAATAATCTGCCGAGTCGAGCTCGACCGAATGGTCACTTCTACTTTCGCCGGAAAAAGCGTGCACTTCAGCCTAGGCTGGCCGGCGCTACTCTTCTTTCGACTGGATTCAATATGACCTGGCGAGATCTTACTTACCAAAGGACTTTTACTAATCGTGTTTAGAAGTGACTCAGCGATGTCGATAACCGAAGAATGTCTTCCGCCAAATTTGGCCTTCGCTCCGGTTGTTTTTCCTCGCTTTGCCATAAAAACACAGATTCAGGGACTAATACTAGCAAAATTTAGCGTAAAGTCAAGCCACGAGCCAAATTGACGAAGTCTCGATTTTCTTTCATGATAGAGGCAATTATGAACCAACAACGCGAACAAATTCTAAAGCAAATCGAAGCACTCGACGAAGATATCCGCATAAACGGACTTTCGGCGGAGCTGAAGGCCAAATGGAGCGTGACAACAAATGTCGGAACATGGTCCATCGGGCGTAAAACAGGCGAGTGGTTGCATGCAAAGGTGCTCGAGCAAGCGCCAACAACGATTGTAGAAATTGGAACTTCGGTCGGCTGTTCGGCTATTTGGCTGGGTGATGCCGCTGAACAAATTGGCGCGACCGTTATTACAGTCGAGAAAGAACGCTACAAGTTCGACGAAGCGCACGAAAACATCACGAAAGCAGGCCTCGAAAAAACAGTAGATCAAATCCACGCAGATGCGCTCGACTGGTCAAGTAACTGGTCGAAGCCAATCGACTTCCTCTTCCTCGATGCAAACAAAAAAGGCTACCTTCCAGTCCTCAAAAATCTAGAAAAGCACCTCGCTCCAGGCGCAATCGTGATCGCAGATAACTGCATCGACATGGCCAAGGAGTTGAAGGAATATATCGAATACATGCAGACATCTCGAAAATTCGAAACGCAGCTTGTCGAAATCGACCACGGTCTCCTTGTTTCGATTCGTACACCGGCGGAGTTTGTACTGTAGCTACTCAAACAGTTTTCATTGCGCTGCTGTTAAGATCTAAAGATTCAGACATGCAATCAATTGACACAACCCAAATTTTTCGCTAATCTACCTGACTGATATGGCAAAATTAATCAACAAACTTTCGAAAGCAGACGCACTCGCCCGAGTACAGGCCGAGCCGTTTAAGCGCGTGACGCTTTCGTTCTACAAATACGTCCGATTAGCAGATCCAAAATCGATGCGCGACCGATTGTGGAAAGACTGGACAGCGTTTCAGGTACTCGGCCGAATTTATGTCGCAACCGAAGGAATTAACGCACAAGTAAGCGTTCCAGAACACACGCTCGACGCATTTCGAAAGCACGTAGATTCGTTTAGCGAATTCAACGGCGTTCCGTTCAAAATAGGAGTTGAAGAAAACGGCATTGCATTTTGGAAACTAACCATCAAAGTAAAGCGTCAAATTGTTGCAGATGATTTGCCAATTGATTCGTACGATGTCGAAAACGTCGGAACGCATCTAACCGCCAAGGAATGGAACGAAGCGATGGACAGTGGAGCAATCGTGGTAGATATGCGCAACAAGTACGAAAGCGCCATCGGGCATTTCGAAGGAGCTATTACGCCAGAAGCACTCACGTTTCGTGAAGAACTTCCGATGGTGCTCGATGAATTAAAAGGGAAGGAAGAAGAAAAGGTATTGCTTTACTGCACCGGCGGAGTGCGATGTGAAAAAACAAGTGCATTTCTAAAGCATCACGGATTCAAAGATGTAAATCAACTACACGGAGGAATCATCGACTACGCGCATCAAATAAAACGAGAAGGTCTAGAAAGTAAATTTATCGGAAAAAACTTCGTCTTCGACGCACGACGCGACGAAACGATTACGGAAGACATTCTAACCAACTGCACAACATGCAACGAGCCGTCGAACATTTATGTCGACTGCAAAAACACGATGTGTCATGTGCTCTTCATTCAATGCGACAGCTGTCAGGAAAAAATGAACACCTGCTGCAGCGAAGAATGCAAACAAATCAGCCTTCTTCCACTCGAAGAACAAAGAAGACTACGCAAAGGCGTAAAAGCAAAATTTAAAGTGCTGCAATAACGATCCATTGGATCGTTATTGCTTTATTAAGTAAGAGCATCACGGCATCGGTCGTGTCTCTTTATAAAATTCAATCCCCAAATCCAAAAAAAACCGATATGTTATAATGCCGCTCGTTAACCAATCGAAAATTTATGGAACAAGACATCGAAAAAATCTACAAACGGATCGAAAAAAATAAACACGAACTGCGAGATTTGAATAAAATGATCCGCGATCAATTTGTTCATATCGAACGACATAAAGAAATTGGTGAAGAAATGAAGGCGTTGCGGGAAGAAAAGAAATCGCTCGAAAACGGGGTAAAAGCAGATTCTCAGACCGAGGTAGACAAGATGGAAGATTTGAAGCTCGAAATCGCAACCGACAGCGAAATTCTGTCCGATTTAGCGTTGAATAAATTCCTTGCAAACGAAAGCGTCGAAATCAAAGACGAATACGACAACCGATGGGTACCTTCATTCAAAGTCACCTTCAAAAAAGAATAGCCCACACGTTTCCTTGCGAAACTTCGTAAAACCGCCTAAAATAGGCGCATAAATATAATGGAGGGATTCAGTTTTTGTCGTACGTATGAAGAAATCACCGTCAGCATCCCAAAAAGGACTTTACGCAAGTATTCTTGCCATTCTTTTTGTGGGAATCTTTACCGCTTCAACCGCATTTCCATCCGCATGGAATTCCGCGTTTGGAGCGATTGGTTTAAATGGACTTAAATTAAACGAAGACGGTTTTCGTCTTGGGCGAGATTTACAGGGCGGAGCGCACCTCGAATACCAAGCTGATTTGTCAGCGGTAGAAGATGGTCAGAAAAATCAGGCGCTTCAAGGAATTCGGGATGTAATTGAACGTCGTGTAAACGCCTTTGGTGTTTCGGAACCGATCGTTCAGGCCGTTCCAGATCGTGATCGTATCATTGTCGATCTCGCTGGCGTATTCGATGTATCAGAAGCAATCGATCAGATTGGTGAAACACCAATTTTGGAATTCAAATTACCGAACGAAAACGTAGATATCGACCCAACCGAAGAACAGCAGGCGCAGATCGAAGCCGCGCAGGAAATGGAACGCGAAAGCGCGCTCGACATTCTTGATCGCGCACTCGACCGCGAAAATTTCGAAGAACTGGCAAGCGAATTGTCGGTTGATGAAGAAACGTCAGTAAGCGGCGGATACGTTGGATTTGTTGATTCAACGCACACGGTATTTGACGGCTTGGTACAGCAGTTGGTCGAAGACGGAATTGAGGAAGGAGTGGTAGATGGTTTGTACGAAAGCACATCTGCGATGCACATTGTGAATGTCCTCTCGGTCGAAGAACAGCAGGAAGTCGAAGCATCGCACATTTTGATTTGTTTTGAAGGAACAACGCGATGTGAACAAACACGAACGCGCGAAGAAGCAGAAGTACTCATTAACGAAATCGCAGGCGAAGTCACGACGCAGAACTTTGGCGAAATCGCTGCCGAACGATCCGACGACCCAACCGCAGTAAATGCGGCTGGAAGTCTTGGGTGGGTAGCAGAAGGGCAGATGGTGGAAGAATTCAACGACGCGTTGTTCGCAATGCGCGACAATCGTATTTCGGATGTAATCGAAACAGATTTTGGTTTCCACATCATCTTCCGACAAGATTCGCGTTCTGCAAACGCCTACGAAATCGCCCACATCGAACTTCCATGGACTACGCTTTCCGACATTGCGGACATCGACCCGTGGCAATCGACCGAACTTTCTGGTGAAGACATTCGACGGGCGTCAGTAACTCAAGACACTTACACAGGCGGTTGGTACATTTTGCTCGAATTTAACGGCGAAGGATCGGAAGCATTTGCGACCATTACAGAGCAAAACATTGGCGGAATCATGGGAATTTTCCTTGACGGAGAATTGATTTCGGCACCAGTTATTCAGCAAGCGATTTACGGAGGCCAAGCAAGTATTACTGGTTCATTCACGCTCGACGAAGCAAAATTGCTCGCTCAGCGATTGAACGCAGGAGCGCTTCCAGTGCCTATCGAACTGATCGCTCAGCAAACCGTTGGACCAACGCTCGGACAAGCATCGCTTGATCGAAGTGTACAAGCTGCATTGATCGGATTCGCGCTTGTAGCGATTTTCATGATCGCTTACTACCGACTTGCTGGATTGATCGCGGTTATCTCGCTTCTTCTTTACGCAATGATCAACTTAGCTGTCTACAAATGGCTAGGCGTCACCATGACGCTTTCTTCCATCGCCGGATTCATTCTGTCGATCGGAATGGCGGTTGACGCAAACGTACTCATCTTCGAACGTCTAAAAGAAGAACTACGTTCTGGACGCGACTTGGGAACGGCGATCGACGAAGGATTCCGCCGAGCATGGACTTCAATTCGCGACGGAAACCTAACAACACTTATCGCGGCCGGCATCTTATTCATCATGAGTACAAGCTTCATTAAAGGATTTGCCCTCACGCTCGCGATCGGAATTATTGTATCGATGCTTACAGCGATTTTCGTCACGCGTGTCTTCTTAAAAGCCGCAAGTGAAGTGAAGGTGTTACGAGCAAAATGGTTGTATAACGGAAATTCAGAAGAATAATATGAAAAACACACTGCACATCGTGCGCCACTCAAAAATCTGGTTTGCTATTTCGGGCGCCCTATCGATTGCTTCGATTGTCGCCATTCTGGTCTTTGGGCTCCAGCTTGGAATCGATTTTACAGGAGGAACATTAATGGAAGTAAAGTTTGAAAACACGGTTTCATCAGAAGATGTCCGCTCGACCATTCAAGAACTTGGCTACTCACCAACAACACAAACCGGTGATGACAACGTGGTCATTGTCCGAATGGAATCCATCGACCGTGAAGCGCACGATGCAATTACCGCAACGCTGCAAGAACGCCACGGAGCATTCGAAGAAACACGTTTCGATTCAATTGGTCCGGTGATCGGAAAGGAATTGAAGCAAAAATCAATTATCGCTGTCATCATTTTACTTGCGCTTATCGTTGTCTACGTCGCTTGGTCATTCCGTACGGTTGCAAAGCCGATCGCGTCATGGAAGTACGGAGTGCTCACAATCGTAACGGCTCTTCACGACGTCCTGATCCCACTTGGAGTATTTGCTGTCCTTGGAAAAGTAGCCGGTTACCAATTAGACACAGCGTTTATCGCAGCAATCCTAACCATTCTGGGATATTCAATTAACGACACGATCGTAATCTTCGACCGTGTGCGCGAAAACCTCACGCTCAACCGACATTCCGACGAACCGTTTTCGGAAGTTGTGAATCGAAGTATTGTGCAAAGTTTCGGACGATCGATTAATACCTCACTCACCACGCTTCTTGTGCTCCTTGCCGTATTCTTCTTCGGAGGAGTGACGACAAAGCCGTTTATCCTTACGCTGATTATCGGAATTGTCAGCGGAGCCTACTCATCCATTTTCCTTGCAAGTCCGTTGTTGGTGACTTGGGAAAAGTTCACAAAAAAATAACACACAAAAAAACGGGCGAAAGCCTGTTTTTTTGTTGCAAGAACAGGCAGTCGTGCACCACATCTGTGTACAGAAAAACAGTCGCATTATGTTATACTAAAGGAAGAATATGGAAACATTTTTTTCCGAGCTTATCGAGAGTGTCAACCGATACCTCGAAATAACGCCGTTTGAAGTATTGGCACGCAATATCATTTTTACCATTGGTGGATTTCTTATTTTTTGTGTTGTCATTTGGGGGTTGCTCGAACTCTGGCTCGACGCCCGACAAGGGTTGTACGTCTCCAAGCTCAAGTGGAATTTATTACGAGTTAACGTTCCTGGAGATGCAATTCAAACACCGAAAGGAATGGAAAACTTCTTTACCAGTTTGGCCGGAATCAAATCAACACCAACGTGGAAAGAAAAATGGCTCGACGGAAAAATCCAAGGATGGTTCAGTTTCGAAATCGCCAGTCTTGGCGGCGAAGTGCGTTTTTATATCCGCACCGTCACAAAGTATCGTGACATGGTCGAAGCCGCATTTTACGCTCAGTACCCAGAAGCACAAATCAGCGAAGTAGACGAAGATTACGTCGATGTGGTGCCAAAAGAATTCCCGAACGAAAACTGGGATTTATGGGGTTCGGAAGTAAAACTAGCAAATGCAGATTATCTCCCGATTCGAACATGGGATAGCTTCGAGCATACGGGTGAAAAGGATCAGCGATTCAAAGATCCTCTTCTTTCGTTGCTCGAAGGAATCGGCCGCATGCAGCCAGGGGAGTACTACTTTATGCAGCTGTTGATTTACCCAATCATGGACGACGATTGGTTGAAGAAAGGGGAGAAAGAAATCAATCGTTTGTACGGAAAAGAAGAAAAGAAAAAATCAGGAAACGGCATTGCGGACGTGATTTCTTGGTTGCCCGCTGAAATCGTCGAGCAGGTGACCGGTGGTTCTTTAACAGGATCGGCGAGCGAAGAAAAGAAGGCCGACGATTTCGCGGCGTTCAAAATCACTCCACGTGAAAAAGAAAAAATCGACGGAATCGCGAATAAGATTTCAAAAATTGGTTGGTACACAAAAATCCGCTTTTACTACGCTGCACAAAAGCCAATTTTCCGAAAAGGAACGATCGCATCGATGACCAAAGGAATTTGGAATCAGTACGGTCATTTAAACTTGAACAAGCTTGGACTTCACGCTCCAGCAACGCCAAACGACGATTACTTCTGGCAAGAATGGGAATTGCCTGGAAGGCAGCGTAATTTGGTGAATCGGTTCAAGGCACGATCGTTTGGAACAGGAGCGAGCCCGTACATTTTAAACGTTGAAGAACTTGCGACTATTTTCCACTTCCCAGCAGCGGACGCGCGAACACCGGTACTTACATCGCTTGGCGCGCGACGTTCAGAAGCGCCAAACGAATTACAATTCGCTGGTGTCGACGAACCAGATTTGCCAAATCTAAACCGTACATCGCCCGATGTGCAGGGAGGTTATGGAGCATCGTCGCTTCCACAAGCAAAGCCGCTTGTCGCGCCGCATCCAACAGCGCCAACGTCTACACGTACCACGCAAGTTCAGTCACGACCAGTACAGGTTCCGGCACCAGCGCACGTTCCTGAAGAATTTATCGACCCTAGTATGCCTCGCCCAGGAATGCCGGCGCCGCTTCCACCAGGGCTCGATTTGGCAGACGAACCAATCAACAACGAAGAAATCCCTCGAAATCTTCCACTTTAATCAGCGAATACTTCACTCGGTCTCTACGACTGGGTGAAGTCGTCCGTATGTCGCGAAACAACATCGACGCAGACGCTTCCGTTCAAATTGCTGATCCATTTCCTTATGAATATGCGCTACCCACACGATCACGAAAATGACATCATTTACTTCGGAAAAACCAATTTCCGAAACCAAATGCGAAAATTCGGCATAAAAACAGACGATCGCCGCCGTCATACGTATGTGATCGGAAAAACAGGGATGGGAAAAACCACCCTGCTCGAAAACATGATCCTCTCCGACATTTACGCCGGACACGGAGCCTGCTATGTGGATCCGCACGGAGACACAGCTGAAAAATTACTCGACTACATCCCGTCGTGGCGCATAAACGATGTCGTGTATTTCAACCCAGCCGATGTACAGTACCCGGTCGGGTTCAACATTTTAGAATCGGTCGACGACGAAATGAAACATTTGGTCGCCGCCGGAATGATGGGTGTATTCAAAAAGATCTGGGAAAACGTATGGTCTGCTCGAATGGAATACATCTTAAACAACACAATTTTAGCGTTGCTCGACAACCCAGGTTCAACATTGCTAGGAATCAACCGCGTACTTTCCGACAAGGACTATCGAAAAGAAATCATCTCAAACGTAAAAGACCCAATCGTCCGTCAGTTTTGGGTAAAAGAATTCGCGCAGTACCAGGACAAATTCGCAACCGAAGCCGTGGCTCCGATCCAAAACAAAGTAGGACAGTTCCTTTCTGCATCAATCGTTCGAAACATCGTGGCGCAAGCACAGTCCACTATCAACATCCGTAAAATCATGGATGAAGAAAAAATCCTCATCATCAACCTGTCAAAAGGACGAATCGGGGAAGATGCTTCGCGCTTGCTCGGTGGAATGATCATTACAAAAATTCAAATGTCCGCCATGGAACGCGTCGACACGCCCGAAGCAGATCGCGCAGATTTTTATTTGTACGTAGACGAATTCCAAAACTTCGCCGTGGAATCATTTGCCTCAATCTTGTCCGAAGCCCGAAAGTACCGATTGAATTTGATCATGGCGCACCAATACATCGCTCAGTTAACCGAAGAAGTGCGCGACGCCGTGTTCGGAAACGTTGGAACCATCATTTCATTCCGCGTAGGTTCGCCCGACGCCGTATTCATGGAAGATGAATTCATGCCTCGCTTTACGCCGGAAGACATTATTAACCTGCCAAAATTCAGCATCTACCTGAAGCTAATGATCGACGGTGTGACATCACAACCGTTTTCTGCCGCAACGCTCGCGCCAATTGCACACCGAACCGACAGTGAGCAAAAGGTGATTACCCAATCCCGCGAGCGCTATTCAATTCCTCGAGAAAAAATCGAGGAACACGTAGTGCGATGGAGCGGTTTTGGAGGCGATGACATCGACATGGAGAAGGAATTCGATTCAGCGTTGAAGGAAGCGAAAGAAAAACGCAAAGAAAAATACAAACACAATTACAACTGTACACGTTGTAACAAAGAATTCGGTTTACCAGTTGAACTCGATCGTTCACGTCCAATTTATTGCGACGACTGCATGCCGATCATAAAGGAAGAACGAGCGAAATCAAAAAGCAAACCAAAAGGAGGTCGAGGCGGTTCAAGCGAGCCGCGGTCATCTGACCGCAAAGGCGATCGCAAACGCGAAGAGCCAAAAAAATCAGAACCAAAACTTCCGCCGGTACAAAAAGTATCAGACGGTGAGTTGGTGGTAGATCAACCAAAGGCAACCATCTCCCTCGATTCATTAAAACGCAACGAAACTCGGTCCGAGAAAAAAGCACCAGAAGCAAAAGAGCCGACAATAACATCTGAACAAACAACAGCGCTTCCAGCTTTTAAAGCGTCTGAAGTCCTTCATATGGAAGAGGCGCCGAAGGTAGACGGTGAAACCGAAAGCCGAAGCGAAGTAATTCAACGCGAACCGCTATCAAGCCCTGTTCCAGATCCAACGGCTCCAAAGCTGGAGCGAAGTGAGTCTATCGAACGACCGTCTCGCGAAGTGCCACAACAGCGCAGCGAACGCCCTCGCGAAGAGCGAGTAGATCGCGCCGAGCGACCGCAGCAAGAAGCGATGGATCCCGGGTCGGAGCCCGGGATGACGAGAAGAGAGCGTCCGGATCGCGAAGAAAATCGAACGAGTTCCCCCTCCTTCTCAGATCCACAAGGAGAGCTTGTCCGGCCTTTAGTGCCGGAGGCTAGGGGAGGTCAGTCGCCAGCCGATAGCGAACAGCGTCCTGCGTCAACGCAATCGCGAAACGACGGACAGTCGGCCAGTGCAGGTGACGAATCCACAAAAAAACGTAAACGTAAACGCCGACGTCGAAAAGGCAGAGGCGAGGGAGGTGAAGGTTCTTCGGAAGTGCCGCAAGAACGCATCAGTCTCGATTCACTCAAAAATCCGTCTCAAAATAATCATCTGACAGCAAATCAAGCACGTGCGAACTCTCAACAAAAAGAGGCGTTTTCGCAATGGCAACAAAAATCAAAAGTTCAGCCTCCCGAATCTCAACCAGTACAACAAACACCAAAACAACCAAACGACCACGCGCCAGATCAATTGCGCGCGCCAAAAGAAGAACGTCCAAAATCCACCTCCGTTCTTCCAGGTCAGGTTGTGACGTTCGACGAGTAGTATGAACATATTTCAGGCCGCCATTCTCGGCTTAGTGCAAGGAATCGCCGAGTTTCTTCCAATTTCTAGTTCGGGGCACTTGGTGTTAATTCCGCAATTATTCGGTTGGCAAGAACAGTCACTCGTGTTCGATGTTGCGACGCATTTAGCAACGCTCTGTGCGATCATTTGGGTTTTACGCGAAGATATTCAGCATATTTTGCAGGGTTTATTCTCCAAAAAACACGACCGCGAAGGAGTGCTGGGGTGGAAGATTGTGATGGCAACGCTGCCGATTGTGTTTGTTGGATTTTTAATTAACGACGCATTCCTCGATTCACTCCGAAACCCAGTGGTAATCGCGATCATGTTAATCGTCTGGGGAATCATTCTTTGGATTGCCGACGAAGTGCAAAAAAGAAGAAAGAAAAGCGTTGCGGAACCAGCAAGAATAAGCTGGAAGCAAGCGATCGCCATTGGGTGCGCACAGGTATTCGCACTCGTTCCAGGAACCTCTCGTTCAGGTTCAACCATCAGTGCCGGATTATTCGCTGGACTAAACCGCGAAACAGCCGCTCGATTTTCGTTCCTCCTATCTATTCCCGCTATCGCCGGTGCCGGCATGTTGGTATTTATCGACGTGATAGAATCAGGTGAAGCAATCTCGGTCTTTCCGATTCTGGTGGGGTTTGTAACCGCATTTGTATCTGGCGTAATCGCCATGAACACACTCCTCTTTTTAGTTCAAAAAATAAGCTACGGCTGGTTTGCGGTATATCGAATTATTCTCGGAATCATTGTACTGATACTGTTTTTATAAATGAAGATCGAATCGCTCAAAGCGCAGGATAAACAAAAGATTGACGGCAGGGCGCTGGCATGACAATCTGTCCGAACCTTTGGAGGTGTCATGGCTCAATCAATGGTTTCGTGCTGGCTGATCGGTTACGACGGCGAAGGACTCTTCTCTGTGACGCAGATCGAGGACGTGATAGCTGAAGAAGGGACGGCGTGCGTACGTGTTCCTGATCACATCGGCGTGCCAAGCATGAGCGGCTTCCGGCCGAACAAGCGCCACGTCGGACTGGCGTGGCGAGATCCGAACGGAACGTTCGAAAGCGGTGCTCGGCTGGTCGTGGGGCTCGATTGCAGCAAGGCCAGATTCGTTGTAACGAGGAGAAAAACGAATCTCGCAACGTTCGCGTCGTACCCAGAAGCAACGGTACGCGAAGTGTTCATCCCAAACGGGGCCGAGCACATCTTCTTCGGGCGACGAAGTCCTGTCGAAGTCGTGCGACTCCACTTCGACGGCAAGCACGTGCGGATCCAACCGATCTAGCACGACCCGAACACAAAACGCCTGCCCAGGCTTTACCTGGACAGGCGATTCTTTTTTTAAAACGAGTTGAAAGTTGATTGAATAATCCGCTTCGCCATGTGTACCACATTCGCTGGTTCTGCGTGATGCGAAGTTTCTTGGCACAGCATGATTGCATCTACACCATCGAGCACCGCGTTGGTGGCATCGAGTACATCCGATCTCGACGGAATGTTGTGTTCCAGCATCGTTTGCAACATCTGTGTTGCGACAATCACATATTTTCCTGCCGCCTGCGCTTTTCGCGTAAGGCGTTTTTGAATAACTCCCAAGTCTGCAATAGGAACATGTAATCCAAGGTCGCCACGTGCGATCATGATTCCGTCGACGAAAGGAAGAATTTCATCAATTCGCTCAACGCCGTTCATTGATTCGATTTTAGCAACAATATCAGGGCTCCATTCTCGTGTCAGATGAGGCTCTAGGAGAGCGAGCAGTTGTTGCATCATCTCACCAGAATGCACAAAAGAAAAGGCGACAATATCCGGTGTTGACTTTGGTAGGTGCACAACAAGATCGCGCAAGAAATCGGTCACGTGGTCGAGTTGATCGCTAATGCGAGCGCAAGTTAAGGCTGATCGCTGAATGAGCGTCCCGGCACATGATGCACGAGCCGTAAACGAATCAACATCAGTTTGTGTAACGCAAAATTGCAGCTGCCCATCACCTGTATAGAAGTGATCACCGACCGCAATGCGCTCAAAAAAGAACAGGTCTTTTACCGGCACAAAATCGAACGCGCTTGGTGAAGTATTTGCGTGTCGAAAATGAAAAACCGCATCTTGTTGCAGAGCAAGAACTTCCTCAGAAAAATCCCCTAGACGAATTTTAGCCTCGGGCAAATCAGCAAGAAGTTGAACGGACGTACCTTTAATTTGCTTGCGACAAGCAATCAACGCGTCCGAAATTTCTTCCGCAGAATGATGCGAACACTTAATACGAAAAACATTCACCCCAGCATCGATCATCGCTTGGTTCTTTTCGGCATTGTACGGTTTCTTCCAAATAGTCGCGATCACCTGTGTCATGCAAAAAGTGTAGCAAATGTTGCGAAGAATGTAGAGTAAAAACAAAGAAGCACCCGAGCGGCGAGAGCGAGTGCTCTTTGCCGCGCGAGTGCGCGTTACTTCGGAAGCAGGACCTTCAGTCCCACATTCCCGCCGCAAGACGCGACGAACGACCCTTCTTCGCGCTTGGAGGCGCTACCAGCCGAACACCATCCTTCGATGGAGACGGCCAGTCGATCACCCGCGCGCGCGTCGGCGCCCACGACGGCGAGCGCCGAGTACGCATCGAGCCACAGAGGCCCAAGATGCGTCTCGAGCTGGTGGCCAACCCCTCCGTAAATGGAGAAGTGCTGCCAGGGGTACCCGAGAACGGCCGTGTGCCGTCCTCCGTAACCCTTCGTGATGGGGAAGTAGGTGAGGTCGAGAGCGACCTGCACCATGGCGAGTCCAGGCTCGCGGAACTCGACTCCTGCTCCGAGGCTGATCGAAGGGCTGACGCCCTTGCGGATCGGTCCGTAGTCGGGCTGCATGTGCCCGCCCCCGAGCACCCGCAAGAAATATGCGGTGTTCGGTTCGGGATCGTGCTTCTCGACCTCGATGAGGTCGGGTTCGGTGGCCAAGGCGAAGGTAGAAATGAAGAAGAACATGAGTGACTCCTACGGTGTTTCGCGCGATTTACCATCAATAAACCAAGCGAACCACCAAAAAAGCCAACATCACAGACTAACACAGTTTGAAAGAAAAATCAAGCCAAAAGCCTTAAAACAAGCTTATTTAATAAAAACAAGAACACACCCGGCGAGGCAAAAGCTGAGTGGCTCTTGTGTCGTGGGTGTGTGAGCTAGTCGAGCTGAATGATCGCCAGCTCGACTTTGGTGTATTCCGATCCTTTGCTCGGGAGCATGATGGCTTCGTGGAAACCGGTCGGTCCCACCACCATCACGAGCGCGAGGGGATCATTGGGGTGATCGCCGCACGGCTCGTTCTGCTTGTTGAGTAAGACGGCCGGAACCTCGGGCAGGATGCCGAACTGCTCGATGGTCATACGACCACAGGTCCGCCAGCCGTCCTTCCCGGGATTGGTCGCGTCGACGTTCACCAGCACCAGGTCGTACTTCCGACCGTAACGCATCTCAGCCGCCGCCATCAGCTCGATCTGCGGCGCTTCCAGCCGACTGGTGGCAGGGGAGACGTGCGGGTTCGGCTTGACGGTCGGGGCCGGCTCCACGATTGGATCCCACTTCACGGGCGCGTCCGTCACAGGGTTGGCGTTGGCGCCGAACATCAGCAGAAGAGAAGCGATCATGAAGAACCTCGGGCGTTCAGAAGGCAACAAAATCGTCACCATTCGGCGCGAATAATAGCCATTTTTGAGCGCTTTGTCAATGTCGCAGGGGGGGGGCGGAGTTAAGCTGAGCTAAATTGACAAATACTTAAATCGTGATATTGTGAGTCGTCGTGCTGAATGACTAACATGCAAGGATAGGTGATGCTGGATTATTCCGTTGATGAGCGATTTGTTGGCGAACATCCCAACTACACCGAGTTGGTCGAAGAGATGGTCGACTCAGACTATCAATTCTACATGCATGTGCTGCTCTGGATCGTTGTGGATTCGCGCATGCGGCCTGAATTCCGAAGCCAGTACGCGCACGAGCTCGAAGAGCGCTACGCGACCTCGAGCGAAAGCGAGCGCAGCTGGCTGATTGGCCTGATCGCAATCCCGTGGCCAAAGCACGCCTCGTTCCAAGACGCGCCGTTCGTGGGAAAGACCCGCGAACTCTTCCTGAAGGCCACACAGACGCACGGCCAAACGTAACAACTCAACCGCCACCACGAACCGCCCCTCGGCGCCTCTTGTGGGGCGGTTCTTTGTTTGGAATTTGGTTGGAAGGGATTTATGACTGAAGTAAACAAACAGGGCTGGCTCTTGCACAGCACTGACGCGATGCCAATGCAGAGATATAGAGACTCGGGCAAAGAGATGATAGACTAGATATGTATGCCAGATTTCGTATTACAAGCTTATCAATTCATGCTTTCACTTCTTGATCGACTGACCGCTAATCACTATGCGCATTATATCTTTGCTGGTGCTCTGGCATGCTACTTGCTCAGACTTGTGTATGAACTAGTTAAAATAAAATGGCCTACATTTTATTTTTCACTATCGGATCAAACTAGTATCTATGTATCGGTCTCGCCTTTTCGATTTATTAGTTTTCGTTTACTCCCAATAATGATCATATTAACGCCAATTTTGGCTGTTGTGGCAGAGGATAAACCACAACGGGACGTTATTTATTTGGGATTATTGACAGCGCTTGTACACGCAATATCTACAAACGGTCTTTCCTTAAAAAAATTATTTTTCGGAGAAGACGGGGTAAAGACGTATTTTAATAAGCCAAATCAAATCATTTACCATTTTTTCATAATCCTAATTTGTCTTCTTGGTGGTTTAATGGCTGCGATTCTAGGAGTTTCATCTTTCGGACAAGCAATCGCGCCTGACTTTAGCAATGTAGTTGACAATACCTGGTCAGCAGCATTAGCTGCGCTAATAGCTGTTTATGGATACAGGCAGTATCGTGCGAATCACGTTGATGAATCAGACATTTTCGAAAAATTGTCAAACAAAATAAGTATCCGGATAAAACAATATATTGACGAATTTTCGATTGCTAATCGGGCTGACAAAAAACTCGTACTTGCAGTCTGTTTAGTTGAGTCATTACAGCGACCAGCTTGGCTTCGTAAGGTAGAGTGGTTAAAATCGTTTATCGTCAAACAGGGTACGTATGGCGTTATGCAGGTCAATTCTCCCAAATATATTAGTGATAAAGAGTCGATTCGCATGGCAGTTGAAGAATATTTTATGGATTCTATGCTCTTGACTTGGCCAGAGAGAATGGAGCTAATTCAGCGATATAATTCTGACGAAAATTTCATTCAACTGGTTCAATCAGCATATTCTTACATTGAAGATTCGGTATGAGCCTTCAGGAAGGAGTATTCAGACGGGTAAATGATTCTAATTGGTGCAGATTAAAATTGTCGGATGGTACCAATTTTTATATTCCGAATTATACAAAAATAATTCACCGAAACAATGAATATATAATTAGTGAGGGTCGCTATAGTGGACAAAGATTAAATATTACAGAATCATTAGAGTTTGGTTTATTTGATTATTCTGACGGAGTGGATATCAAATACATGCAAAATAATAATCAATTACTTATCGATGGTTTTGGGGCAATTAATGTCGTATGTTCGTCACGACGTATTAAATCAGGGACGTATTATGTGCTTTTGCCGGAACATCCTGTTAATGACTTAATAAAAGAAAACTACTTAGATGAAAAGGCTGGTGGTAGCAAGGCGGCTAATGTGTGGTTCCCGTTATTAAAAGAGAACGGTGCTCGTACGCAGAGATATATACATTTCGGAACAATAAGCCAGGGATGTGTTACTGTTAAATTTCCTGATCATGGGGATGATTGGAGTCTGCTTGTGAAGAAGTTACTACAGTCCAGAATACGGAACGGTGTTATCGGAACTCTTCATGTTATTTAGTTATATTTTATTGATTTAATCGATGACCTACCTTTAGTGATAAATTAAAGGTGTGTACAAGATTTTGTAAAGAGGTCATATCCTTATTCGTAGCGTTTTATGCAATGAAAAAACCCGAGGTAAGCTCGGACTTTTTCTGGTGATCCCACGGGGAATCGAACCCCGATTACCAGGATGAGAACCTGGCGTCCTAACCGTTAGACGATGGGACCGTGTGGCGAATTGTGTCGATAGAATAGGGGAAAAAGAGGGGAGTGTCAACGGGAAAATACAGGCGAAAAAGCTGAATGCGATTACAATTAGAATGCTCTTTCGTTTGACCGGCTTGAGTAAATTCGCTAGAGTCAATTGTCGCTTGCGACAGGAGGACGACATGATCAAGTGGACGTTTTACGTCGATGGATACCACGGTTGCCACACCGATCAAGTGGATGAACAGTCTGCTGCGTACCGTCTTGTTGCCGACCTGGCCTACCGACAGGAGCGGCATGCCATCATCGAGGGACGCATTCGCGACGACGATCCGTCACGGTTCGCGGACGTGATCATGGTCCACACGCCACAAGGACGAACGCAGCGCGTCGAGCACATCTTCTACCTGCCGAACACGCCCGAAGTGCTGAAGGCGGTCACCGAGCTGTGCCCAGTGATGCAGATCATGGGATGGAAGAGCGGAGTGCCAAGCGCCTCGCGCATCGCCGACCTGCGAACCAAGACCATCCTGGAAGTTCTGCGGGACTCCAGCCTGCGCCCGCGCTGCACGTTGAGCACATCCGCGCACGCACGACTGATCGAGTTCGGCATCAGCACGATGGCCGATCTGCTCAACGCGCGCGAGTGGGACCTCACCTCCCGCAACATGCCGAAGGCAGAGTGTGACGAAGTCTTCTACTTCCTGCACCAGTTCGGGCTGAAGCTGAACGAAGCGTCCGAACCCTAGCGCCCACAGCCGAAGAGCGTCCTGCTCTCGGCTCGGGGCGTTCTTTGTTTAAAAAGTTATCCAGATACTCGAAGTCGAGCGTATGATCGATTGAGGTGATCGTGATAGAATATAAAAAATAGTTTTCTATGAAAAAAGTAGCCGCCGTTTTATTAATTGCCTCCGCACTCGTGCCGTTTGCTAATGCGCAAGCCGCTTCGGTGCGCGACAACGTTGCGGGAAAGATCTTGCTTCAGGTCGAGCAGAACGGTGAAGCTTGGTACGTAAATCCCGAAACAAAAGAACGTCACTTTCTTTACCGAGCAGACAGCGCGTATCAAATTATGCGCGGACAAGGAGTCGGAATCACAAATGCAAATTTAGAACGGATCCCAATCGGCTACTATAAATTAAGTAACTGGGATGCGGACAATGATGGCTTAACTGACGCGATGGAACAGGCGATCGGAACAAATCCAAATGATTCAGATAGCGATAACGATGGTTACAACGACGGCGTCGAAGTTCAAAACGACTACAATCCACTCGTTCAAGCACAGCGATCAAAATTCGACCATTCATTCGCTCGTCAGCAATCTGGAAAAATTTTCCTTCAAGTCGAAAGCCGCGGAGAAGCTTGGTGGGTAAATCCCGAAGACAATCGTCGCTATTACTTGGGTCGCGCTCAGGACGCGTACGAACTAATGCGTGCAAAGGGATTAGGGATCACAAATACGAATTTGGGATCAATACCTGTAAGCGAAACGTTGATGAACTGCGAACAGGACACGGAGTGCTTTTATAGCGCTGTAGAAGTTGATCAAATGATTTCTGGAAAGATAGATAATTCAGTAACTAGCGGCTACCAGCAAGTCATAGATATCTCGACCGAGAAAGACGGTGATGCGTACCTTCTGCATTATTTCGTAAATGATAGAAGTTACGAAAAAGACGAAGGAACATGCCGTTTTGAAAATAAAGACAAGGTTCAGACGACGATTGAAGAACTGCGGGCAGGAAACATCTATCAGTTGCTATTCATGGGCGATCGAATTTCGGAAAGTGAATGGCACATAAAGCAATATCCATCTGCGGAGCTACTAGGTACGTGTATTGATAAGTAGCAAAAATCCACCCTTACCGGTGGATTTTTGATTGACAAAAACCGTGTGAACTGGTAGAAATAGCGGTCGTCAAAGGAGAAGCAATGAATGCACCACGGCCAGAACAAATCGCATCGGTTCATGAGATGCTCAGCTGTCTGATCAACGAGCCGGAGAGTCTGAGTGTGAAGTGGGCGGTGAAGGTAGGAATATTTGTGCTCGAGGTGCAGGTCTCGAAGGCTGACTTGTTGCGAGTTCTGGAGGTGTACAGCGTGCTCTTCGAGATGGTGAAGGTCTTCACCGAAGCACAGAGCTACAGCGTACACATCTTCTGCGACACCGGCGCCTGGGATTTTCCAAGTGACCGTAGGGAAGTAGAACTCTACACCGAGCACTAGCAAGTGCAATGGAGGCGGCATGCCCGTCATCACGCGTTTGCCGGACGGTGCTCCGGTGGTAATCGCTGTCGGCGAAGAACTTCGTCGATGGCTGGCCAATGCCGTGTTCAGCATGGAAGGGCCGGGACCGGGACGAATCACCAAGTGGCGTTCGGTAATGGGAATGCTCGAGTCCGAAGCCGTGCTCGGCAAGTTGCTGCGACACGTGCAGAAGGTGATCGACGCAACGCTCGCTGACAACGCGAAGCGTCACGCGGCAAGGGCAGAGATCGAGATGGCATTTGATCATCCGGTGGGGTGGCCGATGGCGGTACCTCGACACGGAACGGTGCCGTTCGATCTCGCGACGTACCTGCGGGAAGGCGTCTTCAAGAATCGGGAGTTGATGGAATCGAATCCGTTCTGGAGCGCGCAAGCACTCATGTTTCGAACGGACGAAGTGAAGGAGCCGGTCAATCCGACCAGCACGGTCACGATCGGTTATCGCGTCAGTTTTTCGAACGAAGGTTGGCTTGTACAGGTAGCCTACCTGTACCCAGGTCAGTCCTTCGGCCCACCAGAAGGGAAGATTACACGCCGAACGGGCATGATCTTCTTCTCACCGAGGCACCCATGCGTACCCCTGTAACGCAACCCACGACCCGCTCTCAGGAGCGGGTCTTTTGTTTTGATATATAGTGACTCGAATGATCTAACAATCCCTACTCACGACGCGCCTCTATCATCTCCGTCATCCCGGGCCCCGACCCGGGATCCATCGCTTATTTCGCTTCGAGCGCACACGAGAGATCTCTCCGCTCACTTCGTTCGGTCGAGATGGTAAGAAAAAAAGATGCTCTAAGTAGTAGGAACATAATTAAAACATCACCATCTCGACCGAAGTGAGGCGAAGCCGAGCGAAGTGGAGAGATCTCTCGGCGAAGATCAAAACGCGCTTCCCCTCCTTCGCCAAGGCTACGGGTGGGTCCTCCGAAGCTTTAGCGAAGGACGGAGGGGAGGTTCCGCGATAATCGAACGCGAATGCGTCACGCGACCCCCTGTCGTCCCCCTTGGTAAGGGGGACACGAGCCTGCAGCGCTTCCTCCCCTTACCAATGGGAGGCTAGGAGGGGTCTTCTCGAAAAACAGCGATCCACTTTTCTTCATCAATACAACCAACGACCATCCAAGTACAACACGCGACGGCGAGCATCGCATTACAAAAATCAATTGTGTTATACTTACAACAATTAATAGGAGGATATGATCGATTTTTTACTTCACCCACGTTTGCGTTCGGTTCTGCTGTTTGTGGTTACATTTTTATTCGGCGGTACGCTTCTTTTTTCGTACCTAGAAGGCTGGACGTTGATTGACTCGTTTTATTTCACAGTCGCGACCATGATGACCACCGGTACCGGTCAACACCTTACGCCATCAAACGACGTCTCAAAAATCGCCGCGTCACTTTTCATGTTGCTCACTATCCCGTTGATTTTGATTACCATCGGAATGGTGACTGATGTGATTCGCCAAGAACGAAAACCGCATCCAATCAAGCGCATCAAAAAGCGCGTACTAGCGAAATAGTATGATCGACACGCTCTTTATCGAAATCGGGGCCGTTATTTTGACGGCAGGAGTTCTTTCCCTTGTGGCGCGCTTGTTCCGTCAACCGCTCATCATTGCCTACATTATTACTGGCTTGATTGTTGGTCCGGGCGTGCTTGGACTTACCGAATCAGCCGAAGTCTTCAAGGCGCTTGCCGAAATCGGTATTGCGTTCTTATTATTTTTAGTGGGATTAAATCTAAACTGGCGCAGCGTTAAGGATGTTGGAATGATCGCGTTCTTCGCAGGGCTCGGCCAAATTATATTTACAACAGGAATCGGAATTTTTGTCGGCCAAGCGTTCGGTTTCGATCTGATGACTAGCTTATTCATCGCCACCGCATTCGCGTTTTCGAGCACGATCATTATTGTAAAGCTGTTGAGTGACAAAGAAGACATCGAGCGTTTTTACGGGCGAGTAAGTATTGGTGTGTTGATCGTGCAAGACCTAGTCGCAATGATGTTGCTACTAGTCGTGGGTTCTTTGCGCGCACAAGAAGGAGCTCTCGAAGTAGTACTGCTAATGTCTGCCGCAAAATTAATCGCCGTGGTATTCATCCTTTGGCTGCTAGCGAAATATGTTCTGCCAAAATTGTTTGCGTTTGTGGCGTCTTCGCACGAACTCCTGTTCATGACATCGCTGTCGTGGTGTTTTGCGGTTGCAAGCGGATTGCATTTCCTAGGATTCGGAATAGAAATCGGGGCGCTTCTAGCCGGAATTTCACTCGCCGGCCTAGCCTTCCACCGCGAAGTCGAAGCCAAAGTCCGCCCTCTGCGGGACTTCTTCCTGATTCTCTTCTTCATCTACCTCGGTACAACCCTTAGTCTTTCTTCCGTTGCCGCATCTCTCCCAATGGGAATCGCCTTTAGCGCATTCATTCTAATCGGGAACCCAATCATCCTCCTCATCATCCTACGCGCATTCGGCTATCACCCCCGAACCGGATTTTTGGTCGGCGTCACCATGGCGCAAATTTCGGAATTCTCATTCATCTTCCTCGCCGCCGGTGTCACCGCAGGATTTGTCGACTCGTCCATTCTTCCACTCACCACCATCGTCGCCCTCATTACGATCGCAATTTCGACGTACATGATCAACTACAACGAAGCCATTTACGACAAGATGGAATTTTTGTTCTATCCACTAGAACTAGCAGGGAAGGAGAAACGCACAAAAGTGGAGCATGCACCAGAAGTAATTATGTTTGGCTACCACCGCCTAGGCGAGCGCATTTTGCCGGCCGTAAAATCCCTCAAAAAAGACTATCTAGTCGTCGACATCGATCCGAAAGCCATTGAACAACTCAAACAAAAACGCATTCCGCACATGTACGGAGACGCGGGGAACCAAGATCTACTCCAAGCCGTCCAAGCGCACAAAGCAAAAATCATCATCTCCACCATCCCCGACGACGCAGTCAGCGCCGACATCATCGAATTCCTCAAGGGAGTAAAGCGCACAAAAGCCACCATCATCGTAACGGTAAAATCCGCCGATCGCGCAAAAGAGATGTACGAACTTGGAGCTCATTTCGTCATCGTTCCAACCATTTTAGGCGGAGAGCATTTCGCAGAACTCCTCAAACGCCGCAAAGACAAAAAGATGGTGTGGACATCCGCCGCCAAATCCCAAAAGAAATCCTTCGGTTTCTAGCACCGGTGCGATATAATGACCTCAACTAACCTTCGCGTATGAACATGGACAGCCCAAATCAAGAACCAACCCAAATCTCGAAACAAGACCGAGCTCCAAGAAAGCCACTTACGCCGGATGTAGGTGTTGGAGAAAAGCGACCGGCAGACGAAATGACAGAAGCGGAGAGTATTTTGGCGACCAACATCGTTGATATTTCCCGAAAGTACGAAGGCAAAAACGAAATCCTAAACCAATTCGCCGATCTCCTTCAGCGCACCTTCGAATCCGGTACCGATGCCGAGGCGCTAGACAAGATACGAGCAGAACTAAAAGCGTTGGACATCCAGTCAGAGAAAATTATCGAAAAAGATGTTCTTGCAATGGATGACGTTGGGCACATTTCGGAAATAATTGAACCGGATGTAGATGTGGATGGGTTGAATAAGCTGGACGCCTTTCAAAAAGAGGAAGGTATTTTTGATGATTTAGAGTCTTCTGGATTATCAATTGCAGATGAAAATGCTGCGAACAAGATTGCTGACGAGCAGACTGAGCCGATGAACCTAGAAAATAGATTAGCCGAAACAGATGTCACCGAACCGATGAATACAGCGTCAAATCGAGAAGAAGAGGCAGACACGACACTTCTGCCAAAAAGTGATTTGGAATTAGTCTCAAATAATCAGGTGAACAGGTCTGCAGAGATTACTGAAGGTGATCTAGCTCTGGAAGGAGATAGGCAGTTATTGGAAGATTTAGAAAAACTTAAGCCTGAGGATTACAAATTGGATTCCAAAGAAGAGATTGATCGCATCGAAGACCAGCTAGAGATGCTTGAAGAAAAACGTGAAGGCGTTCGAGTTCAGTATAATAAGAAATTAGAGCAAGGGATCGATGACGAAAATTTAAAAACGGCACACAGAAATTTTAACAACGAAATCAAATCGATTAAAGAAAGTTATAAGTTGCCAAAATATCAGGCAGTCATAATGGACTTGGGACGCGCGCGCGACAACTTTAAGCAGCGCGGCGACGATGATTCGGCGCAGAAGATTGAAGCGAAGCGACGAGAGTTTGTAGATCATTTAAAGACAGAAACAGGTATTGTTTCGTCAAGTTTTAGCGAACAAGAATATAAGGCGAAAAACGATCCGTTTAGAAAAGATGAAGTATATACGAAGACTTTCACGGCAGAGAATTATAAGAATATTAAAGACAGAAAGAAGTCTCAAGAAAAGAAAACTCCTGGCCAGATGGAGTCGTTGATGATGAGTGAAATAAGCGGATACAATAAAAAACTTCAGGCATTGAGTGAGGGTAGCGAGTATATAAATTATTACGAACGTGATGGTAAGGGCGAATTAGTTTTCGAAAGTGGGGAGCCAAAGCTTCTGGATCCGGACAAGCGTTATGCAATGAAACTAACACCAGAGCTGCGAAGTAGGTTATTAAAAGAAGTTAAAGCGGATTTTGAAGATTTGAGCGCTTCATATGCCACTGGTTCTGATCCGATGCCGATCACGGATCCCGACTCAGTTCTAAAGCAAGAATTCGCCTCCGTAAAAACTCCAGAGGCAAACATGCCGAGCGACAATCGTTCGAACGAAGAGGTGCTTCAAAAGTTGAGTGAGACAAATGCAATCAAGCCATCAAAAAACGAAGCAAGTAACCGCGACTCTGGCGATGGAGATGGTTCTAGTGCAGATGTACTTGATGAAACGGATGATTTAACCGACGAATGGTTTGGAGAAGCAAAATTGTCGGAACAAGCGATGCAGAATTTAGAAATCGAAGGTCCTGAATTTTACGACAAGCTGGGTGCCGAAAAGGTAACAGGATATAGCTACGAAGAATATCAGGCCGAGAAAATTCAGCTGGAAATGTTGGAAGAAGATTTGGAAGCTCTCTATAAACAGTATCCTTCACTGAAGGGTGGTGGCGGTTTACAGGGTTACTGGAACCGAGTCATGAAAACGCCGGGATACAAAGAGGCAAGCAAGAAGTTGCTCAAGCTAGAGTCCGATTTAGCGAAGAGCGAAAGGGTACTTGGGTACATTCATGGCTACATGGAAGCGCAAGGTGCGAAGGGATGGCGCACAAAAGAAGACAGTAAACGCGAAAAAGCAGCCGACGAAGCGCCAAAAGGCCTTTCGAGAGCGAAGCGAAACTCTGGACCGGGAAGAGTGATCAAAGGAGTGACGTAGCAAAAAAGAGCCTGCGGGCTCTTTTTTCGATACAAAAAGAGGGGCTTGTTTCCAAGCCCCTCGCGCGTGCCCTGTTCTGAAATATCCAGTCATCTAGCGCCGCAACCCCAGGTCAGCGGCGCTTCGCGGAAGCCCTTGCCACTCGATGTTGCGGATCTCGAATTCCTGACGATCCGGCTGAACCAATCGGGCCACTCCCCGCGGAAGCCGAGCATTGATGGCACGGGAATCGTTCTGCGGGCAGTAGGTGTGGAGGAAGGTTGCTCCGCCACTCGAAGTCACGGCGCGCTCGAGCGGGAGCGAAAGACGAGTCAAGATGAATTCGTCACCGTTCCACCCCTCGTAGGCACCCGGCCTTGGCGGAAGCCGCACCATCAGGCACGATCCCTCGATGATCAGGCCGAGCCCGGCGAGCTGCTCTCGATCGTGACGACTTGTGCCGAGATATCGCCATAGGACCTCGATCTTTTCGTGTCCTCGATTGTCTTCACGAATCTCGACGATTCGAAGCAGCTTGTTCGTGACGGCAGTCACAAGCGGGTTACGAACAGTGGTCTGAACCATATCTCCTCCTTTCCGGGAAATCACCATTTCAAGGCCGTCCGGAAACAGAAAAGAGTAACAGATTTTAGATAAAAAGTCAACCACAATATGCGCTCAAGATTGCGCTCAAACAGCGCGTAACCACCCCTAACCCCTCCTTGAAAAGGAGGGGGAAGCGAAAGTGAAGACCGATGGATCCAGGATCGAGTCCGGGATGACGGAATAAGTAACTCAAGCGTAAGCACTATTCTGCGTAACACAGGCCTCAACCCCTCAAAATTCCAGCTCTTCAAAAACCATCCACTCACAACCCTTTTTAGACTCTTGACGAATCAAAATTAGCACTCTACAATACTGAGTGCTAAAAGACGTTATGTCTTTCTCTAAAGGTCAAAAGTTATGTTAAACCCAAGGCAAGAACGTATTCTGGCAGCCATTGTGCAAGAATATGTCGAAACAGCTCAACCGGTTTCGTCCAAAATATTGGTCGAAAAATACGGCATCGATGTTTCACCCGCAACGGTGCGAAACGACATGGCCGTATTAGAAGAAACGGGATTGCTTCGTCAGCCACATACATCCGCTGGACGCATTCCAACCGAAGAAGGGTACAGGTATTATCTCGATCGCTTTGTCCGAAAAAAAGAAGCTCCACGCGTTCGAGTCCGGCTCACCATTAAGCAAATTGCACCACAAACAGATCAGTTCAAAGATTTCCTGCGAGCCATGACGAAAAGCATGGTGAAGCTGTCCGGCGATGCGGCGTTCGTAACACAAGAAGACGGCTGGCATTACTACACTGGCGTTTCCACACTGTTCTCCAAGCCGGAATTCGGCGACGTCGAATCGATGCGCGCGCTGTCGGCCACGATCGATCAATTCGACGAAGCGATCAAAACCTTCCGCAGTCGCATGGACAACCAAATCCACGTCTGGATCGGAAGCGAAAACCCATTCGGCGACGCAATGGCAACGGTGATGATGCGCTACACAAGTCCAAAAAACGTTCCGGGAGTGATCGGCTTCCTGGGCCCACAGCGCATGAACTACGCAAAAAATATAAAACTGCTTTCCGATGCAAGGGAAATGCTTGAATCAAGAATGATATGAAAAAAGACGATGTAAACAACGAAGAAAAAGAATCAATCACGCAACCGCCCGAAGACGCTCGAGAAGAAGTGGCAAAAGAACCAACGCTGGAAGAGAAATGTGATGAATACCTAGGCGGATGGAAGCGCGCGCTTGCGGACTACGAAAACTTGAAGAAAAACTTGGCGAACGAAAAAGAACAAGATCGCAACCGAATCAAAATCGGGCTCGCGCACCAGCTTCTCCCAGTCGCCGACAACTTCGAACAAGCCGTTCACCACACACCAGCAGTGACGCTTGCAGAAGAAGATCAGAAAAAGTTCGACAACTGGATGATGGGCGTTACATTCATCAAAAAACAATTTGAAGAAGTTTTTGCCTCGCTAGGCATCGAACCAATCGAAACAGCTGGCAAGCTCGACCCACTTCAACACGAAGCGGTCAGCGAAGAACAAGACGAATCAAAAGAACCAGGTTCCATCATAAAAGTAATGCAATCCGGCTGGAAAATGGGCGACCTAGTTATCCGTCCAGCGAAGGTGGTGGTGAGTAAAGCTTAGACTTCATTTCAATCCGTCATTGCGAGCGCAGCGAAGTAAAAGATTGCTTCGTCGCAGCACTCCTCGCAATGACCAAATAAACTTAAACTAATCATATGGCAAAAATTCTAGGAATCGATTTAGGAACAACAAACAGTGCGATGGCGATTATGGAGGGTGGATCGCCGAAGATTATCGAAAACAAGGAAGGAAACCGAACAACTCCTTCGATGATTTCGACTTCAAAAACAGGTGAACGCCTTGTTGGACTTCCAGCAAAGCGACAGGCGGTTACGAATCCAAAAGACACTCTTTATTCAGTAAAACGACTTATCGGCCGACGTTTTGAAGATGACGAAGTTACCGAAGACGTAAAATTGATGCCGTACGAAATCATCAAACGCGGTGAAGGTGTAGCGGTAAAAATGGGTGGTGAAGAATTCACTCCACAGCAGATCGGCGCGATGGTGTTGCAAAAGATGAAAGCAGACGCCGAAGAAAAGCTAGGTGAAACAATTACCGAAGCGGTCATTACCGTTCCAGCTTACTTCGACGACGCACAACGCCAAGCAACAAAAGACGCAGGTGAAATCGCAGGACTAAAGGTTCTTCGAATTATTAACGAACCTACGGCGGCAGCACTTGCGTACGGATTCGAAAAGAAAGCCGGTCAGCAAATTCTTGTGTACGATCTAGGAGGAGGAACATTCGACGTGTCTGTGCTCGACGTTTCAGATAACACGGTAGAAGTAATTTCAACGCACGGTGACACGCACCTTGGAGGAGACGACTTCGACAAAGTGGTGATCGACTGGATTATTACCGAATTCAAAAACCTCGAAGGCGTGGATTTGAGCAAAGATTCTCTTGCGCTTCAACGAATTAAGGACGCAGCAGAACGCGCAAAAATCGAACTTTCAACGGCTCAAGAAACAGAAATCAACCAACCGTTCATCACTTCGGGCGCAGAAGGTCCAAAGCACTTGGTGATGAAATTGACACGAGCGAAGTTGGAAGAATTGGTGATGCCGTTGGTAGAAAAAACATTTGGCCCAGTACGACAGGCATTGAAAGATGCGAAGCTAGAATCGAAAGCGATCGAAGAAATCGTGATGGTAGGAGGAATGACCCGAATGCCATTGATCCAGAAGAAAGTAGAAGAATTTTTCGGCAAAAAGCCAAACGTAACGGTAAACCCAGACGAAGTAGTGGCGCTTGGTGCCGCTGTTCAGGCCGGAGTACTTCAAGGTGACGTAAAGGACGTTCTTCTTTTGGACGTAACTCCGCTTTCGTTCGGAATCGAAACGATGGGAGGAATTATGACCAAGTTGATCGAAAAGAACACAACAATCCCAGCGTCGAAATCTCAAGTCTTCTCAACTGCAGCCGACAACCAGCCTTCGGTAGACATCAAAGTCTTCCAAGGTGAACGCGAAATGGCGGCCGACAACAAACTACTCGGACAATTCAGCCTAACTGGAATCCCACCAGCTCCACGCGGAGTTCCGCAAATCGAAGTAAGTTTCGACATCGACGCAAACGGAATCCTAAACGTAAAAGCAAAGGACAAGGGAACGAACAAGGAACAAAAGATTACGATCACCGCGTCATCTGGACTTTCAAAAGATGAAATCGAAAAGATGAAACAGGACGCCGAAACACACGCAGAAGAAGATAAGAAGAAGCGCGAAATGATCGAAGTCCGAAACACGGCCGACACCATGGTGTACACCGTAGAAAAAATGTTCACAGAACATAAGGACAAAATCACCGACGAAGAAAAGAAACCAATCGAGGAAAAAGTAGAAGCTCTTAAAAAGCTAAAAGACGGCGACGACATCGAAGCCATCAAAAAAGCGTCAGAAGAACTCTCGCAAGCCGCTCAAGCTGTAGGCGCAAAAATCTACCAACAAGAACAACAAGCCGCAGCAGCCGGTGGTGAAGAAAAGAAAGACGAAGGAACAAAAGATGCAGAATTCGAAGAAGTAAAGAAGGACGACGAGAAATAAGGTTTGCGCAATGCAGACTCTTGCGAACATTTTCTCCAAGAAGACCCCTCCTAGCCTCCCCTTGGTAAGGGGAGGAAACGCCGCAAGCCTGTGTCCCCCTTACCAAGGGGGACGACAGGGGGTCGCGGCATCGCGATTCAACTCAACACGCCTCACCTTGTCATCCTGAACAAAGTGAAAGCCTGCCCGGCCTTTAGTGCCGGGGATCTATTCGCTTCGCCTACGGTGACATGTGCAGAATGTGATTCTGTGCGATAATGAAAGAAAATCACCAACCATTCCTCTATGAAAAAACTCTTCGCCCTCTTCGTCCGCGGCTTCCTCGCACTCCTCTCCGGACTCCTCTGGATCCTTTCGATTCCACGAGTACGCGACTGGATCTGGGGAAAGATCGTAGGCAAATCCAAGAAAAAAGTAATCGACGCCCGCGCGAAGGTGGTGAAGGGGGAAGGGCAAAAATATGAAAAATAATATCGAGAAACAATACGGATTACTTTGCCAATGGATAGGAGGCCTTGGCACACCACAGCAGTCTTTTGTTGATGTAATTGGGGCATTAACCGGTGTCTCAACGATGAAGCTATTCTTGGTATGTAAATTAAATAACTTGCCATCTGGAAAGAACAGAGCGATTTTTTTTGTTCAGAATCCCGCCGGAGAGGAGAGGCGGTTGGGAGAATTGGATGGAAGTATTCCTGAAATGACTAATGGGAAGGGCGATGCGAATTTTTACTTTGGATTTGAGTTTAATTTTGATCAAGTAGGAAGATATAGGTTCAACATTCAATTTGGTCAAGAGAAGATTGATAATATAGCGATTCTAGATGTCGGACAAGCTTAGTTATGAGTACTCCTATCTTTTCAAGTGGTGTGAAGGAAGAAACAGGAACGACTGGAAGCGTAATTACTAATACGGTGATGGATAGGTATAAAGAGTTAAGAGAAGAGATAAAAAAAGAGCGGGAAGAATCTAAAAATGACTTTAAAGATTATAAAAAAGAAATAGTTACAATGGTGAGTGCGGTCGAAATACGAACTGCTTTAATAATATCCTTGTTAGGTATAGGAATAGGTGCGCTAGCTTCTATCGACTCAGGGATAGGCGCATTAGTCGGATTTACTATGTGTATGTTTTTGTTCGGATGCACGTTATTAATAATTTCAATCATTATCGCAGTTAGTTTGGTAGAGGAGGGACGTAACAAGATAATTGCCATATCTATTTCAGGAATATCAGGAATCTTTGTATTGTTAGGTAGTTTTATTATACTGCTCAAAAATTTTATTTAATATGCCCAAAGACTATTACAACACACTAGGCGTCGACAAATCTGCGTCGAAGGACGAAATCAAAAAAGCGTTTCGAGCGAAAGCGCATCAGTTTCATCCGGACAAGGGTGGAGACGAAGCGAAGTTTAAGGAGGTGAATGAAGCCTACCAGGTGCTTGGTGATGAAACGAAACGGAAGCAGTACGACCAGTACGGGCAAACATTCGACGGCGCTGGTCCGGGAGCGGGTGGATTTGGTGGATTTGGAGGGCAGGGAATGCACTTCGAGGATTTGGGTGATATTTTTGGCAGCATGTTTGGAAGTGGTTTCGGTGGCGGAGGCGGTGCGCGAGCTCCGCGTGGAGGCGATGCGTTGATCGATGTTCAACTTACGTTCAACGAATCCATCTTCGGCGTGGAAAAAGAAGTGTCACTTAGCAAAAACAACGCTTGCGAACGATGTGCAGGAATCGGTGCAGAACCTGGGTCGAGCATGAAGACGTGTGACACGTGTAAAGGACAGGGTTACCAGGTGAAAATTGCACGCACCATGTTAGGAAACATGCAGACGCGCGTGAATTGTGAAGACTGCAACGGCGCAGGCGAAATTCCGGAAACGAAATGTAAAGATTGTGACGGCGACGGATTTACATACGGAAAAAAGACGTTACGCATCGACATCCCGGCAGGAGTAGAAGACGGCATGCGCATCCGTGTGCGCGGTGAAGGGGAATCGATTGGACGCGGCGGCGAGTCGGGGGATTTGTTCTTGCAGCTGCATGTAAAGAGCGACCCACGATTCCAGCGCGACGGAAAAGACATTTACGTAAAGAAAACCATCGGCTTCACACAAGCGGCACTTGGTGACGAAGTACAGGTAGATACCGTCGACGGCCTAGTAAAACTAAAAATCCCCGCAGGGTCGCAATCCGGCGACCGCCTACGCATGAAAGGCAAAGGAGTCCCAGAAGGCAGCTGGCGCGGCGATCAATACGTTGTGTTAAAAGTACAAACCCCAAAGAAGCTATCGAAAGCGCAGAAAAAGTTATTAGAAGAACTGGATTTACGAGAAGAGTAAAAATAGGTCCCATAGGTCATATTCGACCTATAGGGCCTATTTGATTTACGCAAGAAAAGCCAAGTAATTCAAGGCGAAAGTAGGCTTCGCACTTGACGACCGGTTAAAAATGTAGTACATTCTTTCGGTCCATGCCGCTATAGTTGATGCGGTGGACACCTGTTCGACCCAGGAGTTTGGTCGATATATGCGGGGATGAAACTGGTAAAGCCCGCACGAAAAGAGTCACCCAGACTCGAGCTCGAGATCGAGAGACCACGTCCCGACACCGTGAATTGTTGGTCGGTGCGCCTAGGAAGTGCTGGTACTCCAGTAGGCGGAAAAGTAAAAAAACAACCAGACCTGCGCGGACCGGGAAATAGGACGCTATATGCTTGTGAATGCTGGTAGTTCACAAGTACGAAGACCACGAATACAGCCAACCAGCCCTGGGAGAACCAGGTGGCAAACGGAGTGACCCGTAAACAGCGTCACCATGCGGAAAAGATTTTCTGGTTTTCCTCCGCATGACACCGCCAACCAGAGCCCTCTTCGCACGATACCGACCAGGCGAAGAACAACGGGGCGGCACAGATACACTGGTCTCTCGCCCTCTCGGGCACATTTGCAGGTTCGCCTGCCGATGTGTTCCGAGGGGGCTCTTTTGTTTCAGCGCCAACTCTCGCCAAAAAAAGTTACAGAAATTTTATCCACAAAACCCAAAACCAAACACAACATCTTGTGCTACAATGTAGTCATCAACACAACATCTTGTGTTGCGCTCGAAAGAGTGAGAACTCGCCCTAACGTACATGTTAGACCAGGTTCGATCAGTGGGATCCCAAAGGAAGGGATCTTTTTAATCGCAAAAAAAGCGATAGCACCTTTTTGGAGAGCATTCTTCACCAGACCTTTTATTAATAAAATTCTTCTAGGCTATGAACCAGTCCGCAACAAACACACAACAAAAAACCGGCAACGTCGGTGACATTGTGTGGGATTACATGACTGCTGTAAAAAGCATCAAAAAACGAAATGGTGAATCGCAATCATTTCAGTACGACAAACTGCACGCTTCGGTCGTGAAGGCGATGGAAATTGCCGGCATGCGAGAGCAAGACCGCGCCCGCAAAATTACCGAACAGGTCGGCGATCGCTTGCACCGTATTTACAACGGTCACACCGAACCAAGCAGTGCCGATGTGCGAGAAGTTGTTTCGATGACATTGATCGACAACAACTTAACGCACGTGGCGAAAAAGTATTCTTCATTCCGTCAGCAGTTGGCACCTTCTACAACAGCCGAACCAAAGTACGGAAAGGGATTGGTATTCGACCGATATTTTACCGAAGAAGGGATTCACCCGTACAAGAAGATTGAATGGGAAATGCGTACAGCAAAAATTACCAACGAAAAGAACGCGGTCATTTTTGAACAAAACAACATCGAAACACCAAAAACGTGGTCGCAAACTGCCACAAACATCGTGGCTCAAAAATACTTCCGAGGAAAAGTAGGCGATGCAGATCGCGAAACATCGATGAAGCAATTGATCGACCGCGTGGCGCAAACAATCGCGCAATGGGGACGAAAAGATGGATACTTCCAAGACGCTCGCAGCGCAACAACGTTCGAAGAAGAATTGACTTTCATTTTGATCAACCAATACGCAGCATTCAACAGTCCAGTTTGGTTCAACCTAGGAACAGAACCACATCCACAGTGTTCAGCCTGCTTCATCAACGCCGTGGAAGACGACATGCGTTCAATCATGCAACTTGCCACAACAGAAAGCATGCTTTTCAAGGGCGGATCAGGTACAGGGTCAAACCTCTCAAAACTCCGTTCAAGTAAAGAATTTATCGGTGGATCGAACAACAAATCATCCGGACCAGTTTCGTTCATGAAAGGATTTGACGCATTCGCTGGAACGGTAAAGTCAGGCGGAAAAACACGACGTGCGGCAAAGATGGTGATGCTAAATATCGATCACCCAGATATTTTGGAATTCATTCACTGTAAAGTAAGAGAAGAAAAGAAGGCATGGGCACTTGTTGACGCTGGATACGATTCTTCGATGGACGGAGAAGCATACAGCTCAATCTTCTTCCAAAACGCAAACAATTCGGTACGCGTAAGCGACGAATTTATGAAGGCGGTGGAAAACGGCGCGCGATGGACAACAAAGGAAGTAACAACAGGAAACCCGTCGGTTGAATACGATGCAAAAGAATTGTTCCGCGAAATGGCGCAATCGGCATGGGAATGTGGAGATCCTGGAATTCAGTACGACACAACCATCAATAATTGGCACACAAGTAAAAACACCGATCGCATCAACGGATCGAACCCGTGTTCGGAATACATGTTCCTAGACGACTCGGCATGTAACTTGGCTTCACTCAACTTGATGAAGTACCGAAAGGAAGTAAACGGCGTGATGGAATTTGACGTTGAAGCATTCAAAAAGGCTGCTGAAGTCGTGATTACAGCGATGGAAATCCTTGTTGGAAATTCTAGTTACCCAACACCAGCAATCGAAAAGAACAGCCACGATTACCGACCGCTTGGAATCGGATTCGCAAACCTAGGAGCACTTTTGATGAGCCGAGGAGTTGCCTACGATTCAGACGAAGGTCGAAACATGGCAGGAGCGATCATGGCATTGCTATCTGGTCAAAGCTACTTCCAATCAACAAAAGCGGCAGAAAAAATTGGTCCATTCGCTGGATTCAAAAAGAACGCCGAACCAATGATGGAAGTAATGCAAATGCACCGAAAGGCCGCCTACGAAATCGATCCAAACGGTGTTCCAGCGGAACTGTTGTTCGAAGCCCGAAAATCTTGGGACAACGTGATCGATGGGGGAGTGAAGCACGGAATTCGCAACGCGCAAATTTCGGTACTTGCTCCAACAGGAACGATTGGATTCTTGATGGACTGCGACACAACAGGAGTGGAACCAGACATCGCGCTCGTAAAATACAAATGGCTCGTTGGCGGTGGTATGCTCAAGATCGTCAACGGAACCGTTCCAGAAGCACTTGCACGATTGGGCTACACGAAAGAACAGGTTGATGCGATCATTGCATTCATCGACGCAAACGACACCATCGAAGGTGCGCCACACATTTCCGAAGAACACTTGTCGGTATTCGACTGTGCGTTCAAAGCAAAGAATGGAACACGAACAATCCACTACATGGGACACGTTCGTATGATGGCCGCTGTGCAACCGTTTATTTCGGGAGCAATTAGTAAAACGGTAAACATGCCAAAAGAAGCAACGGTAGAAGACGTAGAACATGTATACATGGAAGGATGGAAGATGGGATTGAAAGCGATCGCGATCTACCGCGACGGTTCAAAGCGACAACAAGCTCTTACAACATCAAAAGAAAAAGACGCATCGAAGAAAGATGAAGTGAAGAAAGAAGCAACTCCACTCGCGAGCGCTTCCTCCCCTTCACAAGGGGAGGCTAGGAGGGGTCTATCGGAACAGACACAGGTGCAAATGTCGATTCCAACAAAAACAATTTCGTACGCTGGCGCTCCACAACGACGACGCTTGCCCGACGAACGACGTTCGATTACGCACCGATTCAGTATCGCGAGTCACAAAGGGTACCTAACGGTTGGATTGTACGACGACGGAAAGCCGGGAGAAATCTTTATCACCATGGCAAAAGAAGGTTCGGTGATTAGTGGTTTGATGGACAGTTTTGCAACAGCCGTATCGATCGGATTGCAGTACGGAGTTCCATTGCCAGTCTTGGTAAACAAGTACGTTCACAAGCGATTCGAACCATCTGGATTTACAAATAATCCAAACATTCGAATGGCAAAATCAATCGTCGACTACATCTTCCGATGGATGGCGCTCAAATTCCTTTCACCAGAAGATCAATCAAAAGTAGGATTGAACAACTTGGAAGTGACAGGTGAAAACAAAATGACCCACGGCACAGCACCTGCGAACACAGAAGACTTGGACGATCGAATTGAGGTGGAAGAAGCTATCGTTCCTCAGCCTTCTCAGTCTGCGCAAGCAAGCCAAAGCGAACCTGTGAAGAAAATCGAGGCAAAGCCAGAAGTAGCTGAACAAGTAGAGGCAAAAGCGGCTCTTACAAACACTTTTGACAACTCTGCTGACGCCCCAGCCTGCGACACCTGCGGTTCCATCATGGTCCGCAACGCCGCCTGCTACAAATGCTTGAACTGCGGTTCAACATCAGGGTGCAGCTAAGAGATCGATAAAGCACGACCCCTTGGTAAGTGGAAGAGAGGAAGGGTCTCGCGCAAACAAAAGAACGGCACAACGCCGTTCTTTTGCATAACATCACGCACAAAACCAATCACTCCACTCCAAAAGCAAGACCCAGGTCCGAAAACCTGGGTCAGCGAGCAAACGCGCCTTAACGCGCTTGCTCGAGAGAGTTCACTTCTCGTCAGCGCGCTTGTACCCTGCCGCCACCGCATCCGCGTAGAGGTCAGGATCTAGGTTGGTGTCCTCGAGGTTTCCAGCTTGCGCAAGCTGGGCAGCGATCAGTTGGACTGCTGCTGAAAGGTCGGCTGCCAAGAGAATCGCCCCTCGAAGATCTGCTCCCGACAGAATCGCCCCTCGAAGATCTGCTCCCGCAAGATCAGCATCTTGAAGGTTCGCATCCGCGAGACACGTTCCTGAGAGATCCGTCGCCGACAGATTTGTATGCGACAGGTTCGCTGAACGAAGGTTTGCTCCCGAAAGATGCGTGCCCTCGAAATCAGCATCCGCGCAGTTGGCCTTTTCGAGATTCGCTCCCGACAGATCCGCGTCATCGATAACTGCTGCGTGAAGGTGTGCGCCACGTAGGTCTGCTTCTGAGAGGTTTGTGCGTTCGAGATATGCGTCCGAGAGATTTGCACCCCGCAGATCCGTCTTCCAGCAGTTCGCTCGTGAGAGATATGCTTCTGTCAGATCTGCCTCTCGCAGATCGGCTCCCGACAAGTTTGCAGATCCGAGATACGCATCTGAGAGCTTTGCGTTCTGAAGATCCGCCCTTGCGAGATCCGCCTTCCAGAAGTTCGCTCGCTTCAGGTTTGCCCCTTTAAGATTCACCCCTTTAAGGTTTGCGGATGCCAGATTCACCCCTTCGAGATTTGCCTCTGAGAGATCAGTCATCGAAAGGTCGATACGCACTCCCGGATTCACCGTCCGCCATGCGTCCCATTCCTCGATTCGTCCCTTGCGCAGCATTGCGACCATCTGAACCTTCATCATAGTATCTGACCCCTTTGCCCCGAAAGGCCGTGAACGCGTTCAGCACATTGCCAAAACGACTGATTATTCTGCACGAAAATTAATACAAAGTCAAGGTTTCGCTGGGTTTGGAAAAGCAAGACCCAGGTCCGAAAACCTGGGTCAGCGAGCGAGCGCGCCTTGACGCGCTCGCTCGAGAGAGTTCACTTCTCGTTAGCGCGCTTGTACCCCGCCGCCACCGCATCCGCGTAGCGATTGGGGTCGAGCAACGCATGCTCGAGATTGCGAGCCTGCGCGAGCTGGTGAGCAGTGAGGCCGGTACAGCCGGTGAGATCAGCGCCGTCGAGATCAGTTCCTGAGAACTTGGATCCGAAGAAATTCAACCCCGAAAGGTTCCGGAAGGGGAGGTCCAGGCCTGAGAAATCGTGGTTGCAGAACTCGAGCTTGATGTGAGAGTACTCGTACCTGAGCTCGTTCCACTCGTCGATCCCTCCATTGGTCAGCGCATGCGTCATCGTGTGCTTGATTGCCTCTTGAGTAGCATTGATCTCCGGAGCAGCAGTCTTTGTCACGTGATCTCCTTCGCCCCGCAGGGCACAGTTTCGTGTTCAACACATTGCCAAAACGACCGATTACTCTATACTAAAATCAACCAAAAGTCAACTTGTTATCGTCCTTGCGAGGAGGCGCAGCCGACGAAGCAATCTCGCGATTCAATTGCACGACGAAAGATTGCTTCGTCACCCTGTTCCTCGCAATGACCAGAAATAATCATCGATATGAACCCCTCTCGAAAACACTACATCGCCCACAAAGCCGTTCTTGTAAATGAACAAGGAAAAATTCTCCTTCTTAAAAGCTCCACTCCTGACAAATACGGAAGTGCTTGGGATTTGCCGGGTGGGCAGATGGAATTGGGTGAAGAACCTCTCGAAGCTCTTGCGCGTGAGGTGAAGGAAGAAATCGGCCTTGCCATCGACGTATCGCGTGCTCAACTATTTCACACAATGGCTGCGAGTGGATTTGGTGAAATGGCGCACGAACGTGTAATTAAAAATTTCTACATCGCTCCAATGCCAGCGGGCGACATCGTGCTTTCGTGGGAACACAGTGAATCCATTTGGCTCGATCCACGTCAGCCGCTTCCCGAAGACCTGCAAGGATATGTCCGCAGCGTGGTTGAAGCCTACATAAAATTCGAACGCATCTCTGGTCGCGACGATCGGATTCTTGGGAAAAAAGGCTACGGGCTTGTCCAGCTTATTTACGGAAACGGAAAAGGAAAAACGACCGCAGCTCTAGGCCAAGCAATCCGCGCCGCTGGGGCAGGGAAGCGCGTGAAGATTATTTACTTCGACAAAGGCGGGAACACCCACTACAACGAACGTAACTTGCTCGACCAAATCGAATTGATCGACTACGAACCAACCGGGCGCGACCGTATTGACCCAGTAACCGGCAGATTTGATTTCTCCATAAACGAAACCGACAAAACCGAAGCGGCACGAGGACTTCAAATCGCAAAAGAAGCGCTCGCGAGCGGTGAACATAATTTAGTCATTCTAGACGAAGTAAACTCCACCTGCGCCCTTGGAATGATGAACGCAGACGACATCCTCGATCTTATCAAAAACAAACACCCCGAAACCGAACTTATACTCACCGGCCGCAACCCTCACCCGGCCTTCCTAGAAGCCGCTCACATCATTACCGAAATGAAATTGGAACGTCATTACTTTTATTCAGGAGTTCCAGCACGAGAAGGATTGGATTATTAACGACTCTATTTACAGCCTATGATGTCGTGAGAAAAATTCTATCCCCAAAACCCTTCCATTTTTCTCAATATACGTTATTATCGAGAAAACAAAAATGACCTTATGACAATTGAAGATTTACTACAAAAAATGAAAGACGGTGAGGGAGTTGTAGTGCGAGACAAGACATTTACACCACGCACATTCGATGTACTTCAACTCGAAACAGGAGAAAAGATGTACTTAATGCGCGACGAAACGCATGCGTGGTTAAGTATCGATGAGGAGTCGGAGGAGGTGATGCTGTTTAATGAAGTAGAAGCGGAAATCGATTTGATGCAAGAATCGGTGTTTCATGCCGGCGACGATTACGAATTGACATTCGAAGCCGTGGCAAAAGTGATCGACGAAGACGGTGTAGAAGAAGATACGGTCACATTCAAGGATTACGCCCGAGGCGACGGACAAGTATTGCGCGCGCTGGAATACGAGGTAAACAGCGAAATTATCACACTGCTTGGGTGGACCGTGTCGGAAGAAGAAATTCGAAATTCATAAAAGAGCCATGTGCTCTTTTTTGATTTTTTACCGGTAGTCATCTTACCGGCAATAAGGTAAAATAGAAGCAGTATGCAACGTGCGCGATCAAAAATGACCAGCCAAGGCGAAAAACGGCTTTTTTGGTTGAAGGTTATTTTTGCGGTGTTTATAGCCGCGATCGCTGTTCGTTTGTTCCACCTGCAAGTTGTAAAGGCTGCGCACTACAATACTGTTGCGACAAAACAGCACTCGCTTTATCGAGAATTATTTCCGGAGAGAGGTTCTATTTTGGTGCGTGACTGGAAAACCGGCCAAGAATTTTTTGCTGCGACCAACGAGCCGCGTGCTTTTTTGTATGCTGAACCACGTAGAATCGAAAATCCGCGCGAAGCAGCGATTGCAGTTGGCGAAATCCTTGGTTATTTACTTCCGCCGGAAACCGAGGCAGAAATCGCTGCAGAAGAAATTGTCGCTGAAGAACCTGCAGAGACTATCTTGGAAGGAATCCTTGAACCTATACCGCCGGAAGTTGTGACAGAAGAGGTTGTTGAAGTGGTGGAAGAGCCGGTAGTCGAAGAAGTGATCCAAGAACTAGCCGAAACGCCACTTTCGGAAGAAGAAGCAGAAATAAAACGTCGACAAGACGACATGCGCGATTTAATTGAACGATTTTCGAAAGTAGATGACCCGTACGAACCAATCGCAAGAAATATTCCGGAAGAAACACTCGAAAAAATCCTCGATCTCGATATTACGGGCATTCGATATATTCTAGAAGACGGCCGCGCCTACCCCGAGAAAAGCCTTGGCGGACATGTCTTCGGATTTTTGGGTTCTAATGGCGACGGTGCAAAAGTAGGAAGTTACGGAATTGAAGGATACTTCAACGAAATGCTTACAGGACAGGCCGGATTTTTAGATACAAAAACAGACCAATCAGGAACGTGGATAGGTGTTGGTTCGCGTACATTCAAAGCCGCAGAAAACGGCAGTGACATCGTGCTCACCATCGACCGCACCATTCAATACACCGCTTGCGACGCTCTTTATCGAGCGGTTGAGCGTTACAAAGCAGATGGCGGGTCGATCCTAATCGTAGAGCCAAAAACGGGGCGAATCATGGCGATGTGCAATGCGCCAGACTTCGATCCAAACACGTACAGTGAGGTAGAAGACATTTCTGCGTACAATAATCGAGCGATTTTCGAGGCATACGAACCAGGATCAGTATTCAAACCAATCGTCATGGCAGCAGCGATCGACAAAGGAAAAGTAACGCCAAACACGTTGTTCACTGATTATGGGGAAGAAAAAATCGACCAGTACACCATTCGAAACTCAGATTTGAAAGCGCACGGATTGGTAGACATGACGTACGTGCTTCAAAACTCGCTCAACACCGGAATGATCTTCACCATGCGGCAACTAGGCATGCCAGACATGAAAAAATATTTGCAAAACTTCGGCTTTGGACAAGTGGCTGGCATCGAACTGAAAACAGAATCACCTGGAACGATTGCATCGCTCGAAAACAATCACGAACTCTACTACGCGACAGCTAGTTATGGGCAGGGAATTACCACAACCGTGCTTCAGCTCGCTATGGCATACGGGGCAATCGCAAACGGCGGGGAATTGATGCAGCCATATATTGTTGACGAAATAAGACACCAAGACGGCAGTATCGAAAAATCAAAACCACACCTGTTGCGCCGAGTGATTTCGAGTAAAGCAGCAACGACGACAGGAGCGATGCTTGTATCGGTGGTAGAAGAAGGTCATGCCGGTGGCGCCGCCGTTCCGGGATACTACATGGCAGGAAAGACAGGGACAGCGCAGGTAGCACGAACCGACGGCGCTGGTTACCAGGTGGGAGTCACGAACGCGACATTTGTCGGATACGGACCAATCGAAGACCCTGCATTCGTCATGGTGGTCTGGCTCGATCACCCAACGACTTCGCAATGGGCAGCCGAAACATCTGCGTACGTATTCGGCGAAGTGGCCGACTTCATCCTTCACTATTTAGAAATAGCTCCACGACGTTCAATCGAATAATATGAAAAAATTCCTCATCAACGCTCTTCAGAAGAAAGCGCAAAAAGCCATCCGGAAACATAAGCCAAAGGTGATTGCAGTAACTGGATCGATCGGTAAAACATCCACCAAAAACGCCATCGCAACCGTACTCGATGGATCGGTAAATTTTCGAACATCGGAAAAAAACTTCAACAACGAAATAGGCGTTCCTCTTACAATCCTCGGAAAGAAAAGCCCGGGACGTTCACCGCTGAAGTGGATCCATCTTTTACTTTCGCCAATAAAGAAAATGCCAGAAGTGATTCTGCTCGAATTTGGAGCAGATCACCCAGGCGACATCGAGGCACTTTGCAAAATCGCGCCACCAACGATTGGAATTGTTACCGGCATTTCGAGTGTGCACGTAGAATATTTCACCGACATCACCGCGCTCGTGAGTGAAAAAGCAAAATTAATCGAAGCACTGCCAGAGGATGGACATGCCATTTTAAATGCTGACGATGATCACGTAATGGAAATGCGGTCGCGGACAAGGGCAACGGTCTCTACCTACGGAATGCGGTCAATGGATGTAGCAATTAAAAACATTTCCATCGCCGGACGACTAGAAGAAAGCTTCGAACCAGGCGAACAGCTAGCAGAAACGCTAACAGAATTAAAAATCGACCGTGCAAAATACGAACTGCGACTACGCGACGTGATCGGTTATGCGCCAGCGATGTCCGCTGCCGCAGCGATTTCGGTAGGAAAGTTGTTGGGAGTTGACCCGTCTACTGCCATCGACCGTCTTCAGAAGCACCTCATTCCAACCCCAGGGCGCCTGCGACCGATTCCGGGCATCAAAGGCACACTCATCATTGACGACACTTACAATGCCGCTCCAGCCGCGATGCGAAACGGACTTGATGTCCTCAAAATCTTCACGCCAGGCGACGAAACCGATCGCCGAATTGCTGTACTAGGTGCGATGGCGGAACTAGGAAGATATTCCGAAGACGAACACCGTCTAGTTGGATTGAAAGTAGCAGAAGTAGCAGATGTATTCATCGCCGTCGGCGAAGCAATGCAAGTAGCCGTAAACGCAGCAATCGAAGCCGGAATGCCAAAAACCAACATCCATTGGTTTGCGACTTCGCGTGAAGCCGGACGACACCTCGATCAAGGCTTGCAAAAAGGCGACATCGTGTACGTAAAAGGATCACAATCAACCAGAATGGAGCGTGTTGTAAAAGACGTCATGGCGGAACCCCTTCGAGCAAAACAACTGCTCGTTCGGCAGGAAGACGCGTGGCTGGAGGAGTAAAGACAAGAGGTAGATGCAGTCGTTAGTAATTTAAAACCACCAAAGTAATACTGATTACTTTGGTGGTTTTTTGATGTGAATATTGTAAAAGCTTCGATTAATCAATAATTCAGGTATTGGTCAAAACACTAGTTCAATCCACCGTCACGGCCTTCGCTAGATTGCGTGGCTTGTCAGGATTGATTCCTTTCTTTACCGCCAATTCATACGCAATAATTTGAAGCGGGATATTCGCAAGCGCGGCGGTAAGGTGGCCGTTTGATGGAACAATAACGATGTCGTCCGCAACTCCCTCAGCCAATTCCGGCTTGTCTGTAATGACAACGGTATAGGCTCCGCGTGCGCGTACTTCTTCGGCAGCCGTGCGCATGAACGGCGCGTGCTTGTCGTCGAGGATCAGCAGAAAGATTGGTGTGCCTTTTTCGATCAACGCAAATGGCCCGTGTTTCAATGCTCCACCCGGGTAACCTTCGGCGTGTAAATAGGTGATTTCTTTGATCTTGAGCGCTCCTTCACGTGCGATCGATTCCGAAACACCTTTTCCTAATAAGAAGCAATGATCTTTTCCAACCAGCTTCTCGGCGATGCGAGCACACTGTTCCTGCGTTCGAAGCGTCATGCCACAATTAGTTGCAAATCGATGGAGCGATTCAATGAGCGAAGCTCGATTTTGCGATGAGCCAGTTGATCGATGTTGCGCAAACCACGTTGCGATCAGAGCAAGAACAGTGATTTGCGTCGTAAACGCTTTTGTAGAGGCAACCGCATGTTCGCGCCCAGCGTTAATATACACGCCACACTTGGTTGAGCGTGCAATCAACGAGCCAACGGCGTTGATAACCGAAAAAACAGGAATGCCAGCATTTTGTGCATGCTGAACCGCCCGGTGCACGTCTTTGGTTTCACCAGATTGCGAAATAACAAGCAGGCCTCCGTCTTTTGATGGAATATTCTCAGGGAAAAATTCTGCTGCGTCGATCACTTGAATCGTTTCAAAGGCTCGTAATTCGCGCATCAAGTGTGCAGCGTAAAGTGCTGCGTGGTAACTCGTTCCGCAGGCCGCGATTAAAAGATGTTTAATACCAAGCAAATCCGCCTCTGCGCTATCCAATCCGCCAAGCTTTACATCCGTTTGATTCAAAATACGACCTCCGTAATTGAGCGCACGCGAAATCGCTTCGGGCTGTTCGCTGATTTCCTTAATTGTCCAATGTGGAAATGGTTCTGGTGAAAGCGCAATTTCCTGATCTGGAGCTTTCTCGACGCGCGAAAGATCAAGCGTATGATTATTCAGCTTCACGACCGCTACCTCGTTATTTTCAAGCGAAATAAAATCCTTGGTATGTCGCGAAAACGCTGCAGGTTCCGACGCGATGAATAGTTGGTTCTTTCCAAGGCCAATCACGATCGGACTTCCGTTTCGTACCGCAATAATCTGATCTGGATGCGCAACGGACAAGATTGCTAATCCCCAAGTTCCTTCCAGTCGCTGAACCGCTTTTTTAATCGCGTCAGTAAGTTCGAGGTTTTGATCAAGATAGTAGCCAACAAGTTGCGCAATCACCTCGGTATCGGTTTCAGACAAAAACGAAATACCGTACGTTTTTAATTCCTCTCGCAAAACGTGCGCATTTTCGATAACACCGTTATGAACGAGTGCAATTCGATCTTTCGCATCATGATGCGGGTGAGCATTCGCGTCTGTTTTTCCGCCATGCGTGGCCCAACGCGTGTGCGCGATACCAACAAAATCCGCAGCATGATGACTGGTGCTGTGTTTAAGACGCGAAATAGCATCTTCGCTAGAAGTACTCGCAAACTTAGTCGTTTCGAGCGCATTCTGATGCACGGTGCTGATCCCGGCCGAGTCGTATCCTCGATTCTCCAAAATGGTTAACCCTTCAAGCAAAAACGGCACCGCCGGTTCTTTCCCAATAAATCCAACAATTCCACACATACACGTTTGGTTAAGTACTTTTAGCTTAAAAGGAAAGAGGACCCCTTGCAAGGTCCCCTGTGGGTGCATCAGCCGAGCAGGAGCGAACGAACCTGAGGAACGTTGTACGCTGGGCGGATGAGTCCGGAACGGATGCGCGCGTTGATGACGCGCGGCTTGTGGTCCGGGATGATGGATTGTGGTACGCGAGCGCGAGTGGACCCGAATACGTGCTTGAACCGGTTCTCGAAGTCGAGAAGCAGGACAGGTATGCCGAGCGCAGCCGCACCGCTGTCGCTGTTGAGCGAGTTCCCGATATGAACACAGTCCTGGGACGTGCAGTCTTCGAGCGCGAGAAGCTTGTCCCACATGCTGCGATGAGGCTTGCGGTCACCAAGGGCTTCGGACGTGTAGATCGCGTCAAAGTATTGGCGTGCATCGGTTGCACGAAGGAGCTCATTCGCCGCATCGTCTCGTTGGTTCGAGAGAATGATCAGTCGGTGACCCGAGCTGCGCAAGTCCTCGAGCAGCTGACGCATGTCGTCGGACAGCTGGTACTTCGCAGGAGTCGCCACGATTTCCTCGTGGATGTTCTTCGCGGCAGCCAGGTAGTCGATTCCGCCCTTCAACAGTGAGTCGAGAGCAAGAAGGAAGCTGACATTCGAAATCTGCTCGTGATCCCGAATCGCATCGAAGCGATCGTTCAGTCGTTTACGCGCAGTCGTTAGAGCGCGGTGACCGAACTTGATCTGAGTACTGAATCCACGGAGTTCGAAGAGCACAAGTAGGTTGACGACCTTCCAGTACTCTTCGTCGTCCTTGATCGGCTCGATGTCACCACGGTGCTTCAGGATCAGTTGCTCAAGAAGCTCATCGCTCGGGTTGACGTCGAAGTTTCCGTACCGCCGGTAGGCCTCCGCGATTAGGGCTCGGCGAGTCCCGACCGTCGGAGTAAGTACCGAGAACATCAGATCAAAGATGATCGTCGATCGTCCCCGGAAGGACAAGTCATCGTAAGAAAGACGGCTCATAACCCCTCCAGGGTTGTTTGTGTGCAACGAATATATATCTATAATTAGCGAAAAAGTCAAGGATTTAAGAGTGTGATATAATCCCGGCGACTAATAAAAAGACATGAAACACGAGTACAAAGGACTGGTGGTAAAAGGAGATGGTGTCGCAGGGCGTGATTTGAACATGCCGACGGCAAATTTGGATTTGACGGAAATCGATTTGGAGCCAGCCGTGTACATTGCGTACACGTTTTTTGAAGGAAAAAAGTATCGTTCACTTGTGTGTTACGGAGCGAGTGCTTCAAACAAATTTGAAGTTCACCTCTTCCATTTTGATGGTGATTTGCTGGGAAAAGAGCTGGATGTGAACATTCTCGAAAAAATAAGCGATCTTGTCCCGTGGGAATCTGTCGAAAGAATGCGTCAAAAGATTCTGCACGATCACATGCAGGCCCAGGAACGATTTATTCAGTTGGAAAAAGGAAAAAAATAAACGGGCAGATTTTACTTGACTCGCTTTAATTGCGGTCGTAGAATACCGACGTAAACAACCTCATAAATCGAGGCTATGAATATTGCCATTCTTACGTTCAGTGCAAATATTAAAACGGTTGCAAAAGGAACGAAACAAATCATCGCTGAAGCACGAGAGCGCGGTCACAAGGTAAAGGTATTCTTCGCGCCAAACGTTGGCTTAGTATTCGGAAATGGAAAAACATTAACGTACAAAGGGGTCGAAATTAACCCTGATGACTACGATGTTCTTTTTGTTCGCCCAGGATTTAACGCCGATCCAAGCATTAACGCATCGATCATCAAGCAATTCCAGCTCGCAGGATTTTACGTGATAAACGGATACATTGGTGTGTTTCGAGCAAAGAACAAGATTCGAACGTTGCAGATGCTGAATCACTTCAAGATCCCGGTACCAAAAACATTGGTAGTAGAAGACCTCAAGATCCTAGAACAGGCCGCGACCGAATTCCGATTCCCGGTGATTATTAAAACAATCTACGGAACACACGGCCGAGGAGTCTTCCTTGCTGAATCAATGCGTTCACTTGCGCCGATTGTGGAATATCTTATTTCGCGAGAAAAGGGTCCGATTTCGTTGCAAGAATATATTAAAGAAGCAAAAGGTCAGGATTTGCGTGTATTCGTTCTTGGAAACAAGGTCGTGGCAGCAATGTCGCGCGTAGCAAAGAGCGGTGAATTCCGAGCGAACTTCCATAAAGGAGGTTCGGTAAACGTTGCGGATCTATCGCCTGAAGAAAAGAAGATTGCCATCCGGGCATCGCAGGTAATGGGATTGGATGTTTCGGGAGTAGATATCTTGCGAACAAAAACAGGTCCAAAGATTATTGAAGTCAATTCAAACCCGGGTCTAGAAGGAATCAGTCTTGCCTCTGGCGTGTACGTGGCAGGAAAGATCGTCGACTTTATCGAATTCCGTGTAAAGAAGTTTGGAAAGAAACGAAAACGACCGCTCCCAAAGCGAAAAATGATCGAATAGAAAAAAAACTACCCAAGAGGTAGTTTTTTTAATTGCTATAACGCATGTTATAATAAAGGAAACACGAGTATGATTCAATATATTGCAAAGAAAAAAAATCTGATGTTGACGTTTTTAACATTGGGAATTTTGTTCTCAATAACGTCTCCGGTATTTGCGGCAAAAACAACGGGAAGAGTGAGCGATTTTCAGTTAATCAATAACGACGAAGGAGGAAAGATAGAAAGAATTGGAGGGGATTACGGATTTGGTGGAGCCGTTGCTAATATCGGCGATCTAGATGATGACGGCATAAATGACATTGCGGTTGGAGCTGTGAGTAACGATGACGGAGGGAATCACAAAGGTGCCGTTTATATTCTATTTCTAAATGCTGACGGTACAGTCAAGGCCGAGCAAGAAATCAACGAATTAAACGGAGGGTTTCAAACTGAATTAACAAACAACGATTCACTTGGGTCTTCAATTGCCGGAATCGGAGATTTGGACGGTGATGGCGTCGAAGACATTGTGACTGGTGCTATTGGCGACGATGACGTAGCTTCGAATACGGGAGCTGTTTACGTTTTGTTTATGAACACAAACGGAACGGTAAAGGCCGAGCAAAAAATCAGTATGCTCGAAGGGGGATTGCAGTCAGTTTTACGCGCGCAAGATAATTTCGGAATCGCAGCGGCATTAATCGGAGACGTTGACGGTGATGGTGTACAAGATATTGCTGTAAGCGCAACGGGAGATGACGATGTTGCAAGTGACAGAATGGGTGCAATCTATATCTTATTTCTAAACACAGATGGAACGGTAAAGGATGAACAGAAGATAGGAAATTCTGACGGAAATTTTGCGGGTCAACTTCATGATCTGCATATTTTTGGAGCCTCGATCACATCTATTGGAGATTTCGATAATGACGGTACACCAGACATTGCTGTTGGAGCAGGTCGTGATAATGACGGAGGATATGCGCGAGGAGCGGTATTCTTACTTTTTTTAAATCCTGACGGAACGGTGAAGGAGCATAAAAAAATCAGCTCCACTGTTGGACGGGTAGAGGGATTAGAAGACGTCGATTTATTTTCAGCGGTAACAGCAATAGGTGACGCAAACGAGGATGGAGTCATGGACATTGCCGTGGGAACGTTTGCGGACGATGACGGAGGACCGAACCGTGGAGCGATCTATGTCTTATTTTTAAATGCAGATGGAACCGTAAAGTCGCAAACAAAAATTAGTGATACGCAAGGCGGATTTGAAGCCGTGTTAGACAACGACGATTTTTTTGCTTATGCAATTGCATCCGGAGGCGACATTAATGGTGATGGTGTTGTTGATCTTATTTCAGGAGCCTACGAAGATGACGGAGGAGGGGCGCTCAACAGTGGCGCCGTATACGTTCTTTTCCTACAAGAGTTGTATATTTCCAGTGAAGGAGGAGGCTCGGTGCAAGTGCCGTCCAACATGTCTATTGTGATTGAATCAAATCCTGAGTGCGTAATGCAAGTTGGGCTTACGATTCAGGCAGAAAACGCCAACCGAGTCGTTTTAAGTAGTAACCCCGAGTTTGTAGATGCTCAAGTTGTTTACTTTAATGATCAAACAGAAACGACCTGGTCTTTCGCAGAAAGTAGCGATCTGTACGCAATATTTATAAGTGTAGATGGAGTACAGTCGTCAGTCATGCACTATTCGTTTTCAACGTTCGAAGCAAGCTGCTTTGGTCAGCCCGAAGAGGAAGAGAGTGAAGAGGAGTCACCAGAAATCGACCTGCCGTCTACCGGAATCAGTCCCGCAACGGGTGAGCTAGAGTCGATCTCGATCGTCGAACCAGGTGATTTGATCCGTGGATACTCGTACGACACAATTTATCTTGTTACAAAAGAAGGTGGTCGTCGCCCGTTCTTTAGTGAACAGACGTTCTTCACGCATTACAGTGATTTTTCACAGGTGAAGACAGTTACGGACGCGACGCTTGCGGTATTGCCGTTAGGCGCGCCGGTGCTTCCAAAGGCGGGAGTTGTATTGATGAAAATTCAAAGCGACCCAAGTGTGTATGCGATCGAAGAAATGAACGGTGAAGTAGTAAAACGAAAAATACCGAACGAAGCTGTCGCAACGGCGGTATATGGATCAGACTGGGGGGATTACGTAATAGATGTTGAGCCAACGCTCTATGCAAGATTTGTGAACGGGGCAGAGATCGCGCCAAATTACCAATTCGACGCTTCTATTATGAAAAAACGAAGCGACTTACACGACGCTTCGTAAAATCGCCTCCACAGTTGCGCGGTCGGGAGCTGTCATCAACTTTTCGCGATACTGTTTAAAATGTGGCTGTCCTTTAAAGTACCAAGAAAGATGCTTGCGGAACGTAGCAACCTTGTCCTGTCCGTATTGCTGTAAATGAAGATCAAAATGCTTCAGCGCGACATCGACTCGCTCTGCAAGTGTAATTTCTCGCGGTTCCTTGCCTGCAAGCTTCGATTCGATCTGTTCGAAAATCCATGGATTCCCAAGTGCTCCACGTGCAATCAAAACTCCATCGCACCCGGTAACGTCGAGTGAGCTAAAAAAATCTTGCCAAGTAAACACATCACCGTTGTACAAAACAGGAATAGAAACGGCTTTCTTCACTTCGGCGACAGCCGCTTTATTCGAAAGTCCGGCATAACCCTGTTCTTTTGTTCGTCCATGAACGGTAATCAAGTCCGCTCCGGCATCTTCCAGTCGTTTGGAAAATTCAACACATTCATCGTACTGCGACCATCCAGCACGAATTTTCACTGAAAGTGGAACAGTGATCGCGGCTTTCATCTCGCGCACGATTTTTGTGGCAGTAACAGGATCTTTCATCAATGCCGAGCCGTTAAAGTTTGAAGTGATTTTATACACCGGACAACCCATGTTGATATCGATGCCTTCCGGGTGATGCTGTTCTTCAATAATTCGCGCAGCTTCTGCCATCGTGCTCGGACGCGCACCAAAAATCTGCTGTACTAGTGGCCGTTCCGCTTCGTGAATATCGGTCATCTCGATAGTTTTTTCGTTTCCGCGCACAACCGCTTCCGCCGAAACCATTTCGCGGAAAACGATTGGTGACGCCACCGATTTCACAATTTGGCAAAACGAAGAATCGGTCATGTCTGCCATGGGTGAGAGAGCAATAATAGGTCGTTTTTCTTGTTTCCAATCAAGTAACATAAGCGCCAAGTATCGCAGAAAAAACAGCGGTTGTCAATTTGATCTTAGATGCGTATAATAGACCTACTATTTACCTATATTGATTATGAGAAAGAATTCTACGCTTCTGATGCTACTTCTTGCGCTAGGTGTATTTATCGCGCTAATCGCCGTTGCGGTGATCAAAAATAACGCCCCTTCTAAGTACGACGAATTTGCTCAATGTATCGATGACGCAGGTGGAAAGATGTACGGTGCATATTGGTGCCCTCACTGCCAAGATCAGGAAGAGATGTTTGGTAGCGCATTTAGACATATTGATTATGTAGAATGTTCTTCACAAGGATCACGCACATTCGATCTCTGCCCAGACATTCAAAGCACTCCAACGTGGGAAGATGCGGATGGAACACGAACAACAGGAACACAAACACTCGCACAGCTTTCTGAACGGTACGGATGCGAATTACCACAATAAGTATGAATAAATGGCGAACCGGATTTATTTCGTTATTAGCAGGAGCAGCGATTCTAGGAGTCGTTGCTTCTGTGTATGCGTTGCTAGCTCACTACGACGTGACGTCTACAGAGTTTTGTAGCGTAAGCGACACATTCGACTGCGATCTAGTAAATAAAAGTAAATACTCAAAAATTCTAGGAATTCCTGTAGCGCTTCTCGGAATCTTCGCGTACGTATTCTTCTTCTTGTCGGCTCTAGTCTACGCAAAACGACCAAGTGAACTATTGATGCAAGTCATGATCTTTGGTGCAGTGTTTTCAATGCTCTTCAGCTTGTATCTTACCTATATCGAAGCATTCGTACTTTTCACCTGGTGCATGATCTGTCTTGCTTCGTTGCTTGCAACTGTACTGGTGAATATTGCTGTATTTGGATTGAACTACTTAAAAAACAAAAGCTAAACGAATATGGAGGAAGGAATGAACATTTCAGCACAAGAACTCTACGAAGAAGTCGTTGAAGTTTCTCTGGCGGAAGGCGTGAACAATCAAGAGGCATATAACGAAATGGTAGAACAGGTCGTAGAAGATCACCGTCGCGTGGCGGAACTGGACGACGACCAGAATCTAGAGAATCTTATCTCGGCTTTACAAAACAGATGGCCAGACTACGAAGTGGCTTTGAACGAAAAGGCTGTTTAGTATGAAATTGTCATTTCATGGAGGAATCAAGGGCGTGACAGGCTCTTGTTTTTTATTAGAAACCGAACAGGGAAAAATATTGATCGACTGCGGAATGTATCAAGGTGAGCGCATGTGCAGTACAACCAACTTTGAAGACTTTGGATTTGATGCCAAAGAAATTACCGCCGTCTGCGTAACACATGCGCACTTCGACCACACGGGTCGAATCCCACTGCTCTTCAAACGAGGATTTACCGGAAAAGTCTTCATGACAGCGCCAGCGAAAGCGCTTTCGCGTATCGTGCTCGAAGACGCGCTGCACGTGATGGGCGAAAACGCGAAAAAATGCGGCGACCCGGTGCTTTATCAAGAAGCTGATCTGACAAAGATGTTCGCGAACACCGAAGGCATCGGTTATCACACGCAAATCGAGCCGATCAAAGGAGTAAGAATACTTTTCCACGACGCTGGTCACATTCTAGGATCAGCGTTCATTACAGTTGATGTAGATGCCGAACTGACAAAAGACGGAACGGCGAAGCGTATTGTTTTTACAGGTGATGTCGGAAACGAAGATGTGCCGATTCTTCCAAAGACAGAAGAAATCAGTCATGCTGACGTTATTGTGACAGAATCAACCTACGGCGATCGCGATCACGAACCCGTCGAAGCACGACAAGCAGGGTTGAAAGAAATGGTAAACAAAGTGATTAATCGAAGGGGTACGCTGATTATTCCAGCCTTTTCGATCGAGCGAACGCAAGAACTACTTTACGAAATCGACCAGCTGATTGACCAAGGCGAAATCCCTCTTGTATCAATTTACCTCGACAGCCCGCTCGCGATTCGTGCCACAGGAATCTATCGAGATTTCAAGCACTATCTACGCTTCGACCGCAAAATCCACGCCAGCAAAGACATGGATTTCTTTTCGTTCCGCGGCCTTCGTGAAACCCTTTCACGCGACGAATCGAAAAGAATCAACGACGACCACAGTCCAAAAATCATCATCGCCGGCAGCGGCATGATGACCGGTGGGCGCGTCATGCATCATTTGTTGAGGTACCTGAGCGACGAAAAGAACGGCGTTCTCATCATCGGCTACCAAGCAGAAGAAACGCTAGGACGACAAATCGAAGACGGCGCAAAGCAGGTGAAAATTTACGATCAAACAGTGGAAGTAAAAGCAGAAATTAAAAAAATCAGCGCCTTCTCCGCCCATGCCGACCGCAACAAGCTAGCAAAATGGCTCCAACCGGAAAAAGCCCCAGCCAAACAAATCTTCCTCGTCCACGGCGATACCGAAACGAAGAAAAACTTCAAAATATTCTTAGAAGAACGAATCAAGGGAAGTACGATTATTATCCCAGAAGTGCAGCAGGAGTTTGAGGTATAAAATAAAAATCACTCAAGCAATTTGGGTGATTTTTATAACAGTAAAAGTGTTTATTATCTCAACACTTCCAAATAAAACTCGCTCGCAGAAGAGCTTGCTGGATCAAACTCAAGTTCGGTCTGCGTGTACGGTGGAAGTGTCGAAATCTTCGTGGCATGATCTGAAAGATCCAAGCTCGTTTCTTCAAAACGTACGATCGTTGATCCTTCGATTCCGGCAACATCAATTTCGTTCAACCACGAATAATGAACAAAACTAGCGACGCCATTAATGTCGGTTTTTACATCGCGGGTCGAAATTTGAGCAGTACCATCAACAACCACACGTCCTTGAATGACTTGGACTTCAATACGCTTTGTACTCGATTCAATAATCCGAAGTTCTGTTCCAGAATCCATCCAAATAATCGTTTCATCGAAACGAACGGGCAGGGGAGTGGAATGACGTTCGAGCAGAGGTGATTGTGGAAGCGTGCTGATAACGTCGCCACGTCTAAAGAGCTCATTTCCAGTCGGGTGTTCTACAACAACTTCCACAGGCTCCGAAAATCCATCACCTCCCGCCCATGGGGCAGAGAAATGATGAGCAACAAGAAGTAATACACCCAACATCCCAATAAAAACGGCTAAAAATATGTTATAATGTCTGTACATGTGTCTATAGTACACGATGTTTGTTAAAGATTAAATTGCTCAATATGGCACTCATGGAATTCTACGGCGAAACTTGCCCGCATTGCATCGCGATGAAGCCAAAGGTGGAACGGTTAGAAAAAGAATTAGGAATCGAAATAGAAAAACGCGAAGTCTGGAATGATCCATCAAACGCAGAAGCGATGAAAGAGCTCGACAAAGGCATGTGCGGCGGCGTCCCATTTTTCATCAACACAGAATCAAATCAATTCATCTGCGGAGCAACCGACTACAAAACATTAAAGGCGTGGGCAGAGGGCGAGGAGGTTTGATCTTAGAAGAGAAATTATCCGAACTCTATTGTTACATTCGCAAAAATCCGCTACCATTAGAAGATAATTCATAAAGATCAATTTATGCTTTACATTATCGCGGCCGTGTTATTTATTCTTTGGCTACTAGGCTTTATCGCCTTCGATGTGTTAGGAAATTTCATTCACATCTTGCTCGTCATTGCGATCATTGTACTGTTGATCCGAGTGATTCGGGGAGATATCCTGAAATAGAAAAAAAAGAGACCTCATCGAGGTCTCTTTTTTTATTTCTGATTTGCTTCAAATCGTTTTTCGTACAAATCGACAATCAACTTTGCAAAATCAACTCCCGTAATTTCCGCATCTTCTTCCAGTGCACCGGGCGCACGATTAACTTCCAGAATGTACGGTTGACACGTATGTTTGTGAATCATCACATCCACGCCAGCAATGTCATACTTTCCAAGCCCTGCAATCTTTACAGCGACATCGTCGACAATCGCTCGTTCCGCATCCGAAGCATTGGTCATCGTGCCGCCAAGTGAAGCGTTCGCGCGAAACTCGCCCTTTTGAGGCGTGCGTTTCAATGTGCCAATCGCGCGTCCGTCAATCACATTCACTCGGAAGTCTCCATCATTTGGAATAAATTCACGAAGAATAAAGCCAATATTTGGATCACGAAGGTTCTGTTCTTTTACAAAATCACACACAGCATCAAAGTCTTTCGCCAAATAAACGCCGCGTCCTTTTTTGCTGTCGCTCGTTTTTACAACAACGGGGAATTGTAGCGAGGGAAGCAAATCTGCGATCGAACCAGTGTCTTTAAATGAAACCGAGAATGGAAATCGAATACCGTTCTCGTGTTGAAGGAGGTACCGATTAAGCGCCGAAAGCTCATCCTGGTACGTGTTTACAAGTCGACCATCAACAATGGTGCAATTGTGATTTTTGCGTAGGTATCCAAGCGCCGTCATGGTAGACCACCGGTTGCGCTCGAGTGATCCGACATGAATAAGATCAAACTCCGACATATCCAATTCAGCTGCACGAAATTGCACGTTTTCCGAACCCATCGAAGAGTTAACTGAACGCACCGAGCGTGATTCGAATGTATGACCTCTGCGCACCGCTTCATCGCGTACGTTTTCGTAAATATAGACAGCTTTACTGAAGCCGATGGTAAGTATCTTCATAGCCATCCAATCTAGCAGAATTTTGGCTAATTGTAAACAAAATTTTAATATTCAAAGAAAAAATCCCGCATTTGCGGGACCTTTTCGTTATTTCTCGAATTTCATCGTATGCTCACCTTGTTTGAGCACCAACGTTTCACCTTCCCAAGAAACCGTCGCGCCTGCATCCAGCATCTCGCCAAAAGCAATCTCTGCCGACATCAAATAAGCCGGATCTTCGCAGTACATTAACGTAGAAATCAACATGCCTTGAACGCGGTCGCCGGTCACCGTATATTCTCCCGAAGGCGTGTTGCAAAGTCGAAGTGAAACACGTCCATCTTCGAACAAAAGCTGATGGTTACCCGATCGTGGAATTTCAGTATCATTGTGCGCAACAAGCGTGTAACTTTGTCCATCGATTTGCGCTGAAACATCTTCAGAATCTTGGTTCGAATTCACGTTATTCAAAAGATCAGGCCGATCAGAAAGCGAAAGAGCAAGTTGAGCGCCCGAAATAATCAAAAGAAGCACAAGCAGGGCAATGATCACGTCATGTGGTTTCATAAAATGAAAGTTAGTGAATATAATTCAGTATAGCGCATTGCCAAATCCTCGTCATCCCGGGCTCCGACCCGGGATCTATCGCTTTTCGTACGCGCTTCCCCCTCCTTTTCAAGGAGGGGCTAGGGGTGGTTAGCGGCGAGAGACATGTTGCGCACTTCGACCTTGTCATTGCGAGCGAAGCGCGGCAATATTTCGTCTTGAGCATTCTCGAGAGATCTCTCGGCGAAAGTCGAGCGTCAATCGATAACGAACCTCGGTTCCAAAAAAACACTCCACCATAAAGGCGGAGTGTTTTAACTAGCTATTCTTTGACTGGTGTAGTAATAGATCAACCGCATGCTCCATTGATCCGGCGAGGGTGATTGACCCGCTATTCACAAAGAAAATCTGATCCGCGTTTTCGATCGTATTTAATCTGTGGGCGATAATCACACGTGTAGTCGTCTTCGGAAGGGCGCGCAGGGCGAGTTCGAGTAGCTGTTCTGTGACGGTGTCGATGTTCGCTGTCGCTTCGTCGAGAATAAGAAGATCCGGCTTGCGCAATACGGCGCGGATAAAGGCGAGTAATTGTCGTTGGCCAAGGCTGATTGCTTCTCCGTTGGAAGAGATGGTAGTACTCAAGCCTTGATCGAATCGCGAAAGCAGGGAAGTGAGTTGCTTCTCGTCGAGCAATGTTTTCAACTCCGATTCGCTGTAGTCTTTCAACTCCTCATTTCCGTAGAGAAGATTTTCGTGCACTGTTCCCGAAAACAGAAATGGTTCCTGAAGAATAAATCCAATTTTCTGTGAACGTTCTTCGGCAGAGTACGAACGCAAATCTTTTCCTTGAAAGAACACAGTCCCTTCTGTCGGATCGTACAAGCGCGCCATAAGTGAAGCAGTAGTTGTTTTCCCTCCTCCCGTTGGGCCAACAAGTGCGTAGGTTTTTCCGGCCTCGAGAGAAAGATTAATGTTGCTCAAAACAGACTTGCCGTTCTGGTAACCAAAATCCACATTTCGGAATTCGAGAAGTGCGGTAGATTTCGCTGATCCATCCGCATCGACCGTTTTAAGAGTTGTGTGTAGTGAAAGAATTTCGGTAATACGATCCCATCCGGCAAGAGCGCCTTGAAAAGACGCCCACAGCGACGCTAGGTGGCGAAGGGGGTCATAAAAACGATTTACATACGTAATAAAACTGATCAGCAAACCAATCGTTAAAAGATCACGACTAATCAAGTGCGTTCCGTAGGCGATCACGATCAGAAGCGCGATATTTGAACAAAGACCATAGATTGGCGTAAAAATCGTATTTGCTATCCCAGCTGTTAACGATGCCTTATAGTTCTTCTCGTTCACTTCTTGGAAACGTGTGCGGAAATAATCTTGTCGATGAAATGCAATAATGACTTTGAAGTTATTCAAACTTTCCTGAATGTTCGCGCTCAAACTTCCAAGCGACTGCAAGCTTTTCTTATTCTTTCGTTGAATCCAAGAAGACACAATTCGCGTCAGAACGAGAAGGAACACTGCTGGCGCAAGCGCCGCAAGTCCAAGTCGTGGATTAATGATGATGACAGCAATGCCCGTTCCAATAATCATGAACAAATTTCCAACAAATTGCATCAATGCCTGCGAAAAGAATTGATTCAACTTTTCCGTATCGTTATTAATACGCGAAATCAAATCACCAGCCTTGTTCTCGTTAAAAAATGCCACTGGAAGTTCTTGCAGCTTCGAAAAGATCACATTTCGCAAACTGAACAACAAACGCTGACTAACCGCACCCATCACAATTGTCTGGACATAGCTTGCAAGCGAAGCAACGGCATAGATCGCGAGCAGGATTCCCGAAAACAGAAGGACGCCGTTAAAATCGAGCGAAACAATGTACGTGTCGATGGTGTACCCAATAAGAATAGGAGCGACCAAATTCAAACCAGAGTTCACGAAGATGGCGAACAGCGAAACAACCAATTTCCACTTTTCACCAGCAAGCAACGGAACAAAGTTCTTTAGTCCACGCCAAACCGGAATGGAAGAAAGGTCGGTATCTGATTTTTGTAGATTATAGTTCATACGTATTGGTACTTCGTTGCGTTTGATAAATTTGGTTGTATTCTGGCGATGTCTTCAACAGGTCTTCGTGCGTTCCGCGCGCAACCACTTCGCCTTCCATCAACAAAATGATTTGATCGTAAAGGAGTACGGAAGAAATCTTTTGCGTCACAGAAAGAAGAGTGATGCCAGGGTAAAGACGCTCGACATTACTCAAGATAGCCGCTTCAGTCTGCGCATCAACTCGAGCTGTAAAATCGTCGAGTAGAAGAATTTTTGGATTAAGCGACAGGGCACGGGCAAGCATAATACGCTGCTTCTGTCCGCCTGAAAGGCTCAGTCCGCGTTCAGAAACAATCGTCTCTAGTCCATCCGGCAATGCATTTACAAATTCTCGCAGCTCAGCCGCATCTATGGCCTTTTGTAGATTCTCTTCAGTTACAGAAGTGTTGAACGCAATATTTTCACGAATAGTTAGGTTGAAAAGAACGCTATCCTGAAACACAAACCCAATTTGTTCGTGCAGTGAGGTTAATTCGAAGTCTGCCAAGGGTTTATGATCGTATAAAATCACTCCAGAATCCGGACGAACCAAACCAGTAAGTAGATGGAGTAGCTGAGTTTTTCCAGCAGCTGTTGGACCGATAATCGCCGTTTTCGTTCCAGGCTTCAATTCGAGAGAAATATTGCGAAGCGCAGGCCTCTCTTCAAAGGAAAGCTGAACAGCATCAATTTTCACCGAACCCTGAAGCGGAGACGTGTCTTTCCCAAATTCGTCTTCATCTTTTTTCAATAATACTTCGTTAATTCTGGCATACGAAGCCGTCGCACGCGCGATAACGTTACTCATAAATCCAAGAACAAAGATAGGGAAAATCATTAATGTAACGTAACTAGAAAACGCAGCAAAATCTCCTAGCGTCATATTCCCGTCGATCACAAACTTTCCTCCAAGCGTTAGAATGATCAGCATGCCGAGGTTTGCGACAAAAGAAATAATTGGAATCAACAGGGCAAAGAATCGTAAAATAGTCAGTCCGATGTCGCGCGCTTCGCCATTAGCAGAAAGGAATTTAGCGTATTCCGGATGCTGAGAATTAAGCACACGAATAAGCGCAGACCCAAGAATACTTTCGCTAATCACGCTATTAAGACGATCAATCACCGCCTGCGCACGCGTAAATTGAACGCGCACCTTTGCAAGCACGGTAAAGAACGTAATCATAATGATCGGAAAAATCGCCAAAACCGGTAGTGCGAGTTTCCAGTTAATTGAAAGGAGAATGATTCCAGACCCGAGTACAAGTAACGCAGACGAAATAAGCGACACAATCGCCTGCGAAACAAACAGCTTAATCCCGTCGATGTCCGAAGTAAGGTTCGTTAACAACGCAGAAGGAGTTATTTGTTGAATCGACGCGTAAGATTGATTCGAAATCTTCGCCGAAAGCGTATTCCGCAAATCACGTGCAACTTTTTCGGAAGCATAGGTTTGTAAAACGTTTTGAGCGTAAGTAAGAAAAAAGATCGCAAGCGCAACGACAGAAAAGACAACAATAGTCGATTGAAGCGAAAACGTGCCAAGAATATACGTATCAATTGAGCGCGAAATCAATTTCGGGACTACCAATGTAAGAAGGTTTGTCGAGATAGCAAGCGCGACAAGCGAAATAACTAAACCGGAATACGGCTTGAGTAATCCAAAGATGCTTGGAGTAGCCGTTTTTGGTGCGACTGATGGAGTTGTATTATTTTTCATAGGGTTCAAAATGAGACAAGATTTTTTGTTGAATCGCATTCAGCTGTGCAAGCTCTTTGTCTGTTAACGGAGCAAGAATCTCGCCAAAAAACGCTTCGCGCTGCTGCTGGATTTTCTTTACGGCAGTTACTCCTTTCTTAGTGAGACGAAGCGAAACTTTTCTACGATCTTCGGTGTCAACTGTCCGGGAAAGTAAACCATCATCGTGTAAACCGTTGATCAGCTGTGTAACGGCGCTTGGTGTAATGCCAAAGCAATGAGCGAGTTCTGCCACATTTCTCGAATTATCTGCGAGCATAAGAAGAATGCCCATCTGCGCCTTGGAAGGGACGTGATGGCTTTTTGCGTCTTCCAAATGTCGTTTAGAAATAAGGCGATGCATGGTAGTGCTGTGCAAAAACGCCTGTGAAATAAGTTGTTCGCGGGACATAGAGAGTAGTTAAGTGGCTAAGTATATTAGAAACTTAACTATTGTCAAGAGAAGGGAGGGTCAATTGTGAAAAGTAATAAAACAGGCTATAACTAATGAATGAATAAAGCGGTTCTGCGCTACTGGACAAAAGAAGCGGCGACCTGGATTTGGAAGCACGCAAAAGCCTGCATCTTTGCAGGAACGTTTTTCGTGCTTTTGTTTCTTTCGAACTACATTCCTCTTGGAGGACTAGCTCGATATGATTTCCTCTTTATCTCAACCATATTGCTGCAGATCATTCTGGTTGCTACAAAGCTAGAAACAAAAGATGAGTTGAAGACAATCATGGTCTTCCATCTGATCGGATTCGCGCTCGAGTATTTCAAGACCTTACCCGAAATCGGCTCGTGGTCGTATCCAGAGCCAGCATTCTTCAAAATAGGCGGCGTCCCGCTTTATAGCGGATTTATGTATTCAGCCATCGCTAGCTTTATGATGCAAGCATGGCGTGAACTAGATCTTAAACTAGAGAATTACCCTTCCTACTGGCTCAGTCTTCCGCTCGCATTTTTAATCTATCTCAACTTCTTCACGCATCACTATATTCCAGATTTTCGATGGTACCTAGCTGCGGCAGTGATCATTCTTTTCTGGAAATCAAAAGTAATCTTCACAGTAACAACCAAGCCAAGAAAAATAAGTCTCGTCCTCACATTCCTTCTTATTGGATTTTTTATCTGGATTGCTGAAAACATTTCAACCCTCTTCAACGCCTGGGAGTATCCAAACCAAGCTGACGGATGGCAATTGGTCCATTTAAGCAAGATCAGTTCGTGGGCATTGCTTGTCATTATTAGTTTTATTTTAGTAGCAGATTTAAAAGAGCTGAAAGAGAGAAGGAAAGAGCAAAAAGCAATTGCGAGAACCGGCCGCCGGGAGTAGAATGCGTGCAATATGAATCAACAATTCTACGCAAACGTAGCTGCGACAACAGGGACATTGCAGGAAGTACTTCGAAACAAAAGTGCGTTTGTGAGTATTCCAGCCGATTGGTCAGTGATTGTGGCAGACATCCAAGGATCAACAAAAGCAACGATGGAAGGAAGAGGGAAAGACATCAACATTCTTGCAGCAGCATGCGTAATCGCCTGTATCAACATTGCAAAGAACGCAAAGATAGAGATTCCATTTCTCTACGGCGGGGACGGCGCAACAATTCTAGCTCCAAACCAGTTAGCTGACGCAATGGTGAAATCGCTAAAATCCCTTCGTTCAAACGCACATCAAGCGTACGGGCTACGTCTGCGCGTCGGCTCGGTAGAAGTGAACAAGTTGAAGACGCGCGATTCTCTTCGAATCTGTAAATGGCGTGTTTCGGAAGGATACGACCAAGCACTTTTCCTCGGTGAAGGGCTACTTGAAGCAGACCGCGTAGTAAAAGCCGATCCGTCGACAGGTGACATTCCACAATCAGCCATGCCAGAAATGGTCAGCTTGAACGGAATGATGTGCCGATGGAATCAAATTCCTCCAAAGAAACCAAAGGAAGAAATCGTCTGCATGATTATTGAAGCAAAAGATCATAAAAACGAAGCCAATCTATACGCCGACATTTTGGACGACATCGAACAGGTCTATGGCGAATACACCATGCGACACCCGGTAGAAAAAGATGCAATGGTACCGAGTATCAATTCAAAAAACTTCTCGCGAAGAGAAAAATTAGAACAGGGAAGCGCCGGTTTTAAACCAATCCTTCGCGAGGCCTACGGGGCCGTCATGCACGCACTTATTTTCCGACTCAAGTTAAAAGTCGGATTTTCTCCAAACGAATACCTGCAAGAAGTAGTTGAAGCAACCGACACTCTGCACGTGAGCGGAGGAACGATGTACACCATCGTATCAGGCACAAAAGAGCAACGAAAGAAGATGCGCGAGGTGCTAGACGAATACGAATCAAAAGGAAAGATTTTATACGGCCTCGCTGAATGCCCGGCGTCAATCATGACGTGCTACGTTGAAAGACTACACCGCGGCCATCATCACTTCCTCGACGGCGCTGGTGGCGGATACACGCTTGCTGCAAAGGAATGGAAAGCAAAAAGAGCACAATAAATAGAAAAATTCACCATAAAAGTAACAGCGCCCGCGACCACCGTGAAAGTGGTTGCGGGCGCTCGTGTGTTTGCAGGGCTACAGCCTGCGGAGCTTCGCCTTCAGATCAGCTCGGTGCAGCTTCAGTGCCGCCAAATCCGTTTCAAGGGACTTGAGAACGAGCGGAATGGCGTGCAGCTGCTCTAGTAGGATTTCGCGTTCCTCGAGCGCACTACGGGCTTGAGAGTCGAATCGCACTTCGGGCACGATGATGCCGAAATCTGAACAGATGTACTCGGTGTACTCGGTGTTTGCACGAATCAGTGCGGCAAGAAGAATGCATTGTTCGGTGAACTTCTGGCGCACACGCTCGTGCTCGGCCTTGAAGTCGGTGATCCGGGAGGTCGTCTCCTTCATGTCTGCGATAGTTGCAGCTACTTCGGTCTGCAGCTGTGCTCGAAGGGCCAGGCGCTCACGATCTACGTCTGCTGGACGATTGCTCGTGATGGTTGGCGGCGCAGCGACCTCGATTGGTGCAACATCCTCGATCACAGGCACTTCGAGCGAAACCGGCTCGATCGCATAGTAGTCGTAGGGCTGAAATGGCGCGAGCACCGGCAGGCAGCTCGAGTTCGACGGATGGGCGGCGAGCAGTCCGCACTCGACTGCTTCGTCGTACACGAACGCGTCGAGAAGCGCGAGCTCCAATTCGAATGGGTCAGAACTCGCAACGAAGCGGCTCAGCATGTCGTGCAATCGCTGCGAAACCCCGAAGAGCAGGCGCTGATCAATCGCGACGATATGAAGGGCATCAGGACGTTGAGCGAAATCGAAACGACACCAGTCGCCACGCGTCTCGCCAGAATCCACAGCGATTCCCATCTCGCAGAGCTGACCGAGGATCGGACTGCGCTCGCCGGATTTCGTCCATACGTGCACACCGTCTCCGTCGATCGAAAGACGCGACAGAATCACGTTGAACTGACGCAGCTCGTCCGGCAGCAACGAAAGCGCTGCAACCAGCTCAAGTCCTTCGCCATCCGGCTGAACCATCTCGCTGAACGGGTCGAACTTCGCGTCCTCGACGCGATTGCGCGAGGAAGGTACGAGGCCGTAATGAACGGCCAGGCTTCGTTCCAGGTTCAAGAGCTGTTCAGCGCTCACCGCGGGCAGCTCGATATCGCCTCGAATACACATCGAAACCGTCGTAGCACGCGATCCGTCGAACGCGAACTTGCCACGGACTCGGTAGATGCAGCGAAGATTCTCGAGGAACCGGAAGAGCTCATCGAGGGAACCTCGAATGTCGTTGTACGCGCGGGTACGCAGGAACGACATCATCTCACCCTTGCTCGGGAAGGTGATGCGCTCCATGTACGCTTCCCGCATCATGGCAAGAATCTCCAGAAAGTCCGGAGGAAGATTGCCGTACGAATACCGGCAATCGTGGTTGCCCGTCCAGGCAGAACGAACTTCTTCGCTAATACGAATCAATGGACACCTCTCGTAAGCGCATCGGAATGACGCGCTGTTGCCAAGCAACCCCGCATACTAGTCATGTTAGCAAAAAAAGTCAATATAATTGTAAGGCTGTTTAAACCCCAAACGCTTCCAATTCCTTTTTCATAAACTGAAACCAGTCAGCGTACCCCGTATCACTCGGATGAAATTGATCTTCGGCAAAATAGAGATCGGGTTGTAAATAAAATGGATCATTCTCCTTTGTGCGGTACAAATCCGTATACCGAACAGAACCACCAGCGGTCTCGATACTGGCAATCATCATGTCGCGCACGTGTAAAAATCGACGCTCGAACACAGGTCGTAGAGGGGCAGGGAAGAGTCGAACGGTTCCAATATTTCCCGTCGAAGTAATCAAGACACGATCAGATTTCTGAACGGCGAGTGCGAGCAAGTCATCAAAATCGGTTTGAATTTTTTTGTAGGGCGTAAATCTGACCACATCATTTCCGCCGGTGTGAATCAGGATAAGATCATATCGTTCGTCTGCGGTCTCGAGCTGTTCGATCGTACCTGCGATTCGTGCACCGTTTACAGAGATATTCTGAATAGAAGCGGCTGGATAGCGAGCACCAACTAATCCCGCAAGCGAGTATTCGGGGGCGCTTGCACCTGTTCCTACACCGGTACTGTCGCCGATAATCAAAATTCGGAGCGGTGCGTTTTCGAGTGCGCGTTCAAACCGAACTGCTCCTAAAGACATCTGTCTTCCTTTAGAAATAAACTGCTGCGTTCGAACATATTGCGAAGCAACGTAGACGACTAACACAAGGCAAGCAAAAAGCAGAATATACCGCATACTAATTGTTAATCGTTTTTTTATACCTCTTTCTGTCTTTGCCGTTCGCACGGTACTTGATGGTGAATTCAGGAACGAGTGAAGTCCTCTTCTGTTGCGGCATAAGGCAAGAATAGATTAAGAAAGATTCAATTGAATTTCGACAGGGCAGTGATCCGAACCCATCACGGATTGATGAATTGCCGCCGATTTCAACCGTTTCTTCAATTTGGGACTAACAAAAAAGTAATCAATTCTCCATCCAACATTCCGTTCACGTGCTTTATTGAAGTTGCTCCACCACGTGTATTCATCTGTTTTGTCCGGATAAAAATGTCTAAACGAATCAATATAACCAGCAGCAACAATATTATCCGCTCCTTCACGTTCTTCGTCAGTGAATCCTGCGTTACGATGATTATCATCCGGCCGCGCAAGATCAATTTCCTTGTGCGCCACATTCAAGTCTCCACAAAAAATCACCGGTTTCTTTTTCTCCAGATTTTTAATATGCTGCAAAAATGCAGCATCCCAAACGCTGTGACGATAATCCAAACGCTCGAGCGCTCGTTTCGAATTAGGCGTGTACACGTTTACTAAATAAAAATCCTCAAACTCGGCAGAAATAACACGGCCTTCGGTTCGCGAATCACCAAACGAATCCAGAAAAGTTTCATCCGCATCCGGAATGCCATAAATAATCGACAACGGCTTGATCTTTGTAAAAATAGCTGTCCCTGAATATCCCTTCTTCTCCGCCGAATTCCAAATCTCTTCGTATTGCGGTAAATCAATCTCGGCCTGACCTTGCATCGCTTTCGTTTCTTGCAGGCACAAAATATCCGGATCGTGCTCCGTTACAAACGGTACAAATGCATTCTTCCGCATCACAGCCCGCAAACCATTTACGTTCCAAGAGATCAATTTCAGTTTCTTCTTCATATAATTGGTAAATACTTATACGCCGGATGTTAAAGTTGTCCGCTTTTCACGCATCAAAAATGCATCTACGGAAACTTTAAAACATTGGTACAGAGTCATGAGTGAAAAATACAGAATTCCCCAAGTCAAAATTAATTGAGGCGTATCGGTGAAAGTCCCGCCCTGATTCACTGGTCGCTGAGCGATAACCGAATCGGGCAAAGGAAATAGCGAAGCGATGAACTCACTCGAAATTGAGGAGACGACGAAGATGGTGAGGATGTAGAGAAGCGCTGGAACAATCCAATCAACTTCAGCCGATTCGGTGCGTTTCGAAGAAAACAATTTTTGAAACAGCGAAAGAAAGAAAAAGAGAAGAATAATTGGTCCATCAAGAGCAACGGCAACAAGAATCGCCAAAGCACAAACGATAAAAAGCATGATAAGTTCTGACTGAGAAACGTACAGTCGAGAAAAGAGTGATGCGCGTGAATGCTGAAGTCGAGCACGCAGGCGATATGGCACAACGGCAGCAAACACGGCAAGAAACTCAAAAAGAAAAATCAAAAATGCTCCAGAATAAATCCATTCAGCACGCTGGGTCGGAAATATTAATGCTTGTAAAAAGACGAGCGCCATTCCAAGTGGAAACAGCACTGCAACCAGTCTTCTAACACGGTTAATGCTCGAGGAATCGGAAGATTTCATACTCTATGTTAGTATATCAAAGAAAGAACAATAGTATAATCAAACTCTATGGTAAAAAGCCACGAATCTCCAAGGATCATTAGACCGGAAGCTGACTTTTTTGATCGAATCAAGAAACTGCCTGGAAAAGTTGCAGAGCGCGGGACTTTGGTGGTATCGAGCATTGTCGACCATCCCACCAACGACGCTACGGAAATGTACAAAGAAGTGTTCCCAAATAGCGGAGAACGAAATTATTCTCCCGATGAATTGATGGAAAGGGCAAGTACTTGGATTGACCAGAACATTCGCGTCGAAAGAGAAGAAGGAGAAAGTGAAGAAGACTACAATGCTGCTGTGCGAGCAAAGCAAGCCGAATACAAGCAAAGTGTAGCTATCTTTATCAAAGAACTATTTACAGACAAGTAGTGATTGATTCGTTTGCAGTAATAATCTACAAAAAAACAGAAGCCGTCTTGAAAAAGACAGCTTCTGTTTTAAATAGGGAGTGACTAACTCTCCATTTCGTTTAGTTTTTGTTCGATCTCTTCTCGGGTTTTGCCAGTCTTCTCTTTAATCATCCCGATTGTTTCTTCGTACTTACCCTCGGCTTTTTTGAGATCGTCGTCAGTAATATCCGACCAAACCTGCTTCACTTTACCGGTAAGCTGATCCCATCGCCCTTCCCATTTTTGAGATGTCCCTGATTGGTTATTCATAAATAGTATGGTTATGTAAGTTACAAATAAATTATATACTAAATTTACAATTTGTACAAATTTGACAAAGTGTATAACTTTAATATACTGCTAATATAAAACAAAAATATGAAAGTATTCAGCGTGTCCGAGTTTAGAAAAGTAGTAAGTGATGTAATCGACCAAATCCACTATCGCCAGGAAAATGTCATCCTATCACGGCACGGAAAACCGTGGGTGATGTTGGTGCCGTTAAAAGAAGATGACAAGGATTTGCAAAAATTCATTAATAAAAATGTCGATAAAAAAACAGGGCGGCTAAAGTAATTTGGTCAAAATGCGCTAGTCTGTTTTGGATGTTGGACGAAGTACAAAGTAGCTGATAAGCAGAAGCAGGTACCATACAATGGCTCCAACGCCGAGAAGAGAAAGTTGTCCGTCAACAGTTTGTGCTGGAGGAAAAAGAACTCTATAACCACCGGCGCGCGCGATAAACATAGCATTACCGATGCCGAGCAAGACGCTGGTCATGATTACCCAAAAAAATACACGATAACGTTCAATATCGAAAGCAGTCAGTGACATTATGGCGCACATGGTTAATGCGTAGATACCGATATATCGATCGTGGGTGAAGAGAAAGATTTTGTCGTGCTGCAAAATAGGCAGACCAAGCAGGTGCAGTGCTGCCTCAAAAAGAAAGAAGCCTGCGCCAACAATCAAGAGCAATCGAACGGGAAGATATTTCATAATAGAAACAGTGTATCAGAAATGACGGCGTAAGCGAATGGCAATAATGTCTAGCACTAGCTATTTTTTGAAAAGCATGGTATACATTCTGCTTCCTCTCGCGCCTGATGACAGGCAACGAATTAAGGAGGTGCGTGGCGTTGTCGCGCGATTAACGAGTGTTTATTTATATGGCGTTCGATTTTAAGAAGAAGGGTGGGTTTGGAAAGAAGAAAGGCGGATTTAATAAGCGTTTTGAAGGTGGATACGGTCAAGACAAGCGAGACGACCGACGTTCGGAAATGTTCGAAGCTGTTTGTGCAGCATGTGGAGCAGATTGCCGAGTACCATTCAAGCCAAATGGTCGAAAGCCAGTTCACTGCAGCGACTGCTTCCGACGAGAAGGAAACGATTCAGCTCGTTCGTTCGGTGGAGACGATCGTTTCGAACGATCATCACGACCAAGTCACGGTGGTGGTAACGAAGATGTTGTAAAGCAACTTCGAATGCTAAATGAAAAAATGGACGAACTACTGGACGCTATCGACGCAATGATGGCAGCCAAGTAACAAAAACATCGCCTTCGGGCGATTTTTTGTTTGAAGAATGGGAAAGAGTATTCGAAAATCGATGGATCCCAGCCTGTCCGGCCTTCAGCGCCGGGGATCAAGTTCGGGATGACGAGGGTGAGAGGTCGTATATTCAAATTACCCACTCTGCACATGTCGTGAAATGGTAGAGAGGAACACGTCTCCAAATTCTTCCAACTTTTTCTTCCCAACCCCAGAAATATCCAAAAACTCCTGTTCGGTAGTAGGTAACTGCGCCGCCATTTCTTGCAATGCTTTATTTCCAAAAATCATAAACGGAGGCACTCGCCGTTCATCCGCTAACTCTTTTCGCAAATCTCGAAGAACGTTAAACAACACTTCATTATACGAAACACTGCTGTACTGCTTGGCTGAACGATGTTCGGAAACGCGAGGTGGTTCCGAAATCAAAATCTGCAGACCTGAATCGATCAACCGTTTTCCTTCGTAAGTAACGCCAAGTACCGGGTAATCACCTGGTGATTTTTGTAAAATATTCTTGAACAATAGTTGTCGAATAATATGCTGAATAGCTTTATCAGAATGCTTCTTCAGCGCGCCATGGAAGGGAAGTGTATTGTGTTTCCATTCGACAATTTTCTTTGCCTGCGAGCCACGTAACACATGAACAATATGCGTTGCACCAAATCGTTCACCCGTTTGCAAAACCGCATTCACAATTTCGCGTGCTTCCGCAGTTGCATCGTGCGATTCCTTCCCGGTTAAACACACGTCGCAATTCTTACAATTTTCTTCAGTCCACTTCTCGTTAAAATATTCTAACAAGTACCGTCGTCGACAACGTGAATGTTCGGCAAACTCAACAATCTGACCAAGCTTCTGCTTCGCATGCTGCTGTTCTTCTTCCGAATTCATCAAACCAATAAAATAATCCTGCTTACTTTTGTCGCCGTATGAGTAAAGTAAAACGCATTCGCTCGCCAATCCGTCGCGACCTGCACGCCCAGTTTCCTGGTAGTACGACTCAACCGATTTCGGTAAATTATAATGAATGACCAAGCGTACATCGGGCTTATCGATTCCCATGCCGAACGCAATGGTTGCCACAATAATGTCTACCTTGTCACGCAAAAACTTTTCCTGAGCGTCCTGTCGCGCCTTTGCTGAAAGCCCTGCATGATACGAAAGTGCATCAAATCCATTCGCGCGCAGATCTTCGGTTAACTTCTCGGTTTGTTTTCGTGAAAATGCGTAAATGATCACAGGTTGATCTTTGTAGCTATCAAGAAGACGAACCACCTGCTTAATTCCGGACTCGCGTGGGATAACGCTGTATTTCAAATTTGGCCGGTTAAAACTAGAAAGAAAAACACTTGCATCATCCAAACGAAGTTGTGCCTGGATGTCGCGTTGAACGCGCGGTGTAGCCGTTGCGGTCAATGCCACTAGCGGAACGCCGGGGAATAGTGCGCGAACTTGCTTCAAATTTCGATAATCTGGCCGAAAATCGTGACCCCATTCCGAAATACAATGCGCTTCGTCGATCGCGATCAGGCTAATGTCTAGTTGAAGCAAAAATTGTCGAAACCCTTCATTCGCTAAACGTTCTGGAGAAACATACAGCAACTTAATATGACCCTCCTTACAGTGACGTCGAATATCCCACGCCTCCTGCTCGTCGAGTGTGCTATTCAAATACGCCGCATCAATTCCATTCTGTCGAAGAGCGTCCACCTGATCTTTCATTAAAGAAATAAGCGGCGACACCACAATAGTCATGCCTGGCAGCTGAAGCGCAGGCAATTGATAGCAGAGTGATTTTCCGCCACCGGTCGGCATCAAAACCAAAGCATCTTCACCGCCCACAACGCGGCGAATAATCTTTTCTTGCAACGGACGAAATTCGTCGTAGCCAAAGTATGTTTTGAGCAAATCTTTCATAATAAAGAGAAAAAAATACACGAATTCAAACAATGAATACGTGCATTTTATTGAATGTGTGTAGATGAATTGTACGGTCGTTTCCGGTACGTGTAAAGTGGATAACTAACGCGTTGAATCGTCTGATTCAATCGGCGCTTCTGTTGGTGGATTTTCGGCAGTGCGTATCAGTGCAAGTAGCTCGTCGTTAGAAATGATTTCTCCATTTTGCAAAATAACGGGGGTTTGATCTTTTGTAACGGCAAATGAATTCATCAACGTTTGCATAGAGGCAAGCGACACGTCCACATCAAAAATATACACCTTGGTCGTCGGCTTGAGTTGTTTGTAAGTCCAAAGCATCTGCCAAGTGTCTGAACAATCTTCGCATTCGTCATGTCGAACAAAGGCAACAAAATACTCAACCGGATCTGTAACTGAACACCGTTCATTGCGTTCAAGCAATGCAAGGTAGTCGCGCATCTGGAGCAGGGTGTAATCTTTCTTTAATTGTTGGACACCTTCGTCACTCCACCCGCGCTGCGATTCCAAAACCGAAATACGCGAACCAAGTTCGTTCAACTGTTCGTCGAACAACGCATGGTTGTCGCAAGAAGCAGCGCTAAGTAAATCCGCCTGCATTTCTTGATCCACAAGCGAGAGTGATAAATCGGTTCGAATACCCGAAATATCAATGACTTGTTGTTCATGCAATTCGTCAGTAAGAACAAAAGCCGCTAAAAACATCAGCGAAGTGATCACGCCCGCAAAAATGTAATTTTGAATTTTCATATTATCTCCATGGTGTTTTACGAGAAAAAACAACGTCTGCAATCGATTTAATCGACCAAATTGCAGCAAACACAGGGTAAACGACAATTGTAACAATATCTAAGCTAAGCAGTCGTTTGCCTGTCATCGTTCTACCGATCGACAAAAAGAGAAGAAGGAAAACGAATGGACCAGAAAACAACACAGTCAACATCGAAGGACTAAAATAGAGCGCCGGCGCTGCGCCGTTAATAAAGTTCAGAAAATTTTGAATCTGCCGTTCCCAAATACTGATTTGAAGAAGCTGGTACACGGAAGTTGGAGCGAGATACAAAAACGACACAATGCTAAAAAGGGCGTAAGGCAGAACAAAAAAACCAAGTGATCCATGCTTTTTCGCAAACAACATCTGTTTGTAATCCATCATGTTACGCAAAAAACCAGTAAGCCATCGAACACGTTGTTTTAACAACGTGTTGAATGTGTTTGGAGCAACGGTATACACAAACGAATTTCTCGAATGAACAATGCGCCAACCGTGCTGGTGTAATCGTAAGGCGATGTCGAGATCTTCGGTATGATGCGCAAATGCGTAGCCATTCAGTTCTTTCAAAATAGAAGATCGAAAAAGCGAAAAAGGACCAGGTGTAATATAAAGTGCATTCATCTGAGCAAACGCACGTCGCAACGCGGCACCGATTTCGTACTCAACTTTCTGCATGCGTTGATAAAAGCCTTTTGGGTGATCAATAATAATTGTGGGAACAACCGCACCAACGGATTTGTCCGAAAATTGCGCAACCGAATGTGTAAGCGCGTGGCTGTCGACTCGAGAATCCGCATCCAAGCATCCTACAATTTCGCCAGTCACATGTTGAAGTCCAAAATTAAGCGCGCGATACTTACTTCCTTCGTTTGGTTTCTGCAACAAAAGGACTCGTGGATTCTGACTGAATTCTTGCAAAACCTGCCAAGTCGCATCGGTGCTTCCGTCATCAACAGCGATAATTTGAAGAAGATTTTTTGGATATTCGAGCGCAAGCAACGAAAGAATCGTTTTGCGGATGGTGTTCTGTTCATTAAACCCAGGAACAATAATCGAAACAGTTGGCAACCAAATTGGATTTACAGTTGAAGAATCCTGTTCAATACTTTCGAGAAGGTACAGTAAAAACGTCATCTGAACGAAGATTTGGAAAAACAGGAAGAAATAAAAGATGATGTCAGAAGCATTCATAAGCAAGTTACAAATATAGCTAATTTAAGCTGATTTGTCAATGTAATCAGTAGAGCAAAAAAGAGACCTAGCGGGGCTAGGTTTCTAATTCTTTTCGATATTCCAAAATCTTCTCCTGCAATTTCATCCATTCATTTTCCACTTCCGCTAATTCGTCCTTCACTTCTTCCATTCGTTGAGCTTTTGCGGGTGCGTAATCGGTTGGATTGTCAAAAAAGTATTGCAAGATGGAGCTCTTTTCTTTTTCCAGCTCCGCCATCCGTTTTTCAACTCGTGTCACATTTCGCTGACATTCACGAATCAACGCGTGCGTTTCGCGTCTTGCTTCATTTGTTGTCGCGGCGCTCGGCTCTCCGCTTACCTCTTCACGCGCCTCGACTTCGGCCAAATCCGCCAAGTATTCAACATACGCGCCATAGTCACCCAAATACTCTTTCACGCCACCTTCCTTCACTTCAAACACGCGATCCGCAATAGCAGAAACGAATGTACGAGCATGCGAAACAAACAAGATCGTTCCCGCATATTCCTTCAACGCAAGTGCGAGCGCATCGGCAGTTTCAACATCCAAGTGGTTTGTTGGTTCGTCCAAAATCAACACGTTTGCGTTTTGAAGAAGAATGCCCGCCAACGCCAACCGCGCGCGCTCACCACCAGACAGCACAACAACCTTCTTATCTAAATCATCTCCACGAAACAGAAAATTTCCCGCCATCATCAAAATCTGTTGAGCAGAAGTTTCGTGCGGAGCAGATTGAGTCAGGTGACTAAGGACGGTGTCCGAATCCTTCAATGCCTTACTCGTTAACTGGTCATAATACCCAATCTTCGCATGCTTCCACCACTTTACCGTGCCGTCGAGCGCAGGAATTTTCTCGACAAGCGTTTTTAAAAACGTCGATTTCCCACGCCCGTTCTCGCCAGCGATCACCACTTTTTCACCCCGATTAAGTGTAAGTGAAATGTTCTTCGCAATCGGCGTTGCGTACCCAATCGCGAGTCCTTCAACACGAATCGCAATACCCGCATGCGAAACAGGGCAGGGAATAGTGATGCGTGTTTTTGCCAAATCCGCCTGCACGTCCATAATCTGACCCCGCAAACGACCAATATGTTTAATCTTATTTTGCGCGCGAGAAGCCAAGCTCGCTTTAAACCGAAACCGATCCACGAATTTTTGCGTATGCTTAATCTCTTTCGCCAACCGTTTATTCGTGCGCTGCGCAAACTGAATCTGTTCCGCTTTCCACGCAAGAAATTCTTCAACCTTCTGCGGAAACGTCGTCAATTTTCCTCGCTCAATTTCGTACGTAATATCACATGTGTTCTGCAAGAATGTTCTGTCGTGCGCCACCAGTACGAAACTGCCACGGTAATCATGCAGTACAGATTCGAGTAATAGCAACGTTTGCAAATCCAGATAGTTCACCGGTTCGTCCAAAAACAACAAGTTCGGTTCGAGCAAAAACATCGCCACTAACTTCACGCGCATCTGATACCCACCCGAAAGTTGATCCGGAGCTTTCTCCAAATACTCATCCCGCAACCCAAACTTCGACGCCATCTTCTTCACCGTCCATTCCGGCTTTCCACTTCGCTGTTCCAAAAAAGCCTGCGTCGAAACATCGCCCGGCAACACTTCATTCTGCGCAATCATCCCAACATGCGTCCAATCATAAAACTGAACCTCGCCTTCATCGGCCGCCAATTGATCCATCAAAATCTTCAACAATGTCGATTTCCCAGCCCCATTCCGCCCAATCAACGCAATCTTCTGACCTTCCGAAACCTGAAAAGAAACCCGATCCAGCACCACCTGCCGATCAAACGATTTACTGACATTTTTTACCGAAAGAAGAGGTTTAGACATGGCAATAGACTATCATGATAAACTACTTTCATGAATCCCTGGCACGTCTACATCCTAAAATGCGCCGACGGTACACTGTACACGGGCATTACGAACGATTTAGCAAAGCGACTAGCCTTGCATAATTCGGGCAAGGCATCCAAGTACACTCGTGCTCGGTTGCCGGTGAAAATAGTATGGAACCAGGAAGTGAAAGGGAGGAGTGAGGCGAGTAAAGAAGAAAGTCGCATCAAGAAACTGCCCAAGAATGAAAAGCAACATTTAATCGATCGAAAGAAAAAGTAGTCTCTGTTTAGAGACTACTTTTTGAAACTCATCCCAACCTCCTTCAGCGCCTTCCGCAAAGCCGGCAACGATCCTGGGCCCATTCCATGTAATGCGAGAATTTCCTTCTCAGAATACTTCGACAACTTCTTCACCGAATCAATCCCTTCGTGCAACAACGCGCGGAGCGCCGGCGCGCTGAGCTTTACCGGAAAACGCTCCTCAGCCTTCTTCTTGTAGTAACCCGACCAACACTTCGGACAAACCGGACAATCGCTGGTCTTAACATACTCGTGTCCGCGAGAGCAGGTTTTCTTCATACTAAAACGTAGTAATGAATTGTTTTGCACGTCGATAATCTACTTCAACTTCGTTTCGGACCGCAGGAAAAAGTATCTTATCGCGAAAATCGCGTTCAAGCTTCGGTAAAGCCCATGTCAGAAGTTCTTCATTCGAAGCGCCGTCTTCTCGCATGGATTGAAGTCCGTGCGGATAAAAATCAGAAGTAATATGGATGACCGCATCAGCGGTAGCCATTACTCGACCTTCCAAGCTCCGAGGAACCAGACCGTCTCGACAACTATGAAATCGAATCGCATCGCCAACAATAGTTGAGATTTCATCAATGCTAAAACCCGCTTTAGTCAAAAGATCATTCGCGATTTTATCAGTAACCGATGCATGATCAGAATCAAACCTACTCATCACTGCGTCTGCGATGTCGTGTAATAAAGCAGCTGCCTGAACAATCTCGGAATCAGCAGAGAAGCGTTCAGCTAACCTGGCCGCCTCGTCTGCAACAAGAAAAATATGGTGCTGATACATCCAGTCTGCCCACGGAGAGCGTTCTGACGAACGTGCCTCATACAGTTCTGCGACGGAACTCTTTAAAATTACTAACCTAGCAGAATTAAAGAGCTTCGACATACTTTTTATAATTGTCCAAAATAGCCTGCCATCCTTGTCGTTGCATCTCTTCGGGATTTTCTTTTTCTGCATCAAATGTTTGCACAAGTTCGGTTCCGCTATCGGTCGGCGCAAAGCGAATCGAAACCGTACGTCCATCGTCCATCGTGTACTCGATTAATTCGTGATTTTTTACAGCCGTATAAGTTCCACCAAAATTAAATCCAGCACTTCCGTCCTTCGCTTGCATGCGTGTGACAAATTTTCCACCTTCGCGCACGTCATTCTCTGCCCAAGGTGATTCCCATTCATCCGAAGCAAAAGCCCATTTCGTAATATGTTCCGGCAACGTCCACGTTCGCCAGACGGTTTCGATAGGTGAGTTGATGGTAGTTTGTAGAGTGATTTTTGACATAGATTAAACGAATTTACAAAGTTACTTCTTCGGCGAAATATTCACCATCCACGAAATGCCAAACTTATCCGTCAGCATTCCGAAGAAGTCACCCCAAGGAGCCATTTCGAATGGAAGGATAACGGTACCACCTTCAACGAGCGCTTCCCAATACCCACGCAGCTCTGCGTCGTCGTCACCGCTGAGCGAAATCGAAATATTTGCACCAGGCGTGTATTCCATTCCCGGAGGCGTGTCCGAAGCCATCAACTTAAAATCACTCTCGGTCACCAACATGGCATGCATAATATTGTTGTCGATCGCCGGATCGTTCGACATGCCACCTTCTTTAAACGTACTCATGGTCAATTCACCTCCAAAAATCCCATGATAAAACTCCATCGCTTCCTTTGCATTGTCTTTAAAGCTGACATAAGGATTTAGAATGCTTTTCATAAAATGGATTGATTGAATAATAGAATCAGTATAACGAACCAGCGACGATATTCCAATAATGACCTAAAGAGTGTGCAAAAAGAAAAAAACGCCACGGATCACCGTGACGTCCCGAGCACGATCGTTGGAGTGCGCTAGGGAATGAGACGAAGGACCCACTGCCAAAATCGCGAGAGGATGGTGTCCTCGTGCGCGGGCTGTGGCTCGGGACCGAGTTCTCGTTCGACTGCCGGTTCGAGCGATCCCGCTTCAAGCAGGTATTTCGACCAAGCCGATTCTTCCGAACGAATCTCCATCTCCAAATCGTACGCGTCGCGAGCGATTTGTTCTGCAAGCCACCGATCGAACTCATCAGTCTCGTCCAAGTTGACAGGAGGGGAATAGCACAGGATGGTCGGCTTACGAATGGCCAAAAACCCTTCGTGATCGACCCGATACCACCGCGGCCGAACACGACGCGGGCGCTTCGAAGCACTCGAAGCAGTCAAACTCCGTAGTTCATCGTTCATCTCAACCCCCGAAGTTTTATCTAGTAGAACACGAGAAGGAGAAATGAGCAAATCAACCAACGCCTACGGGCTATTAGGTCTAGGCACAATCCATTTTAGGAACATCACGCAATACAACCTCGATCTCTTCACCATTTCGTAAAACCGTGAGCGCAACATCATCGCCAACACCGTTACATAACGGTAACGTCACATCACTTTTTGTATCGGCAACGACATCCCCATCTAACAAGCCTTCACGTTCCGCATAGCTTTCAGAAGCGATCAAAAGCACATTCGCTCCGGACTCATGGGTTTCGAAAGAAATACCCGTAGCTTCCGTAAACGAAGGATCAGAATGAGGAGCAAGTAAGGCAACAAGCACGATGAGTACAAAACAAACAACAAACGCAGTCAGTAATTTTTTCATATCCAAATTAGGTCAGGTAATGAACAATCAAATCCTATTTATTAAGCAGTTCAAAGTCACACTGCCCAACTCTGGTGTCGATACGAAGTATCTCTTCTTCATCGTTGAAGAATTTGATGTTGTCTAAGACGTGCTCGAGCTCATCCGACTGGTAGACACACGTAGAAACTTCAAACATGTTTGGCGCAAGTGAATTTTTGCGTTCTCGCTCTGCGATCTGAACGTCATTCAAGCCTTCCTCGTCTTTCAATTTCTGTCGTTGCGAATCGGTATACGTAATAGTTCGCTCTGAAATGTTTGTAACAATAGTAAATTCTCCATCTTCACCCGGAATGTATTCAGCCGTAGAACGAACCTTCTGGTTTACAATAAACGTAAACTCGTCAAACATGCGCACTTTTGCAGAAACTCCCGTTTGCACCATTCCGATAAAACAATCTCGACTATCGGCGCAATCAACTTGTCGAGATCGCAATGGAATTGTTGCTAGGTTTTGTGAAGTAATCCCAAGACTCAAGTAGCGCATAATTTGGTACGCCGCTTCGCCATCGCTCATATAATAACGTCTTCCATCAACAGGGTGCACATACCAAGCCTGTCCGCGCTCTTCAACTTGCAACAAAATGCGCCCTCGCAGTTTATTAACCAAAGTAGAATCAACGCTCAACGCCCCAGGTCCGTTCGGATTATACCCAGCAGCAACTTCTTCGCGATCCGAAAATCCGTCACCGTCCGAGTCTCGGTTATTTGGATTTGTACCCAATCCTTCTTCCAACTTATCCGCAATCCCATCATTGTCAGAATCAACTTCATCAAACCGATCCTCGAACCCAACCGGAATCTTCGCTAAATCTGTATTCGTAATCCCAAGCCCAAAATTACGGAGCGCTTGGTACGCTGCATTCCCATTCCGCAAATAAAAACGCTCTTCCGCAACCGGGTCCACATACCAAGCTTCACCACTCTGCTCAACATCGAGCAAAATCCGTCCAACAGTCGTAGGCGGTGCCGCAAAAAGCTGGGCGGGAACAAGAAGGGAAGTAGCCACAAGAACTGGTAATAATCGCATAAAATGAAGTTGGAGAATAATACAGATAGTGTAACACAGATGAATCAATACTATGGCCACGATTCATGATCGCTTAAATTCTGAACACGCTTAAAAAATCACAGAACAATGTGGATAAAAAAACAGCATTTCCCCAACAATTGTTATAATAGCCGATATGAAAGAACTACGACGTGAACAGATGATGGGTAGAGTGAATGAGGCAGGAAGGGACTGGAGAGAGCGGAAGGAGACTCTGGAAAGCGAACTTGAACAAAAGGTAAATATGGCTCAGGAGTTTATTGAATTTGTAAAAAACATTCCGCCGGATAGTTCAGCTAAAGAAGTAGGAATAAATTTGGATAAACAATTTGAAGTGCTTTTAAATAAACTACCTGAAAAATCAAAAAATGAACTCGAAAGATACCTCGCGGCGGGTAAAGAGATCGCGAAACTTGAAAGTGAACTACACGCATACGATGCAGGTGATCTTTACGACCTCCTAGACGACGATACTAGTGATTTTTCTGAGAAAGCAAATAGTGTGCCAACAACTGAAGAAGATCAGTTAGTCTGGCAAAAGAAGCAGGATGAGCTAGATCGATTATATGAAATAAAAAAAGATCAAAGCTGGGCGCATCTGTTAGGGATTTACAATATTATAAATAATTTAAAACTAAAGGCTCAATACGTTGAATCGGTAAAAACAAGCAAAAAAGATCCTAAAGACATTCTTCAACCTGTACGCGAAATGGATATAAAAATCGAAGCAGTAGAGTTTGATGCTGTGAATATTTATATTTATACACACGATGAGTTAGCGGTGGAAGAAGGTTGTGACACATTTGGCGTACACTTTGGAGAAACGCCGATTAGCATAATAAAAATATCGAACCATACTGAAGCAACTCGACTCCACGAATCAATACACAATATAGTGGATGGTTCTGAACTTAGGACAACGAATCCAGTAAGAAAGCTCGAAATGCTTCGCGATACTAGTAAAAGAGTGCAACAACTTCAAGCGCTCGGTATTCTATTCGAAGATAAGCGAACGCCTTCCGCTCGCGAATTTTTAGATGGTATAAAAGAAGAGTTGCTTGCAGAAATAAGAAATACAGAAAAAAAGGGATTTTGGAATGACGCAACAAGTTTAAAAGAATTTTTTTCAACGCTTCGGCATGATGAGAGCGAATGGGGTCACAAAAGAATGCGAACCATCTCGAATCGAATAGCAACGGCCGGAGTCCACATACAAACAGTGGTCAAAGAATTACGCGAGATGGGCGAAGCTGAGCTAAGCGAACGGATTGTATCTGCATTTATTTCCTCGATGGAACATGCGAAAAAAGCACTTACAACTGCGTCAAAAATTTCCGAAGACGCGCATGAATTTGTTCACGCTGCACTGACGGTGCTGCAACCTTCTCAATACAGACACGTCCACAAATTACTCAAAAATAAATTTGGCGAAGATGTGGTGCAAAGTGCCGAAAATTTATATGATGTTACACAAAACTTTCGTGGACGACTAGATGACTTACGAGATCTGGAATACTTAGCTATAACTAAAAAGCTGCCAAAACACGAAGCGGACAAAATACGAGAAATATTCCTTGCCTTCAAGAAAGATCCGGACAGAATGAACGAAGAAGATTTTAAAGAATTAAGACGTTTTGAATTGAGTGAATATATTCATTTAATGCATAGATTGTCCGAACACGGCGTAATCGACTCACCTGAAGAATTGTCAGAAGTGATCGATCGAGTAATATTTTGTGTTTTTAGCAGTAAAATAGATAGGTCCATTAAAGAATCGGACGGAAGGGTAGATCTAGCGAATCTGACCAGCAAAGAAAAGAATCAAATTGCAAACTTGGTTGAAATAGCGATAATGGAAGGATTTGCATTTGTAGATTACGAGGATGAATACGGACAAGAACTCACCTGGGATGCATTGGTGGAAAGTAATTTTTGGCAATACGTTCAAGCTGCAGGATCGGAAGCGCGAATCAAGTTTTTGTTCGAGAAGTATGTAGGAAAATATCAAGGAACAGAGTAACGACAAAAGGGTACCGAATTAAAAACGATCACCCAAATACTCAAGCGGGTCCGGAAAGTAGATCTTTAGCATCTCGATATCTCGAATATGTCCGTACCCGTCCAAGTCCCGAAGATCATTCTGAAGAAGCCGTTCATACTGTTCCGGCACAACAAGCTGCACATGCAAATGCGGAAACCATCCGCCGTTTTTTGAGGCATCACCGACACGAGCAAAAACTTGCCCAGGCTTTAGCGAATCACCAACCTTCACTCCGGTAGGCGTGTCGAGATGAGCGTAAATAACCATCACATTCATTTCGGCATCATGCACAATAATCCGATTTCCCCAGCCGTAGACATCGGGGAAATCATTATCAATACGAATCACCAAGCACGCCCGAGGTGCAGCGACTGCAGTTCCGGCAGGAACGTTAAAATCAATGCCAAGATGAACGTAATGCTCGGCTTCGTCCAAATAACTCCCTCGCCAAAGCGTACTGCGCAATTCCAACCAACCACCGTAAGAAAAATCCGTCTTGTACCGCCGATGACAGTCCTCAACAAACTTCTGGCACATCTCCGGATCAAGCAACGCGTTCTCCTCACCCAACCCCAACTCACGCGCCTCACGATCGAGGTCGGTAGAACTAAAACGTTTGCCTTGAAGTTCGGGGAAGAGCATGAAGCGAATGAATCAAACTACCAATTTTCCAAGCTATAAATATGGCCAGCATCAATCTGATCTAAAACTTGTTGAATATACGAGATAATATCCTTGGGCAGCTGATCGCGTCCAAACCAACGCAGATCACTACACTTATGAGGTTCGGCATTAACAAGTTCTCCTGACCAGCGTTCGCAGGTAAAAAAGAAGTCAATGCGATGACCGTCGTCGCTGCTTCGGTCCCGTATGTGAGCTAACCGTAAATCAGCAGAACGAATCACGACACCGATTTCTTCGGAAGCTTCTCGAACCATTGCATCAATAATTGATTCATCCTTCTCAACATGGCCTGAAGGAAGTCCATATTGATCATCACAATACCCGGTATTGAAACGTTTCAACAACAAAACACGCGACTCTTGTTTTAAAATCAAATAAACGGCAGCAATCGATTTATGTCGTTCTTTCATAATTATGTTCGCAAAATCTTTTCCATCGCTCTTCCTCTCGCCAACTCATCAATCAACTTGTCCAAATACCGAATTTCGCGCATCAACGGTTCTTCAATTTCTTCAATACGAACTCCGCAGATAATTCCGTTAATCAATTTTCGCTTGGGATTCTTCTTCGGCGCTTCTTTAAAGAACGTCTTAAAGTCAACCTTCTTCTTCACCTGCGAATCCAGCTGTTTCTGCGTATAGCCAGTCAACCAACAAATAATTTGATCAACCTCATCCTTCGTTCGCCCTTTTTTCTCAGCTTTCTGAATATAAAGAACGTACACACTGGCAAAACTCATGCTGTAAACTCGATGTTCTTTGTTCGAACCCGTTTGATTTTTCATAAATAGAGATTATCTCGAAAAGCGACTAAACAAATTCTTCCGCCAATTCCCGAATCCGCTCGAGTGCTCGAGGAATGCGAACGGCCATTAATTCTTCCTGCGACGGCGGGATGTCGGTGGCGTTTGTAAGTGTCGTGACTCCATTATTTTCCTCGAGCGAATAGCTCTCCTCGCCGCCAGTCCATTCGTCTTCACGCACACTCGCGCCACCATCTTTGGTATC